>JANYJB010000010.1 GCA_025361935.1 Verrucomicrobiota bacterium
GCGGCATGGGCATCGGCATCGACCGCCTGTGCATCTTGCTCACAGGCGCCGAAAGCATCCGCGACGTGATTCTTTACCCGCAGTTGCGCCCGGGAAGCTGAAGTCCGATCTTTCTCTTTCCTCTTAATCGTTCTCTTTCTCCTCCGTGGATCGGCCCTGACGAACGATAAAGATTAAGAAGAAAGAGAAAGAATTACCCATCCCATGCCTTGGTATCTCTACCTCGCCCTGAAACAGCTCTTCCCGACCGGGAAGAAGTTCCCGTTTTTCACGGCGATCTCGGTGCTGGGCGTGGCGCTGGGCGTGGCGCTGCTCGTCGTTTCCATCAGTGTGATGGGCGGCTTCGGGCATGAGATTCGGCGCATGATTGTGGACACGCAGGGCGACGTGCAAATCCGCGGCTCTGGTCTCGTCAACAACCCGAAGGCGATCATGGGACTCGTAGCCAAAGTCCCCGGCGTGACAGGCGTGACGCCGTTTGCCGAAGGCGTGGTCATGCTGGAATACAACCGGAAGCCGATCTTCCCAGGGATTCAGGGCATCGATCTCACGCACATCAACGACGTCATTCCGCTCACGCGCTACATTCACAACGGCACCCTTGGCGACCTCGACGACGACACGATCATCCTCAGTTCACAACTGGCCTACTCGATCGGCGCGAACGTGGGCGACAAGGTCCAGATTTCCTCCCCGTTGCAGTTGGAGAAACTCAAGAACGACGAGGTGTTTCTCCCGCGCGAACTCACGATTTCGGGCATCTTTGAAATCGGCCACCAGCAGCTCGACAGCAGCACGGTGCTCGTGACCCTGCGCCGCATGCAGGACCTCTACGGCCTCGGCAACGCGGTGCACGGCTTCGACGTGAAGATCGTCGACGGCCTCGATCCCGATGTCGTCACTCGCCGCATCAATGCCGCCCTGCCGCCCGCTTCCGGCTTGGAGGCTCGTTCGTGGATGGAGCTTAACCAAGACTTTCTGTTTGTCCTGCAACTGGAGAAAAATCTTATCTTCATCCTGCTGCTTTTCATCGTGGTGGTGGCGGCCTTTTCGGTGACCAGCTCGCTACTCATCTCGGTCGTGCGCAAGACCCGCGAGATCGGACTGCTCGGCGCGCTGGGTGGCAGTCCGCGTGAGGTTGCACTGTGCTTTTGTTTTCAGGGTCTGCTCATCGGCGTGAGCGGCACGGTCTGCGGACTCGCGTTCGGGTTTGGGTTTCTCCACGTCCGCAACGACATCCTGCATCTCTTCACGAAGCTCACCGGCAGCCAGGAAGCGCTCGAGCGGTTCTACCAGTTCAGCAACGTCCCCGCCTATCTCCAGCCGGGAGATCTCCTCCTCATTATCGCCAGCACCATCGTGATCTCGACGATGGCCGGCATCATCCCCGCGTGGCGCGCCGCCCGCCTCAAACCCGTGGAGGCTTTGCGCAATGAGTAACGTCATCCTCGAAGCCCGCGCCTTGCGCAAAACTTACCTGAGCGGCGACCGCCGCCTAGAGGTTCTCAACGATGTCGCTATGACCGTTGCGCGTGGCGAGAGCGTGAGCATCCGCGGCGAGTCCGGCTCCGGCAAATCGACGCTGCTGCACCTGCTCGCCGGTCTCGACCAGCCCGACGCCGGCGAAGTGCTGTGGGCGGGCTCGACCGACACCGGCACCGGCCGCCGCGCGAAGTTTCTCGGAATGGTTTTCCAGTCGTTCTACCTGATTCCGGAGCTGGACGCCCTGGAAAACGTGGTCATGGCCATGCGCATGGTTGGTCCGGTGGGTTCCGCCGAGCGCGACCGCGCGAAGGCGATGCTCGCCCGCGTGGGCCTGGCCGAGCGCGCGCACCACGTGCCGGCGCATCTTTCGGGCGGCGAACGCCAGCGCGTCGCCGTGGCCCGCGCGTTGATCAACTCGCCGCAACTCATCCTTGCCGACGAGCCCACGGGCAACCTCGATGAAAAGACCGGCGACGCCGTCATCGCTCTGCTGCTTCAACTTTGCGCCGAAACGCAAACCGCGCTGGTGCTCGTCACGCACAACGCCGCCCATGCCGCCAAGACCAGCCGCTCCCTTTTGATGCACAACGGTGCCTTGAACACCGCCTGATTCCGCCAGCCAACCCCAAGTTCCCATGAGCCTGTTCTCCTCCTCCAAGCCCAAGATTAAATGCGGCGTCGCCGGCGTCGGCTCGCTCGGCCAGCACCACGCGCGCATCTACGCCTCGTTGCCCAACGTCGAGTTTGCCGGTATTTTTGAGGCGAGCGACGAGCGCGCCAAGGAAATCTGCGCCAAATACAACTGCCGCCGCTTCGCCAGCATCGAGGAACTTGGCGACGCCTGTGATGCCATCTCGGTGGTCGTGCCGACCGACAAGCACGCCCTCGTTGCGCTGCCGTTGCTCGCGAAGAAGTGCCACCTGCTCATCGAAAAGCCCATCACCGCCACGCTGGAGGAAGCCGAGCAGGTGCTCGCCGCCGCGCAGGCCAACCACTGCATCGTGCAGGTCGGTCACATCGAGCATTTCAATCCGGTGATGAGTTTCATGGAGAAACACATCGACCGCCCCGGCTACATCACCGCCGAGCGCCTTGCGCCCTACACCACGCGCGGCACGGAGGTCGGCGTGGTGCTCGACCTGATGATCCACGACATCGGCATCGTGCTCGCCCTCGTTAAGTCGCCCATCCGTAAGATCGACAGCGTCGGCATCAACGTGCTCTCCAAAACCGAGGACATCGCCAACGCCCGCATCGAGTTTGAGAGCGGCTGCGTGGCCAACCTCAGCGCGAGCCGCATGAGCCTGAAGAAAAACCGCGAGATCCGCATCTTCCAGGACAACGCCTACCTCTCCCTTGATTTCATGAACCAGAAGGGGCACCTCGTGAAGAAGAGCGATCTCATCGCCTACGGCCTCAAGCTCAAGGTCGGCCTCGCCAAGGCGGGTGATGCCAGTTCGATTCCCGTCGAGGATATTCCGATCGAGAAAGACGAGCCGCTGAAGCTGGAGCTGCAACATTTCACCGAGAGCGTGGCGGAGCTTAGGCAGCCCAAGGTCGGCGCAAAACTCGCGATGACCGCCCTTGAGGTGGCCATTCAGATCACGGAGCAGATCAAGACGGCGAAGAAATAAATCCCGTGTTTCAACGATGAGCGCCGCGCCCCAACTGCTGCCCTTTCGCCTGCCGCCGCCGAATGGCGGTCGGGTGGATTTGCTCATCCTCGCGGGTGAGCATTCGGGCGACCAACATGCGGCCACCATGGTGCGCGATCTGCGTGCCAAGCAGCCGGGGCTCGTCATCGCGGCGCTCGGCGGTCCCGAGCTGGCCGGAGCGGGCGCGCAGCTTCTCCACGATCTCACGGCCTCCTCGGTCGTCGGACTGGTGGAGGTGTTGAAAAACTACTCGTTTTTCAAGGCGCTGTTTCACGAGACGCTCCGCTGGATCGAGGAATACAAGCCGCGCGCGGTGTGCTTTGTGGATTATCCGGGGCTCAACCTGCGTCTCGCCAAGGCGCTGTTCGACCGCGGGCTTTCGGTGAAAGGCGGCGGTGCGATCAAACTCATCTACTACATCTCTCCGCAGATCTGGGCGTGGAAGGGCGGACGTCGGTTCACGATGGCGAAGCACCTCGATGCGCTTGCGGTGATTTTCCCGTTCGAGGTGGATTGCTACAAGGACACGTCGCTGCCGGTCGAGTTTGTGGGTCATCCGTTTCTGGCCGAGGGCCACGAGCCGCCGGTGCGTTACGATCCCAACGGACCGATTCTCCTGCTGCCGGGCAGCCGCAAGCAGGCGGTCGGGCGGATTTTTCCGCTGCTGCTCGCCGGTCATGCCGCCTACGGCAGGCGCGACGCGGTGGTGCTTTATCCGAGCGATGACATTCTTGAAGTGCTGAAGACGGCCAATCCGCCGGCGAACGTGCGCCTGCTGCCCACGGGCGCGCCGGTGGCGGCATCGGCGGTGCTCACATCGAGTGGCACGATGTCCATGCACTGTGCGCTCGCGGCGATTCCCGGTGCTATCGCATACCGAGCGAATCCGCTGACTTATCTGATGGGTCGCCTGCTGGTGAAGATCGAGTATATCGGCATCGCTAACCTGCTCCTCAAGGAACCGATGTATCCTGAGTATATCCAGGGCGCGGCCAGCCCGAAGGCGTTGGCGGCGGAGCTGACGGATTGCCTGGGTAACATTGATCGCCTCATCCGCACGCAGTCTCAGGCGGAACGTCTGCGCGCCTCGCTGCGCAGACCGGCGAACGGCACGGCGGCGGATTGGGTGGCGCGGCAGATGGGGTGATCCGCGCCGCGCCTCAGGAGGGCGGGAATTTTCGCGAGTTTTTTTCGATTTCGATCAGGCAGAAGGCCGTTTCGGCTTGGAGGCGGAGGCCGAGGGCGCGTTGCCGTCCTATGATTATTCCCGTGATTGCTCCTGCGACGGCGCCGGGCGCGACAAGAAGATGGGGCGATGAAAACATCAAGGTGGCGGCATAGCCGAAAAGACTGCCGGTCATGAGGCCCGCCGCGATGCCGCCGAATACCGCCGCCTTGGCTTGGCGATGCATCCGGTCTGCGGACTGTTTCAGGGCTGCGGGGTCGTAGGAATTCATATTTTTTTTTGCGCGGCAGTTTCGATGTGGCGAGAGGGGAATACGCCGCCGGCCTGGGATTCGATTTGTTTCCAGATGGCCTCGGATTTCTCGCCGACGATCTGGCGGGCGAGGGCGACGTGGGCGGTGCGGGCCGCGAGGTTTTGCTCCGCAATCTTCGCGAGGTCGTCGAGATTGTAGAGGAAGACGTTTTCCAGTTTGGCCACGGCGGAGTCGATGTCGCGGGGCAGGGCAAGGTCGATGAAGAAGAGGGGATCGGCCCGGCGTTTCTTCATCGCGGCGACCACGTCGGCGGTGCTGACGACGATGTCGGGCGCGGCGGTGGAGCCGACGATGACCGAGTAGTCGCCGAGCTTTTCGGTGACGTGTTCCCACGGGAGCGCGGTGCCGTTGAAGGTGGTGGCGAGTTCCATGGCGCGGACGAACGTGCGGCTGGCGACGGTTAGCGAGGCGGCGCCGCGGCTCTGGAAGGCCTTGGCGGTTTTCTCGCCGATGTCGCCGGCGCCGAGGAGCAGGATGCGCGTCGAGGAAAGGTCGCCGAAGATCTTCATGGCGAGATCCACCGCGACGTTGGCGATGCTGATCTGGCCTTCGTTGATGGCGGTGTGGCTGCGGACGTGCTTCGCGTATTGGAAGGTTTTCTGGAAAACGCGGTTGAGCACGGGGCCGGTGGTGCGGCGGGTCTGGGCCTCGGCGTAGGCGTCCTTCACCTGACCGAGGATCTCGGTCTCGCCAAGCATCTGGGACTCGATGCCGCAGGCGACGGAGAGCAGGTGTTCGATGGCGGCGCGACCGTGGGCCTGGAGACAGATGGCGGCGAAGGCTTCGGAGGACAGGCCTTGAAACGCGCAGAAAGTTTCCTGCAGGCGTGCGACGGAGTCGGGGGAGTCGGCCACGCCGTAGAACTCGACGCGGTTGCAGGTGTTGAGGACGGTGATCTCGCGCAGGCCTTGGAGTGAGCCGAGCGCGGCGTGAAACGACTCGATTTTGTCGGCGGTGAGCGCGAGGCGTTCGCGCAGCTCCATCGGTGCGGTGCGGTGGCTGGCGCCGAGGAGGAACAGGGTGGCGGCGGGTTCGCTCATCGCTGGACGGACGCAGGCGGCATGGCGGGCAGGGGCTGGCGGCTGGAGTTGACCGGCTTGAGCGAGAGCAGCGCGGCGGCAAAGAGCAGGATGCAGGTCCAGGCGAAGCGTTTGGAGACGAGGAGGGTCTTGAGACGCAGGCCGAGCGCGACGGCGTAGGTGGCCCACACAGCGAGGGTGGTGACGACTTTGGCGACGTTGACCTTGTCCAAGTCCTGCAACCAGTAAACGGAGCCGACCGCGATGGAGGCGGTGAGGATCATCACGCCGGCCAGCAGCAGGCGGAGGTTGATGTGGTCGAGATCGCGGATCGACGGGAGGAAGGCGAAAAGCCCGCGGAGATGCTGCTTTTTAAGGCTGAAGACTTGGAGCAGATACATGACTGCGGTGAGCGCGAGGAGGGCAAACACGCCGTAGCTGAACAGGGCGAGCGCGGCGTGAAACTCGATCCAGGAGTTGCCGCCAAACGCGCCGATCCGGCGGGTGGCGTCCCAAGCGGGAATGGCCAGCGAGACGGACGTGAGCACGGCTGACATCAGGGAAGTGAAGAAGCCCAGCAAGCTCAGGCGAAACGTCGGCCCGACGACCAGATACAGTGAAATGGCCGACCACGCGGTGAACTGGAAAATCTCGAATGTGTTGCCAAGCGGGCAGCCTTTGACGGCGAGTCCGCGTTCATAAAGCCCTATCGACTGGATGACGAAGCCGGCGAGGACGAGGGCGTAGATAACGGCCTGGGATTGGCGGCGCTCCCTGAGCAGGGCCAGCGCGCCCAGCACAAACCCCGCGAGGTAAAACGCGGTGGCAAACCAAAGCCAGTTGCGATCGGTGAGGTCGGGCATGTGGTAGCCGGCCAACATGAGTGGCGGGAGCGAAGAGGGCAAGTCAGGGGTGCGGGGACCGGATCGTTCGCTGAATCTTTCTCTGGTTTGGAGAGAATGGAATGCTTGTCCTTTGGATTTATTTCTTCCTCGCAAGCAGGATTGCTCCGGCTTGGTCCGGTTGGAGCGGGTTGTCGCCGATCCGGGTGGCGATGGAATAATGCGTCTGCATCCATCCAAGCAAACGGCGACCGGAGATCTCGTCCCAACCGAAGGCAGGCGACCCAAACTCGCTAATATCACGGCTGATCAGAATGATCAGATCTGGTGGGGTGCGCTCAAGCTCGGCCAGCAAGCGGTCCTGTCCGTAAAAAGCCAGGGCAGGAGGGGCAAATTCATAAAGGGCAACGGGGTTTTTGAGACGGAAGAGGAAGTTGAGGCTCACGCCCTCGGGGAACACTGTGAGCGTCCGCGCGTCGGCATGGTTGAGCAGAATGTCTTTTCGCACAGTCTCGACGATGGACCCCATTGGATTGATGTTTTCCGAGAAGGTTTTCAGAGTGTTGTGACCGGAGCCCACGGTCATGGTTTTGCAGTTCCAGATTTTGTGGGAGCGAGCGCACAAACCGATGGACAGTGTCAGGATGAGGATGATGCCTGATATGCGACAGGGCTTTTTCGCGCCGCCGAAGCGACCCTGCAGTCGGGGGAGTTCATGGACAAGGAACATGACAAGGTCGAGGGTGGCGGGCATCGCCTGAAAAAAGCCGTAGTGCTCGATGCGGGGGTTAAGCAGCATCTTCAGGAGCATCGCGGCCCCGAACGCCGACCATAGGGCCTGTGCGGCCAGTTGTGCCCGTTCGGGGCGCGAGCCGGTGGACCGCATAAATCGCACACTACGCTGAATCAGCAGCAGGCTGCTCGTGCCGATTAGGATGTGTCCGACCTGCAAAAAATCTCGGGAGAGTGTGAACAGGAGCCAGGCGGTGAAGGCGAACAAGGCGACGATGCAGGCCGTTGCGGCCGCCGGTGAGGTCTTGCGCAGGCGCCCGCCGGCCCAGTCGAGCGCTGCAAGGATTGCGATGGCCAGCAGTCCGCATGCGGAGGAGGACAGGACGCGGGTGAGGTTTTCTCCAGGGTGGTCCATGCCCATAAAAGTCAGATTAGTCAGGGACCCGCGTAGCGTCCTGTTGCCGAAGATGGCGGTCCATCCGCTGTGGATAGACCGCCATCCGTCGGGGCCTGGAATGCGGGCGGCGAACCAGAGATTGAAGGCGAGCACGGGCATCAGCGCCCAGACCAGCCAGAGCAGCCAGGCCCTGAGCGCGGGGAGCAGCCGAGAAATCCGGTTCGCGGGCGGGCGAAGGATGTCGGTTGACGTGAGGATCAACCAGCCGTTGGCGAGGGCGGCTAGAACTGAAATCGCCAGCGCAGCGATGGTGATTTCAGGTTTAGTGAGATAGGTTCCGCCAAAGGCAAGCCCAGCCGGGATCATCCAAGCGAGGCGTTCGGATGATAGCCACGCCCATAGTGTGGCGAGCAGGACAACGCATAGATAGATGCCATAAACGGTGTCGTGGGAGTAGGGAGAAACGAAGTTGTAGTTGCCGATGCCGACGTAGTTTCCAAAAGCAAAGGCGCTCAGAAACAGAAGACTTGCGAGCGTGGCGGTGAGTCGGTCGGTGAGTCGGGTGAGCAGCAGTTGCAGGCTCACGGTAAAGACAGCCAACAAGATAAGGCTCGCGAAGAAGAGGGTGTCGAAGCCGGCTCCGAAGATGCGGAAGAGGGCCGCGTTGAGTGAGATTCCGAGCGGGCCGTAGTAGTGAACAATGTCGTGGTAGAGGACGGCACCGTTGGCCACCTGCCACGGCACGTAGAGCTCGCGACCGTAATCGATGATGAGGTCGGGCCACTTGCGCCAGGTGGTTGCTGACTGCCAGGCGAGAAATAAAAGCAGTCCGGACGTGAGGACTGCGTCCAAATAGAATGTGTATTTCGCCTGCACCGAAGGGCGGCGATCCAAAAGAGTCTGGGTGAATTTTATCAATTATTGATGAGTGGGCGCAGTGGTGACGGACGTCGTCATTTGGCGCTGCGACGGAGAGACGTCAAGGTTGCCGGGTATAGAGATTCTTACGTTTTTTGATAGTCTATGGGTGCGCTCTAGGGACTACGAGCTGCGGGCGATCCAGAAGCGGCATTCGTCGGAGAAATCCTCGACCTGGCGCGACTCCTTGGCGACGTCGCGGCGCATTACGTCGTGCTCGTGCAGCCAGCCGGTGGCGGCGAGGTCTTCCAAAATTTCGGCGCGGGCGGGAAGGTGCATGAACGTGCGGCTGCCGACATCGTCCTCAAAGTAACGGTCGCCGTATTCGAGTAGGCGCGGGTCCTGCGTGCCGTTGGCCCAGCGGAGGGCTTCGAGGCGCCAGGCGACTTTTTCGGCGCGGGAGTGGTCGCGGTCGTGCGTCGTGAAGAGGAAGGGAGCGCCGGGGACGACGACGGCGGCGAGTTCGCGGAGGGCGGCGCGGCGGTTGTCGCGGCCGGGAATCTGCATGAGGCCGTTGAACATGAAGAGAACGCCCTCGAAGCGCGGTCCTTTTGAGCGGAGACGAGCCAAGGGTTTCGTGGCGTCGGCGTGATGGATCGCGACAGGCACGGCGCGTTCGGCGAAGAGGCTCACGGCCTGAGCGACCAGATCTTCGGCGAAGTCGAAGGCGGTGAGGTGGCGGTAGCCGAGTTCCCAGAGGCCGAGGGTCACGCGGCCCGCGCCGCAGCCGGCCTCGAGGAGGCGGGCGGTTTTGTCGGGGAAGAAACACTCGATGAGCAGGCGTTCGGATTCCCACAGGCCGAGGTGGTGGGCGGCGTGCGCGTAGTGGACGACCGCAAGCGGGTCGTTAAAATCGGCGCGGACGGTGGCGGCGGTGATTTTTCCGCTCACGAAGACAAGGGCTGGCGCGGCGTGATGCGCATGGGCAGGCCGCCCTGGGGACGCAGGGTCATGCGGCCGACGGGTTTTACGACGAAGCCTTCGCGCACGCGGAGTTTGAACGACTGCGCGATCATCGCGAGCAACAGGACGGACTCGAGCAGGCCGAGGTGTTTGCCAAGGCAGACGCGCGCGCCGGCGCCAAAGGGGATGTAGGAAAAGGGGATGATCTTGTCGCTGTTCTCGGGAAGAAAACGGTCGGGCTTGAAGGCGTCCGGATCTTCCCAGAGCAACTTGTGACGATGCAGGACCCAGGAACTGATGGTAATGTAGGAGCCGACGGGAATTTTTTGTCCGCAGATCTCGTCGGCGGCAACGGCTTGTTTGGAGAAGACGTGGACGGGCGGGTAGAGGCGGAGCGTTTCGTCAATGATGGCGCGGGTGAAGACCAGCGAGGGAACATCTGCGAAAGTCGGGGTGCGACCACCGAGCACGCGGTCGAGTTCGGCGTGGAGGCGGGCCTCGATGTCGGGATGGAGTTCCAGCAGGTAAAACGCCCAGCCCACGGTGAGGGCGGTGGTCTCGTGGCCGGCAAGGAAAATGGAGGCGACCTCGTCGCGGATGAGCGACGGCGGCATGGGCTTTCCGTTTTCGTCGCGGTAGGCGACGAGCATCTGGATGAGGTTGTCGGGGATGTCGCCGTTGGCATCGCGGCTGGCGGCGATGATGTCGTGGATGACGCTGTCGAATTTTTTGACGGCGCGGCGGCCTTTCAACATGCCGGGGCGGGGGAGCCAGTCGGGCAGGCCGAGGAGCTCCGCGAGGTGCATGCGACCGTGAGTGGCCGTGTATTCCTGGAACGAATCGTAGAGGGTGTGAACCTTGTCGCCCAAGCGGTAGCTAAACATGAGCTGGCAGATCACGTCCGCCGTGAGAATAGTGAAAGCCTCGGAGACATCGATCTCGGAGTCGGCGGGGCGGCGCCGCCAATCCGCCAGCATGGCCTGGCCTTCACGGATGACGGTGTCGGCGTAGCCGGCCAGCCGGTTGGAGTGGCCCACGGGAGAGCTGATCTTGCGCTGGCGCTGCCAGAGCTCGCCCTCGCTGACGAAGAGGCCGTTGCCAAGGAGGGGTTTGAGGGTCTGGCGGCTGATGGGGCTTTTGGGGTAGTTTTTCCCGTTGGTCACCATGACCTGTTGCACGCCGGCGGGGACGTTGATGACAAACATCCAGCGGCCGAGGCAGTTCACGGGGACGATTTCGCGGACGAAGTCCTTGGGTGTCCACGCCTCCAGCACGTTGTCGCGGGCGCTCATGAGGAGCCGGAGGTTGTTCCAGGCGTGTTTGAGGGTGGACAACATGAATTCGGGAATTTGCAGGCGGCGAGTTTGGCATGACAACATCCTTTTTGCTTTCAGTCGGCGCGGGTCGCTGGTGAGGTCGGGCAACCGATGAAACGGCTGCCGCTTTCTTTATTCGAGGAATATATGCTGCACATTGACCGTGCCGACTGTCCGGCGGTGATGTTTGTGGAGTGTCATTTCCGGGGCGGCTTCAAGAAGGATGCATTGCAGGAAGCGGTTGAAGTGGCGATCACGAGGCATCCGTTGTTCGGATGCGTGGCCCGCCGGAGACGAGGGCGATGGGTTTGGGAGCCGGTGCCGGGCTGGCGTCCGGTGGTGGAGTGGCAGCCGGGGGCGAGGGAACGTGTCTGGCCGGAAACTCGGCAGATGGATATTACCCGGGAGCCGGCTTTTCGAATCACGGCGACAGAGCGGGCGGGGGCGGACGGGAAAATCGAGGCGACGTCGTTGGTCTGGCAGGTGCATCATTCGCTGTGCGATTCCGTGGGGATCAACCTCATGGTTGAGGACATCCTGATCGCTTACGCGCGGAACCAGGGGCAGGCGGTCGATTTCTCGGAGCTGCAACCCGAGCTTCTGCCGAGTCGAAATGGGTTCGGGTTGGGCGCGTGGGACAAAATCCTACTGATCCCGCACCAAGTGGCGGGATTGCTCGCGTGTTACGTGTTGCACCGGCAGAAGGTCGCTACCCTCACGGGGACGGAGATGCGGAGCGGAGGCGTTTTTTCGTCTTTGCCGCCTGCGATCATCAGCCGCCGATTGACGGCCGAGGAACGACGTCGGGTAAGCGAGGCGGCAGGGAGGCTGGATGCTACTTCGAACGATCTGTTTATCCGTGATTTTCACTCGGCCATCGGGCTGTGGCGCAAGGAGCAGGGTGTAGGAAGTTCGACGGACTGGCTGCAACTGCTGGTGCCCGTTTCGCTGCGCCGCCCGGCGGATCGTTTTTTGCCTGCGGTGAACGTGGTGAGCGCGATCAGCCTGTCGCGGTCGGCCAGAACGGCGGGGGACCGGGAGCGGCTTTTGCGGCGCACATTGGAGGACATGGCATGGGTGAAAAACAAAGACCTGGGTTTTGTGTTCATTACTTTGCTGTGGTTGCGCCGGTTTTTGCCGGGAGGGATCAGGAGCTATGCGCGACGTCCGGGCGCGCTGGGAACGGCGACGCTTTCGAACATGGGGCAGTTTTTCTCGCGCAGTCCGCTGAAAAACCGGCGGCGCGAGCAGGAAGTCCCGGGGGCGGTGCTGGAGGACATCAAGCCGTCCACCCCCTTGCAACCCGGAGTCGCGGCGGTGTTGAACGTCGCGGTTTATGCGGGACGGCTGGCGTTTGATCTGACCTACGATCGGCAGACGCTCACTGAAAAACAGGCGGAGCGGTTGATGGAACTTTTTCTCGGGCAACTGCGGCTTTCGGTGGAAGAATGCGCCGGGCCGAAAGCGACGAGGCCGAAAAATGGTTAACGTTTTTTCCAAGCGGCGATGAACATACCGTTGGAATTGAATTCGTGGGGTTGGATGAAGAACTGCGCGTGGCCGGAAGGATCGGAAGCGAAGACCGGCGACGGCTCGAACTCGGCGGCGTGGGTAGTGGTGAAGGCGTCGGCGATGGCAATGGTTTCGCTTTTGGTGAGCGTGCAGACGGCGTAGAGGAGGCGTCCGCCGGGCTTGAGGGCGCCAGCGGCGTGGTTGAGGAGCTGGAGCTGGATCTCGGCGAGTTCCTTCACGTCGTTGGGCGTGGTCGTCCAGCGGGCGTGGGGGTTGCGTTGCCATGTGCCGACTCCGCTGCACGGAGCGTCAATGAGGATGCCGTCGAACTTGGTCTTGGTGGGGAGGAAGGGGCCGCCGTTCCAGGTGTTGGCGCGGTAGTTGAAAACCTGGGCGCGGGCGGCGCGTTTGCGGAGGGCGGCGAGGCGGCCGGTGTTGCGGTCGGTGGCCCAAATGAGGCCCTTGTTATCCATCAGTTCGGCGAGGTGGAGAGTTTTTCCACCTTGGCCTGCACAAGCGTCCCACCAAGTTTCGCCGGGCTTGGGCGCGGCGGCGTGGCCGACGATTTGGGAGGCGAGATCCTGAATCTCGAAAACGCCTTTTTGGAATTCGGAGGTTTTGTATAGATCGGTTTTGCCGGAGTAAGCGAGGGCGGTGGGGCGGAGGGCCTCGGGGATGAGCGCGGAGGCGGCGGGCGTGCAATTGCCGAGGGAACGGGGCAGGGCGGCGGCGAATTCTTTTTGGACGCGAATCCAGAGGGTGGGTTCGTGCTGGAGGTGGCGCAGGTAGGCGGGCGTGAGGTCGATCTCGGAGGCGACCCACGCAGGGACGGCGCGGACGGCAAGGGCCTCTGGTTTGAAGGAGGCGGGGTCGGCGTCGAACTTGCGCTGGAAATCGAGGGCGGAGGCGACACGGGCTTGGGTGGCGGCCTTGGTGTCGAGCCAGCCGAACCAGCGATAATAGGCGAAGACGGCGTGGCTGATGTCGCGTTTTTCCTCGGGGTCGAGGTATTTGGCGGCGCCGAGTTCACCGCGCAGGACGTAGTCGGCCGGTTTCTCGGCGGTGACTTGGTCGATGATGAGGGTGGCGCGGTTGAGGAGAGTGGAATCGGGCATGGGCAATTAAAATTTCTTAGACCACTTGCGGTCGTCGGCGATTTCGAGGGTCTTCGTTTCGAGTTGCACGCCGGCGCCGGCCGGGTGGGTGCGGAATTCTTGGAATTTGGCGGGGGTTAATTTCCATCCCAAGGCGCCGCTGATGTCGGAGAGGGCGGTGATGCGGTCTTCGAAGAGGAAACCGAGGCTGGTGTTAGTCGAACCGGCGTTTTTATCGAGCGTTGCGCGGAGGGTGCGGAGGAAGTTGTTGAGTTCTTTGTGCTGCGGGTGGAGGAGCCAGGTCACGCGTTTGATGTGGCCCATGACGTAGGCTTCGAGCGGGCGGCATTCCTTCACGTTGATGCGCGGGCCTTCCTGGCCGACGATGATGTTGCCGAGGATGACGACCTGAGCGTTCTCGGCGAGGTTGATGGCCCACTTCGCGGTGGCGTCGGCAAACATGTTGAGCTGGAGCGACGCCTTCTTGGTCGAGAGCGTGAACATGAACCACGGGCGGTTGTCTTTCTTCGCGAGTTTTTTGACGAGGTTGCTGGCGATGCCGCAGAGGCGGAATTCGACGCGGTCGCCCAGGTTGAGCAGCTCGTCGGGGGCGCAGGTGTCGAGTGCGTCGGCGAGGCCGAGGTAGGCGTTCATCGGGTGGCCCGTGACATAAAAACCGAGAAGCTCTTTCTCGAACTGGAGGCGGTCGGCGGAGGTGAAGTCGTCCTCCTGCTCGGCGCGGCGGTCGCGGACGGCGGATTTTTTTTCGGCGGCGGGGGCTTCCTCGGCGAGCATGTCGAAGAAACCGCTCTGGCCGGCGGCGCGGTCGCGGGCATTGGCGACGGCGGCGGCGAGGGAAGAGTCGATGTTGTCGAAAAGTTTTTTGCGCGAGGCGCCGCTGAAGTCGAAGGCGCCGGTTTTCACGAGATGCTCGAGGACGCGCTTGTTGAGGGCTTTGGCGTCCACGCGGGAAACGAAGTCGTCGAAGTCGGCGAAGGGGCCGGACTTTTCGCGCTCTTCGATGACCTTGAGGGCGGCGCCTTCGCCGACGCCTTTGATGCCGGCCATGCCGAAGCGGATTTTCTGGCCGACGGGGGCGAACATGTCGCGGGATTCGTTCACATCGGGGCCGAGCACGACGAGGCCCATCGCTTCGCACTCGGCGACGAAGTGGGAGACTTTTTCGGAGTTGCCCAGTTCGGAGCTGAGCATGGCGGCCATGAACTCGGCGGGGTAGTTGGCTTTCAGGTAGCCGGTCTGGTAACTGAGAATCGCGTAGGCGGCGGAGTGGGATTTGTTGAAGCCGTAGCCGGCGAATTTGTTCAGGATGTCGAAGATGGCGTCGGCGGTTTTCGCAGGGATGGCGTTCACGCGAAGGGCGCCTTCGACGAATTTGGTGCGCTCCTTAGACATGGCCTCGGCGTCTTTTTTGCCCATGGCGCGGCGGAGCATGTCGGCGCCGCCGAGGGTGTAGCCGGCGATGACCTTGGCGGCTTCCATGACCTGCTCCTGGTAAACCATGATGCCGTAGGTTTCTTGGCAGACGGCTTCGAGGAGAGGGTGGGGGTAGGTGACGGTGGACGGGGCTTTTTTGCCGCGGACGTAGTCGGGTATCCACTCCATCGGGCCGGGGCGGTAGAGGGCGATCAAGGCGACGATTTCGTCCACCGATGAGAGGCTGATCTGACGGCAGAGATTTTGCATGCCGCCGGACTCCAGTTGGAAGACGCCGGTGGTGCGGCCGGAGTTGAGGAGGGCGAAAGTCTTGGCGTCTTCGAGGGAAATTTTCTCGATGTCGAAATCGGGGTTGGCGGAACGGCGGATGTTGGCGACGGCGTCGGCGATGACGGTGAGGGTCTTGAGGCCGAGGAAGTCCATCTTCAGCAGGCCGAGCTTGCCCACGGCGTTCATGTCGAACTGCACGGTGACGTCGCCTTCCTGCAACGTGAGCGGGACGAATTCGTCGAGGGGCTTGTCCGTGATGATGATGCCGGCGGCGTGTTTGCCGGTGTTGCGGACCATGCCTTCAAGGACGCGGGCGGCCTCGAAGATTTTTTTGGCGACGGGATTGCGGTCGAGCTCAGTGCGGAGCTCGGCGGATTTCTCGACCGCCTTTTCGAGGGTCATCTCGAGCTCGTCGGGGATCATCTTGGCGAGGCGGTCGGCGTCGGCGTAGGGGAGGCTGTTGACGCGGGAGACGTCGCGGATGACGGCCTTCGCGCCGAGCGTGCCGTAGGTGATGATGTTGGCGACGCAGTCGTTGCCGTATTTTTGGCGGACGTAGTCGATGACCTCGACGCGGCGGCGCATGCAGAAGTCGATGTCGAAGTCGGGCGGGGAAACGCGCTCGGGATTCAAGAAGCGCTCGAAGAGAAGTTTGAAACGGAGCGGGTCAAGGTTGGTGATGCCGAGGACGTAGGCGACGAGACAGCCGGCGCCCGAGCCGCGGCCGGGGCCGACGGGGATGTTTTTAGTGCGGGCCCAGGCGATGAAATCCCAGACGACGAGGAAGTAGTCCACGAAGCCGGTGAGGCCGATGATCGCGAGTTCGTAGTGGAGGCGGAGGACGAGTTCCTCTTGTTGCGTGAGGCCGGTGTAATCGGGTGGCGTGGGTTTTTGGCCGGGGGCGAGTGCGAGGAGCGGGGCTAGGCGGCCGGCGACGGCAGGGTGGGAGGCGACCTCGGCGGGATCGAAGCCGTAGCGGTGGGTGAGGCCAGCGGCGCAGAGCTCGGCGAGGTAGGCGAGGGGAGCGACGTTGCGTGAGGTGACTTCGACAGGCAGCGGGTAGCGCGGGTAACGCTCGGAGCCTTTCGGAAAAGGGATCGTGAGGTCGCACATGTCGGCGACGAGCTGAGTGTTGTCGAGGGAGTCGGGGCGCTCGCCGAAGATCGTGAGCATCTCTTCGCGAGACTTCAGGTAAAACTGAGAACCGGTGAACTTCATGCGGTTCTCCTCCTCGATCTTCGCGCCGGTCTGGATGCACAACATGGCGTCGTGCGGGGCGGCGTCACTGTGGTTAACGTAGTGGACGTCGTTTGTGCAGATGACCTTGAGGCCGAACTCCTCGGCGAGCTTCAGAAGGTCGGGGATGATTTTAAGCTGCTCGGGAATGCCGTGGTCCTGGATTTCGACGAAGTAGTTTTCGCGTCCGAAAATCTCGACGAAGCGGCCGCAGGCCTTGCGCGCTTCCTCATAGCGGTCGTGCAGGAGGTGCTGCGGGACGATGGCGGCGAGGCAGCCGGTGAAGCCGATGAGGCCGTCGGCGTATTTGGCGAGGGTTTCGAGGTCGGCGCGCGGCTTGTAGTAAAAACCTTTGAGGTGGGCGTCGGAGACGAGCTTGAGGAGGTTTTGGTAGCCGGTGAGATTTTTCGCCAGCAGGCCCATGTGGTAGTAGCTCTTTCCGTCCTCGGATTTGCCGGCTTTTTCGAGGCGGGAGGACTCGACGATGTAGATCTCGCAACCGATGAGAGGCTTGATGCCCTTGGACTTGGCGGCGTTGTAGAACTCGATTGCGCCAAACATGTTGCCATGGTCGGTGAGGGCGAGGGCCTTCATGCCCATGTCGCACGCACGCTGCATCAGGCGGTCAATCCGGCAGGCGCCGTCGAGCAAGCTGTAATCCGTGTGGACGTGGAGGTGGACGAAGTTCGAATCGGCGGACGGCACAGGGGCTAGGCAACGACGCGCGGCGGTGTTCGCAAGCCGCAAGCGCGCTCGCAGGAAAAAAGCCATTGACGTGCCGGACGCGGTTTGGCCTATTCCTCAGCTTTTCCGCCGAACCTTCCCTCCTTTTCACCATGTCCATCGAAATCAAAATCCGCAAAAACGAGCCCGTTGACCGTGCGCTCCGCCGCATGAAGAAAAAGCTCGAACGCGAGAACATCATCAAGGATGTGCGCGCGAAGCGTTATAACGAAAAGCCCACCGAGCGTCGCCGGCGCAAGGTGAAGGTCATGGCCTTCACCCAGATGCTGCGAGACCGCCACTCCAAGTAACGGGTATTAAAGTCGTGATTTTATGAAACCGCGCCAGCCGAAGTGATTCGGGGGCGCGGTTTTTTGTGATTGTGCGCCGCAACCTGTCTGCGCTTCTGGACACCACCCGATGGCAAAGCCCATTCTCGCATTATCGACCAGTTGGAATTCGTATCGTCACACCGACGGAATGGAGATGCTACGTGAAATCGCCGGCCACGGCTTCACTCACGCGGAGCTCAGCCACGGCATTCGCATCGTGCTACTGCCCGGAGTGATCCGGGCGGTTGAGGAAGGAGTCATCAAGATCAGTTCAACTCACAACTTCTGTCCGCTGCCGACCGGGATCGGTCAGGCGGCGCCGAATCTTTTCGAACCGTCCGCGACCGAACACCGCGAGCATGAGCAATGGCTCCGCCATACCAAGCGTTCGATTGATTTCGCGAAACAAATGCAGGTCAAGGTTCTCGTGATGCACCTTGGCAGCGTGAAGTTTTGGTGGCTCAACCCCGCCCAGAATCTCAGGGCTTTCGTCCGCAAAAACCCCACGGTTACCGTGCCGGACGACAAGGTCTACCGCGACCTCCTCACAAAATGCTGCGAGAAGCTCCGCAAACGCATGCCTCCCTATTGGGAACAGATGAAGGCAAGCATCGAGAAGATCCGCGCATACGCGTTGGAGCGCGGCGTCGTGATCGGTTTGGAAAATCGAGAGAAATTTGACGAACTGCCCCTCGACGATGATTTTTCCACCCTGCTGGAAAACATCGCGCAGCCGAATAGTTTTGGCTATTGGCACGACACCGGCCACGCGGAGATCAAGCATAGCATGGGCATGATCGACCACCGCCTTCATCTTGAAAAAAACGCGTCCCGGCTGCTCGGTTTTCATCTACACGACGTGACGCCCGACGGCAAAGACCATCAAGGCATCGGCACCGGACGCATCAATTTCAACATGATCAGCGAATTCTGGCGCTCCAACCACCTGCTCACGCTGGAACTGAGTCCGCGGGTGAAGGTTGAAGAGGTGATTTCATCTAAGCAGCGCATCGAAGCCCTGATCGCGAAACGTTTCGCGGAATGAGCGCCCGCAAGTCTCCCCGGCTCGGCACTTGTTTTCGCCGGGTTTTTGGCGCAACGTCTGTGTTCATGTTGAAAACAGTTTATTTTGGCGCGGCGCTGGCCTGCGTTTCCATCACGGCAGTCGCCCAGACTACCGGCACGCAAACCCTGAATGCCGAAGTGGCCAACATGCGCGCCGACATGACCCTGCTCACGCAGCGCGTGGGCGAGCTTTCCCTGCGCGTCGAGCAGCTCGAGCGCGACAACGCCGCCCTGCGCACCCAGACCGCCAGCTCGGCCCAGGCCTACGCCACCGTTCAACAGCTCAACGACGCCATCGCCGACTTGAACCGAGACATCAAGGCCGGTGACTCCGCCGTCGCCGAGCGCACCGCCGCCCAGATCAAAAAACTCGGCGACGCGACCAACGCCGCGCTCGATTCGCTGTCCAAGAGCCCCGTCCAGCGCGCGACATCACCGACTACGTTCAGCACCAATTTCCCGTCCGAGGGCATCAGCTACACCGTGCAAAAAGGCGACACGGTTGCCCTCATTGCCCGTAAAACCGGCAGCAAGACCGTGGACATCATCAACGCCAACAAAATCACCGATCCCTCCAAAATCATGCTGGGGCAGACTCTCTTCATCCCCGGAGGAAAATAAAACATCATGGCTGTTTCCAAATCCCGACTTGGCCGAGGTCTCGGCGCTCTTATCTCAGGCTCCTCTCCCGCAAAACCGGCCGCCGCTCCGGCTCCCGTTCCCTCGGCTGCTCTCGCTTCGGCACCCGGTTTTGCCGAGGTGGCCGTTAATCTCATCGCGCCCAGTCCTTATCAGGCGCGTCGCGAGATTTTACCCGAGCAGCTGAGCGAACTCGCCGAGAGCATCAGGAGCGAGGGTCTCCTGCAGCCCATCGTGGTGCGCAAGCTCGGAGACAAGTTCCAGCTCATCGCGGGTGAACGCCGCTGGCGCGCGTTCCAGCTTCTCAAGATCAAGGTCATCCCGGCCCGCGTGGTTGATGCTAGCAACGCCTCGTCCGCCGCCCTCGGTCTCATCGAAAATCTCCAGCGCGAAGGCCTGAACCCCGTTGAAGAGGCCTACGGCTACGCCAGCCTCATACGCGATTTTGATCTCACCCAGGAGGCGGCTTCCGAGCGCGTGGGCAAGGGCCGCGCGACCGTGGCCAACGCCCTGCGCCTGCTTTCCCTCGACGCCGAAATCCAGGGCTATCTCGCCAAGGGCATGCTTTCCGTCGGCCACGCCAAAGTGTTGCTCGGCATCGCCGACGCCGCGCAGCGCGCGGTGCTCGCCCGCCGCGTCCTCGAAGAAGGCCTCAGCGTGCGCGCCACGGAAAAACTGGTGCAGGCCAAGAAAGCGGGGACTCCCGTTCCCGCCGGCTCGGCGAACCGCAAGGTGCCTGCCGTGGAGGCCGCCGCCGTCGCTGGCATCGAGAAAAAACTCACGTCGCATCTCGGGGCTCGCGTCGCGCTCAAACATTCTGGCAAGCGCGGCACGATAGTCATCAATTACACGGGCAACGAAGACTTGCAGCGCATCTTGGAAAAACTCGGCGTGGAGGCCTGAACGCGGGCATGAGCGCGACCAACGAGCTCAAGCACACGTTGGGCGACGCGACCGATCTGGGCGCGCGCATGTTCAAGGTGCGCGTCCCGTTCGTGACGGAGTTGAAGGATTATTCGTGGGGCAAACTTCGTGCCGATCTCATTGCAGGGGTCACGCTTACTCTCGTCTCCATACCACAGGCCGTCGGTTTTTCGATCATCCTCGGGGTTTCGCCGATGTCAGTGATCGCCTCGGTGGTGATCGGAGGGGTGGTGGGCGCGCTTTTTTTCTCGTCGCGACACCACGTGTTCGGGCCAACGAGTTCGATAAGCCTGATCATCGCGGCGACTATCGCCGCGCACGCCACGCCGGAATTCGGCGCGCTGCCGCTGGCCATTTTGATGGCGTTGCTGATCGGGCTCATCCAGTTGGTGGCGGGGTTGGTTAACTTTGGGGAGGTCACCAAGTTCATCTCGCGCTCGGTGGTCATTGGTTACAGCACGGGCATCGGCCTGCTTCTGATTTCCAGCCAGCTTCACAACCTGCTCGGCTATGAAAGGGCTCCTGGTCAGTCATTCGCGGCGAATCTTTATCAGGCGGCGATGCACATCGTGACCGGACGGGTTTCTCTGTGGGCGATCGGCCTGGGTGCGCTCACGTGGCTGGTTTTTGAGCTGGTAACGAGGCTTCGCAAAACATGGCCCGAGGCGCTTATCGGATTGGCGGTGCTCGCGCTGGTGGGGAAAGTTTACACATCGGGCATAGGCGCGGCGGACGCACCTTTCCAGATGATCAAGGACGAGGGCGCGCTTCACGCCATGCTTCCGGCCTTCATGGGGCTCCATTTGGGGGTGAAAGAATGGCACTTGCTGATGTCGCTGGTCGGCACGGCCATCGCCGTCGCCATCCTTGGCATGCTTGAGGCGGCCTCGATTACCAAGTCGCTTGCCGCCAAAAGCGGCCAGAAAATCGAGCCGAATCAGGAGCTCATCGGCATGGGGGCGGCCAATATCGCGTGCTCGCTTTTCGGTGCGGTGCCTGGTTCTTCTTCGTTTGCACGCTCGGCGGTGAATTATCAAAGCGGTGGGGCCACCCAGCTTTCGTCTATGTTTAGCAGCGCGGCGGTGCTGCTGGTGCTGCTGTCGATCACGCCCGTGTTCAATTTCATCCCGCTGGCGGCGTTGGCGGCGCAGTTGATCCGCGTCGGCATACGCATGATCAACCGCAAGCAGATCCGCGTAGCCTGCCGCTCGACGCGGTCGGACGCGGTGGTTTTCGCGGTTACACTCGGCTCTTGTCTTTTGCTTCCGCTGGATACCGCCATTTACATGGGAATCGGCGTGGCTCTCGCGCTTTTTCTCCAAAAAACCAGCATGCCGACCCTGGTCGAATACGGCTTCAACGACCAAGGGCAGCTTTCCGAACTCGCCGATCCGACCAAGCGCACGCATTCGCAGATCTCGATCATTCATGTGGAGGGCGAGTTGTTCTTTGGCGCGGCCGACCTGTTTCAGGACGAAGTGCGGCGACAGGCGGAGGATCAGAACATCCGCGTGTTTATCCTGCGCATGAAGAACGCCCGCCATCTTGACGCCTCCACCGTCATGGCGCTGGAAACCCTTCACGATTATCTGAGGGAGACCGGCCGCCACCTCTTAATCAGCGGCAGCAATGCCGACGTTACCCGTGTGCTTGAGCGAAGCGGACTGCTCGCGCAGATGGGCCGGGAAAACGTATTTCCCGCCGAGGCCAACCTGACGATGAGCACCAAGAAGGCGCTTACCCGAGCTTCGCAGCTGCTTAAACAAGAGGGCATCGGCCAAAAACCCGAAGTGCGCATTTTCTACGACCGCAAGCAGGGCAAAACGGCTGACGGGCAGGCTTCGCCCGCCTCGGCGGGTGATCACGACCAGGCCGGTGATTACGAGATTTGACGGTGCCACCGGGGCATTGACAACCGTCCTTCCGTCCGGCTGTCTGACCCTTTATTCATGAGCATTCTCATCGGAATTTTCACCGTCGTTCTCCTCTTTACGTCTGTTTTTCTCATCCTCGTGGTGCTTGCCCAAAAGG
>JANYJB010000108.1 GCA_025361935.1 Verrucomicrobiota bacterium
GACTACCCCTTCGAATGGGCCGGCGCCTACCAGCTCCCCGCCGGCACTCTCGACCTCGCCATCGGCCACTGCAATCACGACCACCACGAGCATTCCCACGAAGGCCACGACCACGCGCACTGCGAACACCACCATCACCACAACGGCAACGAAAACGAACTCGACGTCGTGATCATGCGCGTGAAATCCCTCGACGAAAAAGACATCGCCGCCGCCCGCGAGGCCGCCGTCCACGTCTTCGCCGACTGGGAAACCCGCCTCAAGTCCGGCGACACCTTCGTCCCCGGCGGCACCCTCCACCGCCTCCTCCTCGAAGACGGCCACGGCCATTACCCGCTCGAAATCAAAGAACCCGGCCTCTACCTCGTCTTCGAAGGCTGCGGCGAAGAACCCCTCCACATTTATCCCGTCGGCTCCGACGACAACTTCCGCCCCGTCTGGCAGGAAGATTACCACCACAGCCACTCGCACGACGACGACGTTTCCAGCGTCGGCATCAGCACCCCCGGCGATCTCGATGGCAAACGCCTCAACGACTGGATCGGCGAACTCCTCAAAACCAAGGGCAACGACATCTTCCGCATGAAAGGCGTGCTCTCCGTCAAAGGCTCGCCCAACCGCCTCGTTTTCCAAGGCGTCCACATGCTCTTCGACGCCAAGTTCGACAAACCCTGGGGCTCGGCCCCGCGCACCAACACCCTCGTCTTCATCGGCAAAAACCTCGACCGCGCCGCCTTGACCGAAGGTTTCAAATCCTGCCTCGCCTGATCCCCGCCCCAACCCGCAAAGTAACCTAATAGGTTACTTTGCGGGTTGCCCTTTGCTCACGATTCGCTGCTTGGTCACATTGAAAGATCACGGCCGGCCCGTTTTTGCGCGAGCCAGTTGAGCATTTGCAAGGTTGTCTCGGCATCAGGCATACGCCTGCCGCCCTTGAGGCAATCGGTTATGCGCTGCTTGGGAACGCCCAGGTAACGCGCCAGCCTGACCTTGGTCCCATGGGGCTTCAGCTCCTCGCGCAACAAAGCGGCGCAGGCATTCCACATCAGCGTATCCGCGCCGGGACGCCGTGTCTTATAAGAACCGCGACGACGAGGTTTCATCTGTTTGCCAAAGGCTTTCACGCCCGTTTCCGCCGCATCCGCCAACACCCCTCCCAACTCCAACCACAACTTCAAAGCCGGATGTATCGGTATCATACAAAGTAACCTAATAGGTTACTTTCTCTCATCAAGGCAGTATTCGAAGGCCGCCCGTTTATCCCATCAAAGTAACCCAATAGGTTACTTTGATCTCAGACTCCCGCCTTGCGCGTGCGCGCAACCCACGCTCACTTGGCGGCTCATGCAACTCACCAAACACTGGGCCGCGCAGCTCGACGACTACGTGATCGACCTCGGCTGGTCGCCTGTAGCCGGGGTCGGTGACCCCGGTTCCTACACCCTCGCCGCCGCTGCGTCCTCCGGACCCGTTTCCCTCTTCGCCGCCGACGACGGCGCACGCGTTGATCTCCCCGGTCACGACGACGGCGCCAACTGCCTCGCCTGGCACCCTTCGCAGCCTCTCCTCGCCACCGGCGGACAAGACTCTAAGGTAAAATTTTGGGATGCCGCCACCGCCCAGCACACCGCCTCCGCCGAAGTCGGCGGCGCTTGGATCGAACACCTCGCGTGGTCGCCCGACGGCTCCAAACTCGCAGCCGCCGCCGGCCGCCACCTCGCGTTTCTCAACGCCGACGGCTCCACCCGCCACACCTTCAAACCCGCTCCCAAAACCATCAGCGCCATCGCCTGGCAGCCCGCCGGCGGCTGCCTCGCCTCCGCCTACTTCGGCGGCGTGTGCCTGTGGGATGCCGACGACTTTATCGCCCAAAAGGAATTCGCCTACGCCAACGGCATCCACGCCCTCGTCTGGTCGCCCGACAACCGCTGGCTCGTCTCCGGCAACCAGGACCCGAGCGTCCACCTCTGGCTCCCCGAGAAGAACGACGAGTTCCACATGAGCGGCTACGAGGGCAAGGTGAAGGAACTCTCCTTCGACCGCGACTCGCACTGGCTCGCCACCGGCGGTGGCCAGGACGCCTGCCTCTGGGACTGCACCGGCGGCGGCCCCGAAGGCCGCGAACCCACCATGCTCCCGCACGATGCCAAAGTCTGCGCCGTCGCCTTCCAAAACGCGCACGGCCTCCTCGCCACCGCGAGCGCCGACGGCGGCGTCCAAATCTGGAGCCCCGAGCGCCCTAAACCCCTCCGCGCCACCGTAAAAATGCCCGTCCCCGCGACGAAACTCGCTTGGGCGCCCGACGACCGCCTGCTCGCCGTCGGCAGCGAAAAGGGCGTCGTTTATGTCCTGAAGTGCGAAGCCTGATTCCCGCCATGCACCGCTTCATTCCCGCGCCCGGCGAACCCTCGCCACCCCGCAGCACACCCAAGCGTCTAGGCATTCAATCCCCGGCGGCATCAGCCGCACCTCCGTTTGACCGTGGAGGCCATTGGCTGGAACTGCTCCCAAAAAATCGCCCTGTTGGGCGATTTCATTCGTGGTTAAAACTTTGCGGCTCAGCCAAACAGCCGTCAAACGCCGCGCGCATCGCCGCCTCGTCGAGGCCGACGCCGATGAACACCAGTTCCTGTCGGCGGTCGCCATGCGGCTCCACCCAAACCGCACGGATCGCCTCAGGTCTTTCGTCGAGCCGCGCCTTCCCATTTTCAATCAGCGCCGCCCACCACGGATTCAAAATGTCGTGGCGCACCACTCCGCCCGCGACCGACAAAAACGCCATCTCGTCCGGCTGCTCGCGTGTCCAATAAAACCCCTTCGCCCGCAGCAACCCCGGCAATCCCGTCTTCATCAGCGCACGAAACGCCGCCTGCACAAACGGCCGCCGCGCCTGATAAACAAACGACGTAATCCCGTATTTCACCTCGTGCGCCGGCCGCTCCTCCGCGCTGCGTCCGCGCACGACCGACGCGCCCGGCGCGACCGCATTCAACGCCCGCACCCATCGCGCCGCGCCCACGGTTTCCTTCGCGTCGAATCTCACCCGCCCCAGCAAAAACTCGCTCGCAACCTGCCCATGCTCCGTGCGCACCACCTCGGCGTGCGCGTTAAGCCCGCGCAAGACCGCCTCGATCCGATCCACCTGCTCCGCCGTCACTCGGTCGCATTGGTTCAACACCAGCACGTCAGCGCACTCGGCCTGCTCCAGTATCAATTCAAACACCGGTCGCACGCCGCCCGGCTCCGCGCGCCGCGTGCCGTTGACGTTTTCCACATTCGCCAACTCCGTCGCGAACGCTGCGACGTCGATCACGCTCACCAACGCCGACAGCGTCGCGAAATCCCCCAGCGTGCGCCCGAACGGATTTTTTCGCGTGAACAAATTCGCGATCCCGCGCGGCTCGGCCACGCCCGTCGTCTCGATCAAAATGTGTTCGTAGCGCCCCGTCGCGGCGAGTTCGGCCACCGTCTCGGCCAACTCATCCTTGCTTGAACAGCACACGCAGCCGTTGCCCAACTCCACCACGTCACCGGTGTTTTCAAAACCCGCGCGCACCACCGCGCCGTCGATGTTGAGCGCCGCCACGTCGTTCACAACCGCCGCCCACTTTCGCCCCTCCGCCTGCGCGAGCAGATGCTTGAGCAGCGTGGTTTTACCCGCACCCAAAAATCCGCAAAGCACGGTCACCGGAGGTCTGTCGGATGGATTTGGCATCGGGTTTTTATCCAAAATCAGAGCCAAGCGTTTTTTTATTCATGCGCAAGTCCCACAGCCATAAGTTATTTTAACTAAATTGAGACTGAGTCCCATAAACATTATTGACGTCCCACCGATTTGAGAATCTATCTCACTAACTTCATTTATGCCATCACTCACCCGCTCCTCGCTCTTCGTCGCCTTCGCCTTCCTCTGCACGGCCGCCTCCATTCGGGCCGACGAAAACCTCTTCGGCTACGTGAGCGGCGCTGAGACGTTGCCCAAAGGTCATTACGATCTCTACCAGACCACCACCGCCCGCAGCGGCAAGGACGCCGGCTACTATCGCGGCTGGGATTTCGAGACGGAGGCCGAATACGGCGTCACCGACCAATTTCAAGTTTCCGGCACGATCGTTCAGCACTACTTTAACATCAAAAACGTCCCCGGGCTCGACAACCAGGACCGTTACCAATTCGGCGGCGTTGAGCTCGCCGCCAAATACCGTTTCACGAGCGTCTTCAAGGACGGCTACGGCTTGGCCCTGCGCCCCGAGATCGGCTTCATGCGCTACGACGACGTGGCCGGCATTCTCCAGCGCATGATCTACGTGGCGCCGACGCTTCTCTATCAAAAGAACTTCCTCGACGACACGCTCGTCTTCGCCGCCAACGGAGGCGTCCAGCTCGCGTGGGGCAAAAAACCCGCCGAGGAATACGAACACGAACTCTCCCTCAAAGCCGGCGCCGGGCTTTCCTACCGCTTTGCGTCAAACTGGTTTGCCGGCATCGAGACCCACGGTGTTTCCGAGTATCCGATGTTCAACCAATACGAACACACCGTCGTCTTCGCCGGCCCGAGTCTCCACTACGCCGCCCGCCGCTGGTGGGCCACCCTGTCATGGGCCTATCAAGTTTGGGGTAACGAAGTCTCCCCCACCGTCCACAACATGGCCTTCGCCGAGGAAACGCGCAACGAGTTCCGCCTCAAACTCGGCTTCAATTTCTAACTTCATCCGCCGTCCTCCTCCATTTTTCCATGAACACCGCCCGCACCCTCCTTCTCGGCGCCCTCGCCCTTCTTTGCACGGCCGCCGCCGTCCGCGCCGACGAAAACTACTTCGGCTACACCTACGGCGCCGACACCCTCCCCAAGGGCCGCTCCGAAATCTACCAGTGGATCACTTCCCGCACCGGCAAGGCCGACGGCTCCTACTCCGCCCTCGATCTTCAGACCGAGCTCGAACACGGCTTCACCGATCGCCTCCAGGGCTCCCTCTACTTGAACGGCATCAGCCACGACATCAGCGGCGTCACGGGTTTCTCCGACCGCAACCGCACCAACTTCAACGGCCTCCAAGGCTCCCTCAAATACAACCTCCAAAGCGTTGATCGCGGTGGCTGGGGCGTCTCCGTTTATTTGGAGCCCGGCTACAAGCGCTACTCCGCCTCCAGCGGCGACCGCACCGACATCTATTTCGTAGAACCCAAGCTCATCCTTCAGCGCAACTACCTCGACGACACCCTCGTCTGGGCCACCAACATCGGCGGCGAATTTGAGCGCGAGCACGACCTCGTCACCGACGCCCGGGAAAGCGAACTGGAGCTCGAAGTCAGCACCGGCCTGAGCTACCGTTTCGCCCCCGGCTGGTTCGCCGGACTCGAAGCCCTAGCCACCTCCGCCTTCGAAAAGATGCACCTCGACGAACTCGGCGAATACGCGCTCTTCGCCGGCCCCAACCTCCACTACGCCAACGCCCGCTGGTGGGCCACGCTCACCGTTCTCCCGCAGCTCACCGGCTGGCCCGAGAACAAGGGCTCCCGCAACCTCGACAACTACGAGTCGCTCCAGATCCGCCTGAAGGTGGGCTACGACTTCTAAGCTTACGCCATGCGTTTCACGCCTTTCATCGCCGGCAGCGCGGTCGCGCTCGTCGGCAGCACCTCCGGTTACGCGACCGAATACCTCACGGTCGCGCAGGCGCAGCAGGCGATCTTCCCCGGCGCCACCTTCACCGACGCCGCGCTGGCGCTCACGCCCGCGCAGGTGAAGGCCGTCTCCGAAAAAAGCGG
>JANYJB010000032.1 GCA_025361935.1 Verrucomicrobiota bacterium
CTTTGGGCAGCCACATCAAGGGCACCAATGGCGAATCGCAGGGCGTGGTCCCTTTCCTGAAAGTGGTGAACGACACGGCCGTGGCCGTGAACCAGGGCGGCAAGCGCAAGGGTGCGGTCTGCACCTACCTGGAAACCTGGCACCTGGACATCGAAGAATTCCTGGAGCTGCGCAAGAACACCGGTGACGACCGCCGCCGCACCCACGACATGAACACGGCCAACTGGATTCCCGACCTCTTCATGAAACGCATGGAGGCCCGCGCCCAGTGGACCCTCTTCCGCGCCAACGAAACCCCCGACCTCCACGAACTCTACGGCAAGAAGTTCGAAGAAGCCTACGTCCGCTACGAGAAGCTCGCCGAAGACGGCAAGATCTACGGCCAGAAGATCGAAGCCCTCGAACTCTGGAAGAAAATGCTCTCGATGCTCTTCGAGACCGGCCACCCCTGGATCACCTTCAAGGACGCCTGCAACCTCCGCTCCCCGCAGGACCACGTCGGCGTCATCCACTCCTCGAATCTCTGCACCGAGATCACCCTCAACACCTCCAACGACGAGACCGCCGTCTGCAACCTCGGCTCCGTCATCCTCGAGAACCACCTCCTCCCCGACGGCCAGCTCGACCACAAGAAGCTCCGCGAGACCATCCAGACCGCCGTGCGCGCCCTGGACAACGTCATCGACATCAACTTCTACCCCACCAAGGCCGCCGAGACCTCCAACCGCCGCCACCGCCCCATCGGCCTCGGCGTCATGGGCCTCGCCCACGCCCTCTACATCAAAGGCCACGCCTTCGCCTCCAAGGAAGCCGTCGAGTTCAACGACGAAGCCATGGAAGCCATCGCCTACTACGCCTACGAAGCCTCCTCCGACCTCGCCGCCGAACGCGGCACCTACAGCTCCTACAAAGGCTCCAAGTGGGACCGCGGCCTCCTCCCGCAGGACACGATTGATATCCTCGAAAAAGAACGCGGCGTCGAAGTCGAAGTCCCCCGCGGCGGCAAGATGGATTGGACGCCCCTCCGCGCCAAGATCGCCCGCCACGGCATGCGCAACAGCAACGTCCTTGCCATCGCGCCCACCGCCACCATCTCGAACATCACGGCCACCTCGCCCTGCATCGAGCCCACCTACAAGAACCTCTTCGTGAAGAGCAATCTCTCCGGCGAGTTCATCGTCCTGAACTACTTCCTCGTGAAGGACCTCAAGGCCCGCGGACTCTGGAACCAGGAGATGATGGACAACCTCAAGTATTTCGACGGCGACCTGAAGGACATCGACGCCGTCCCCGCCGACCTGAAGGCAAAGTATCTGACCGCCTTCGACATCGACTTCAAATGGGTCATCGAAGCCGCCGCCCGCCGCCAGAAGTGGATCGACCAGTCCCAGTCCGTGAACCTCTGGCTCAAGACTCCGGACCTGAAAAACCTGTCCCACATGTATCGCCAGGCCTGGCACACCGGCCTCAAGACCACGTATTACCTCCGCACGCTCGGCGCCTCGAACATCGAGAAAGCGACCGTCGGCGTGAAAAAGGAAATGCGCGGCGCGGTGGGCGAGGGTGCCTCGGGCGGCCAAAACAGCGGCGACGCCGGCGGCAGCCACGAAAAGAAGGCCGAAGCTCCTAAGAAAACCTACACCGCCGAGGAAAAACGCGTGTGCAGCCTCGAAGCCCGAAAGAACGGCGAAGAGTGCGAAGCCTGCCAATAAACTATTGAAGCCCCGACCATCCCAGTCGGGGCTTTTTTATGGGGTAGGGCGCGTTATCCCTAACGCGCCTCTCCGCCGCCGCCCGCCAAGCCCATGATCCAATCCTTCGCCGACACGGACACCGAAGAACTCTTCCGTGATCAAAAGAACCGTCGTTTCTCGCCCATCGCCCGCATCGCCCTGCGAAAGCTCTTTCAGATCAACCGTGTCGGCAAGTTGACCGACCTCGCGGTTCCGCCCGGCAATCGTTTGGAGCCGCTGAAAGGGGATTTGGACGGCTATCACTCCATTCGCGTGAACGACCAATGGCGAATCGTGTTCCGCTGGACCGACGCCGGTCCGTCCGAAGTAGCGATCATCGATTATCATTGAGGCCCCTGTATAACGTCATACGTTATGATCATGAATCCGCCAATCACACCTGGTGAAATCCTCTTGGAGGAATACCTGAATCCGATGGGTATCTCCCAAAATGCCATGGCCCGCGCGCTCGGTGTGGCTCCTCGGGCCATCAATGAAATCGTGCTCGGCAAGCGTGCGATCACCCCGACCATGTCCATCCGCTTCGGCGTCTTCTTTAATCAGTCGCCAGAATTCTGGCACGGTCTGCAGGTGGAGTGCGACTTCCGTGCTCTGTCCAAGCAGAAGAAACAACTTACGTCGAAAATCCGAGCAGCCAGTTCACTGGTTGACCAAAATCAACAAATAGCTGTCTGAATTTCAGGCACCAATTCATATGTCTGAAATCATTAAATTTATAAATAGAATCGAAAACTGTGATACCTTAGCGTTTACGGATGCAATGCCGACGGAGTGTGTTGACTTGGTGATATGCGATGGTCCCTACGGCGTTACGGGATTTGATTGGGATGAGGTTTCTTGTATACAGGAATACAACTTGGGGTTGATACGTAAATTCTCTAGAATATTAAAGCCTGGTGGGGCGCTTTATTTATTTGGGAAATGCGCCAGTATTGATTTCATTGATTATCGTCCATATTTGGAGTTAAGCACAAAAATAGTATGGTATCAGCCTAGTCGACTTGCGCAGGGGCGATTGAAATATACCAATAACTACGACATAATTAGCTATTTCACTAAGGGCAAGGCGAAGACCTTTAATCTTGATGATATTAGGGTTGAGCAGATGGTCGAGTTGGAGCATCGCAAGCGCTGTGAAAATGTTCCCTCTGTAAAAAATGGTCCGTATGGAAAAACTTTGTTTAATGAGAAGGGTAAGAATCCTGGAGATGTTTGGGGTGATATTAAGCAGTTAACCTATAAATCGAAGGAGCTTATTAGTAGAGACTTGTTGAATACAATTCAGAAGCCTGAGCGATTGATTGAGCGACTTGTTCGCGCTAGCTCTAATGCTGGGGATATTGTGTATGATCCTTTTTGTGGTAGTGGAACTGTTCCGGTTGTATGTAGGAATTTAGAGCGTAGGTTTGTGGCTTGCGAAATCAACCCAGGGTATGTCGCTTTAGCGAATGAACGATTAAATGGCGGAAAAACTAATGTGGCCGAAGTCGAAACTGAGGTGGGTTTGGTTGAAAGTAATCAAATGGCCTTTTTGTAAACTATTTTCCCATTTATGCTCGCCCATTTGGGGCTAAATCCCATGTGGGAAATATCGTTGGTGCTTGCATTCAAAATGCGGATTGCTTCCGCAAGCATGGTTTCTACGGGCACCTCGTATATTACCGAGACGGTTAGTGGATTTTCCGCCTCAAATACTGCGCAATATATCGCTCGATTTCGTGATATTCGCAGTAGTGATTTCTCTCTTTTTTCAGGTGGATGCTTAAACATTCTATCAAGTTGGAACGATCCTTTTTCAAAGCATGTCAGATACTCATATTGGATTGTAGGATCTTTTGGGTCAAAGGCGTCTGCTGCGTGTTTTGTCTTATGCACGTCGTGCTTAAGAATATCCGCTACAATCATTTCTTTTATTAAACCTGGTTGCAGTAAATTTGAGAATCCGTGTTCTTTGGCAATAAGTTGAGCCTGTTTGATATATTTTACAATTTCGTGAATATACATAGTTAACTCATGCATAGTTACTTCTGCTTTATGCAATCAAAATAATTGGAGGTCCAAGCCAGGTATGAACCGGAGACCTAGGTGACAAGTAGTCCGGGGACGTAGGTTACACTGTGGGGCAATATGCCCTGGAGGACGCGAAGCCCAAAGGGGTCAGGCCGTAAATGGGCAATTAAAAGCTGGGCAGGGGCGCGAAAGTGGCTCAAGGATAGGGAATGGCTAGAAAATTGAGATATGAGCAGAAGGGTGGGTTGTATCATGTGATCAACCGGGGGAATTACCGTCAGCCGGTCTTCGGGTCGGTGGGAGCGGCGCAGGCGTTTGAAACGGCGCTGTGGGAGACGGTGAAGCAGTATGGGTGGCGGGTGCATGGCTATGTGCTCATGACGAACCACTACCATTTGGCGTTGGAGACCCCGCAGCCTAATCTGGTGGTGGGTATGCACCGGTTGCAGAGTGCGTTTTCAACGCGGTTTAACCGGTTTCGGTCGGAGCGAGGGCACTTGTTTCAGGGGCGCTATCAGGCGTTGCCGATCGAGGACGCGAAGGCGCTGTCGGCGGTGGTGGATTACATTCACCTCAATCCGTTCCGGGCGAGGATCGTTGAGCTCGCACAACTCATGGGTTTCCGATGGAGCAGTTTGCGGCGATTTGTGCGAGGGGACCGGATAGAGGGTTTGACGGGCGAGTTGGTGATGGCGCGCTTGGGACTGACGGACGACGCAGCCGGGTGGACGGCCTATTTGTCGAGGTTGCAGGAGTTGGCCACCGACGAGGCCGAGCAGACCAGGCTGGGTTTCGGCGAAATGTGCAAAGGCTGGGCTATCGGAACCGAGGGCTGGCGGCGGGCGGTGGCCAAGAGTTTGAACGAGCGCTCATTGGTGGGATTGGCGCAGGCGGAGGCGCAGGCGATACGAGACGATGGGTGGCAGGCCGTGCTCGACGAAGGCTTGCGGGAGACGACGAAAACCAGAGCCGATCTTGTCGTGCTTAAGTCTCGGCAGAGGGATGAGGCGTGGAGATTTAAGCTGGCTTTGAAGTTACGGGAGTCGGGTGCGGCCCATGCTTGGATAGCTCAGGTCTTGGGCTATCCGAGTGCCAACAGCCTGAGGGTGCGACTGAATCGGCAGTGATTTAATTGCCAATTTATGGCCTTGTATCTTGAGCAATGAAGGAGTGGTTGCGGCTTCCGAGAATGGGCAATTAACTCGTCGGAGGAAGCCGCAACCACTCCGTGTGAGCGGCTAACTTTCCCCAAGTCAGACCGATTCGGCCTAGAAGCGTAAAAGCGACTTCGCGGGTCAGCAGGGTCGATTTGGGGGGATCTTCATAAAACTCGAACCGTTGGATGAGCGCGGCGAAAGCCAGCAGCTCGAATCGCAAGACAGAGCCGTATGAAAACCAAAGAACAAATAATACCGGCGTATGCCGGAGTGGACATCAGTAAAGACCGGCTGGACGTGTCGTTGGCGGGGCAAGGCCCGAGCCACTACGCGAACAGTGTGTCAGGGATAGGACCGTTGATCAAGGTGCTCGCAACGTTACCGGAGCCGGTGCATGTGATCTGCGAACCGAGCGGAGGCTACGAGCGGGCGCTGTTGGAAGGATTATGGGAAGCGAAGATCGCCGGTGAGCCTGGTAAACGCAGCCCGTGTCAGGGCGTTTGCACGGGCACAGGGACTGTTGGCCAAGACCGATCAGATCGACGCGACGGTATTGCGTGAGTTTGGCGAACTCCTGCAGCCCGAGGAACTAGAAGCACCTTCGCCGCAGCGGCAGAGACTGGCCGCCCTCGTGCAAAGGCGTGAGCAGTTGGTGACGATCCTCCTCATGGAGGAACAGAGGCTGACGCAGACGCGTGATAAGGTGGTGCGCAAGTTGGGCGAGAAGCTGATCAAGGAACTGGAAAAGCAGGTCGAAGAGGTCGAAAAGTTGATCAAAGAGCAGATCGACGATGATGACACGCTCAAGGACCAGAGTGAACGGATGCAACAGGTCAAAGGCATAGGTAAAGTAACCGCCTCGACGCTGCTCGCAGAAATGCCGGAACTCGGGAAGCTCACGCGAAACGAGGCTGGGGCACTGGCCGGAGTGGCACCGTATAACCGGGACAGCGGCATGCACCGAGGCCGACGAACGATCCGAGGCGGACGGATCAAAGTCCGCCGGGTGCTCTACATGGCCGCCACCGTGGCGGCTCGGTTTAATCCTATACTCAAGGCGTTTTACCAACGCCTTGTTGCCGCCGGAAAACCCAAGAAAGTCGCGCTGACCGCCGTCATGCGGAAGCTCGTCGTCCTCCTAAATCAACTCCTCAAAAAACCTGAATTTACGCTCGCCTGAAAGACCGTTGCTGACCCCGTTTTGGCGCCTGATTGTCGATTTTTGATGAGTGCACGCCCAGCCAGAGATTGCCCAAACGGGTTTCATTTGTTTGGAATCAATCATGCCCTCCCTGAAATCTACCCCTTCCTCCCGTTGTTCTCTGCCGTTGCTCGCCTTTGTCGCCGCTCTCCTGCCATTGTGCGCTGGCGCCGCCACCGTCCCGACTCCCTCGGTCGCGGACGGCAGCTTGAGCGCCTACACGCTGAGCTGGGCTGACGAGTTCGACGGCACCACCCTGGACGCCGCGAAATGGGATTTCCGCACCGACAGCAAATTGTGGAGCACACAGAAGCCGGAAAATGTCGAGGTCTCCGGCGGCACCCTTAAACTCCGGGTCAAAAAGGAAGACGCCGGCGGCAAGCACTACACCGGCGCCGGCGTGATCAGCAAAGCCGCCTTCCGCTACGGTTACTACGAGGCGCGCATGAAAATCCCCGCAGGTGCCGGCTGGCACAGCTCGTTTTGGATGATGTTTCACAACGGCGGAGGCGGGACCGCGCCCGACAAGGCCTGCCAGGAACTCGACGTCATCGAAAACGACTCCGTGGACAAAACGAGCTACGGCGTGAACATCCACAAGTGGAAGGGCGAGCACGTGTCCTTCGGCGGCAAGACGGTGAAGACGCCCGATCTGTCCGCCGCTTTCCATGTGTTCGGCTGCGAATTCACGCCGTTGGTCGTGAGGTATTATTTTGACGGCGCGCTCGTCCAGACGGTTGACGTCACCAAGGCGGTGAAAAAAGGCGGCGCGGCGGTGGCCTTCGAGCACGGCGACCAGCATGTGTGGCTCACCAGCATCGCCGCCGCGCTCGGCGGCACCAAGGCGGTGGACGACACCGCGCTCCCGTCCGCCGCCGAGTTCGATTACGTGCGGTTTTTCACCAAGAAATAAACCCCGCCCGCTTCGCGGGAGGGCCGGGCATCGATCCAAAGGGGGCGTTGCGTTTTTGTTAGTTTTGCGATTGAAGCGTAAAGGCCGCACTCTGCGCGCGGACACCCTGCGCAGAGGAAATTCACCGCAACTAATTGAAAACGCATCAAGCCCCGTTGGCCATCTTCCGCGCACAAGCGATCCGGTCGCCAAGCGGTTCGCTCTCAAGCAGGCCGGCTGGTTGAAATGCCTGCGGCGGGTTACGGTTTCTCCACCTTCGCCAGATAGGCGTCGAGCGGCACCAGCAGGTTTTTTGCGCCGCCCAACTCATCCGAGAGGGCTTGTGCTTGCTTGATCAGGTCGGGCGTCAAACCACGGGTTGCAGTGATGTTGCGCTTGGCGAAGTTATCGGGAGAAGGATCAAGGGTCACGGAGAGCAGCAGAAGCGCCAGGGCCGCAACCTTGTTCACCTTCACACCGTCCCCGCGCAGATACAGCATGCCGAGGTTGCCGATCGCCATAGTGTCTCCCTGCACGGCGGCCTTGCGATACCACTCGTTGGCCTTCGTGAAATTCACCGCCGTGCCGCGTCCGTTCTCATACATGACGCCGAGATTGAACCGGGCCGTCATGTTGCCCTGAAGGGCCGACTTCCCATACCACTCCATCGCCTGGGCCTCGTTTTTTTCCACGCCGATGCCTTGTTCGAGCATGATGGCGACGTTGCATTGCGAGTCGGCATGCCCGCCGTCGGCCGACTCCCTGAACTCCTTGTAGGCCGCGGGCAAATTCCCCGCCTGATAGGCCGCCACACCCTTCTCGAAATCCGCCAGGGCGGAGCCGCACGTGAATCCGAAAAAGAGGGTCGAAAACAGGGCCGAACGGGGAAATGAAATCATGATGGGGGGAGGTTGTAATCCGACTTTTGGCGCGGCGTCGAAGAAAACAGCATTTCCGAAAAAATGAAGGCATGGTCCGGAAGCTTGGGAAAGCCATCCGGCGGGTTGGGGCGAATCCCGCCAAAACATTGGCCCAATACCCTGCGTCGAGGCCGCGCCCGCCGGACGGGTTGCGGGCGCGCGGCCGATTCCCGGGCGCAGACGCTCAGGCGGCGAAGCCGAAGCGGACCTTTACCTGCTCGGCGTCGATATGCAGGGAGTCGCGCAACAGGCCGGCCGAGATGCGCTCGGCGGCGATCTTGAGCATGCGGTCGAGCGAGTGCCCGGTCATCACGGCGCCGTTGTGGCGAATCTCCCTTATGTCCGCATGGCCGATCAGCAGGTGCATGAGAAACTCCTCGGCCTCGATCGGATCGGCGGTGAGGTAAGTGCGCACGATGTCTTGGTGCTGCGGCAAAATAACGTAATCGATGGCGTAGTTGCTAAACATAACGGGTTTCCTTTCTGGGTTGCGGGCCACCGAAAACCTGAAGTTCCAGGTGGGGATAGCGGAACTGGTGTTTGTTAATGGCAATGAGCTCGGCCTCCGCTTCGAGCCAGATGGCTTCATCGCAGTTTTTGGGGCAGCCGTGTTCGGCCCACAGTTCATGGGCGCGATTGGCGATGGCGTCGTGAGTGACCGGATGATCGGCGACATGCTCCGACACCGGGAATGGGTGGAACGGTGAATTGGTCATGGGGGTGACAAATGACTGACATGAACCGGTGCTTGCACTGAACAGAGGTCCGCCCGGCCAAGAGCCGGCTGTAGACCACGCGGAAACGCAAAACGGGATTTGAAAGAACCGATTAGGCTTTTTCCCGCCAAAAGTATACACCGCTTCCCGGCAAAAAACATGACGCAGTTGGAGGTCGGCGAAGAGAGTAGCACTGCTTCTTGATGACAAAAGGACCGGGCAAAAAACAAGCGCCGAGCCAAGGGCGCGGTTTTTGGGGTATTGAGGAGCAGCGGCTGGAGGCAGTGTTGGAACACCGCGATCATCAACGGTTGGCATTCTCCTGATCGTCCTGGCCGGAATCCATGATGGGCGGTCGCCCGCTTGTGGCTGCCCGGCATTTCCCTTGATCTGATACTGCCAACATTCTATCAATCAAACGGTGGCATATGTTGTGCCTCCATCCCCGCCTTAGCGAGAGTTGCTGTCGGCTCCCGCCAAGACAAAGTTCAAACAAAAAATCTCATGAAAAGTTATCCTACCCGTTCATTGATTGCCTCCTTAATCGCCCTTGTTGCCACCAGCCTGGCGATGGCCGCCGAGAAAAATGACTGGACCCTTAGCTTCCCGGAAACCAAGGCCCACTTCGTCAAGGTCCAGATGGAATGGGCGAAAAAAGATCCCTACTGGAAACCCGCCAAGGCGTTTTTTGAAGACCAGTTCGACGAGGCCGACGTCAACCACGACGGCTCCTTGACGGAGGAGGAATACAAGAACCGTCCGAACGCGAAGCCTGAAAAAAAGAAGGCCGCCAAGGATGAGTGATGGCTGGGCCCGAGAGGGCAGCCCGTTTTGGTGATTTTTCGACCCCTCCTCTCCGGAGGGGTTTTTTGCGATGGATACCGGCTTGTAGCGGCTCGGGCTCGCGGCTTAGCCTGAGTCTATGGAAATCACCCCTTGGGCTGATCTGAGCGACGAAGCGTTGCTCGAAAAAAAGATCTCCCAGCTTGGCCTAAGCTTGGCGGACACTCCGCTGCAAACGCTGGTGCAGCAGCTCCATGGCGAGCTTTCAGCCAAGGGACTGTTGTTTCATCCGCCCTGCCATGTTGGCGACGAGTGGTTCGTGCCCGTGGGCATTCCGGCGATCTTTGTGCCGTTTTTCCTCACGCACGAGCGTCTGCGCAAGCTGGAGAAGACGATGATGCTCGAGGTGGAGGGCGAGAATCCGGAGTGGTTCATGCGGTTGATGCGGCATGAGGCGGCCCATGCGTATGCCTACGCCTACCAACTCACGAAGAAGCGGAAGTGGCAGCGGCTTTTCGGGCGGACGTCCGCCGACACGACGCCGGAGTTCTACCGTCCCCGGCCCTACAGCCACTCGTTTGTCGTGCACCTCGACGACTGGTATGCCCAGAGCCATCCGGATGAGGATTTCGCCGAGACCTTCGCGGTGTGGCTTACGCCCGGGCTCGACTGGCGCACCCGCTTCAAGGGCTGGAAGGCGCTGCAGAAGCTCGAATACGTGGAAGAGCTGATGGGTTCCCTCAAAGGCCAGCCGCCGCCCTACCAGCCTGCGTATCGGGAGCGGGACTTCAATTTCCTCAACATCAAGCTGAAGACCTACTACGCGCGGAAGCGGAAACAGTATGAGGACACGTATCCCGATTTCTACGACCGCGATCTTCGCCAGCTCTTCGCCGGCGCGCCGGAGGGCGGCCCCGCTTTGAAAGCGTCGCGTTACCTCCGTTCGCGTAAGCACGAATTGATTGACGCGGTGTGCGAGTCGACAAACGAGAAAAAATATCGCGTCAACAAGCTGCTCTCCCGGCTGATCGAACGGTGCGACCAGCTCGACCTGCACCTCGCGCCCGGCGCGGCGGCCCCGGACCTGCCGGTGGCGGCCTACGTCACGACGCTGGTGATGAACTATCTTTTTACGGGAAAATTCAAACGCACCAAGTGACTTGACCATGGCAAAAAAACTTAAAGTGCTCGCGCTCTTCGACGCTGTGCGGCCCACGGAGCTCAACCAGGACATGAGTCCTGAACTGAAGACGGTCGACTGGAAGACCGAGGCTGGCGTGCTCGCGGCCCTGAAGGAGCTCGGTTATCCGACCGAGCATCAGGCGATCTTTGACGACCTCGATCTCCTGCGCCAGAAACTCCAGACCTTCAGCCCGGACGTGATCTTCAACCTGGCCGACCAGTTTCGGAACAACCGCGCGTTCGACCAGCACATCGTGTCGTTTCTCGCGATGACCGGCATCCCCTTCACCGGTTGCGGCTCCACGGGGCTGACGCTCTGCAAGAACAAGGGCATCTCCAAAAAAATCCTCAGCTACCACCGCATCCACACGGCGGACTTCGTGATCATCCCGCGCGGCAAGCGCGTCGTGCGCCCGAAGCGCCTGCGGTTTCCCATTCTCATCAAACCGCTCAAGGAGGAGGCGTCCTACGGCATATCGCAGGCTTCATTCGTGGAGACCGACGAGCAATTTCAGGAGCGCGTCCAGTTCATCCACGAGAAGACGGACAACGATGTGATCGCCGAGGAATATATCGAAGGGCGCGAGTTGTATGTGGGCGTGATGGGCAACCACCGCCTGCAAGTGTTCCCGATTCGCGAGCTGGTCTTCCGGGAGGTGCCGCCGGATGAGCCGAAGATAGCGACCTACAAGGCGAAGTGGGACGAGGCCTACCGCGCGCGCTGGGGCCTGGAAAACCGCTTTGCCGAGGGACTGGAGCCGGAGGTGGTGAGGAACATCGAGTCTGTCTGCAAACGCGTCTATCATCTGCTGACGATCGACGGTTACGCGCGACTGGACCTGCGACTGACCGCCAAAAACGAAGTCTATGTGATCGAGGCGAACCCGAATCCGATGCTGGCACCGGACGAAGATTTTGCGCAGGCGGCGCTGAAGGCGGGGCTGAGTTTCCCGCAGTTGATCGACCGCATCACGCGCCTCGGGCTGAAGACGGTGCGGGATTAGGGAACGACGAATCGAAGAGGACGTCCGCGATGCGGCGCATGGGCGCAAAAAAGCCCCCGCTTCCAAGGCGGGGGCCGGGTTCAGACGCGGTTGGTTTGACTGTTCTGTTACGCCGCGCCGCGTTTGTGGAGCGCATGAAATTCGACGCGATCATCCTGTTCACCGCGCTTTGGCTGGTGCTGGTGTATGCGCCGGTCACGCATTGGGTGTGGGGCGGCGGTTGGGATGCAGCAGATGGGCGTGATCGATCTCGAGGGCGGCATCATGGGCACGCTGTTGCTTTCGGTGTTTGGCGCGGCGGCCTTCGGCGGTCACAGCGTGACGAGTATCCCCCGCAGCTTTTGGTTCAGGTCGAGTGCGTGGGCTTCACGCTGCTGTGGTCGGGCGTGGTCAGCGTGCTGATCATTCTTCTGGTGAAAAAGACGGTTGGCCTGCGGGTGGGCGAGGTGGCGGAAACCACCGGCCTCGACTAGGCCGAGCACGGCGAAACCGCCTACCACCTCGAATAAAATTTCCGCCAGAACACGATTTTTTCCCGCCGCGCCCGCGCTACAAATACATTTGCCATATCCTGCTCACCTGTCCGCCGGAGTTCTTTCCCTGGCAGGCCGATGTCTGGTAACGTGCTGGCTTTCTGGCGAGGGCGCCAACCGCCGGGTTCCCGGTCGGTGCCTGTCTGATCCCGTTCAAGGGCGCAGGTTCACTTCTTGGCGGCGGTTTCGGCTTGGGCTTTTTCGATCTTCGCGGCTTCCTCGTCGGAGACGAGCATGTAGATGTCGGCTTTTTCGACTGCGACGGTGTAGGAGCGCTCGAGCGAGAATCCGTAGGTTTTGATCATCATCTGGTTGTTCTCGTTTAGCTTGGCGAGCACCGCGTCGAGCTTTGCTTTCAATTCCTTTTTCTTGTCCGCATCGGTTTCCTTGTCGAAGGTGGCTTTGGTTTCGATGAGCAGTTGACGCTGGTTCTGCACGATCTTCACGTTGTATTGAAACTCCTGAAAGCTCTGTGCGGTGTTGAGCGAGCAAACCCTGACGAGTTTCTGCTGTTTCGGCGTGGCGGCAGCCGGAGTGGGGGTGGCGGCAGGGGCGGAGCCGGGAAATGTTACGGTGTCCACCGCCCGGAGGCTGGGGACGAGGATGGAGACGCTGAACAGAAGGAGGCTAAAGGTGACTTTGGTCATGATAGGGTGGTTATGAGATGTGAAATCATCGTTTCTTGCACCGATTTGGCCAGTATAATTCTTAGCATGGCAAGCGAGTGTGGGGCATGGGCAAACTTCGGGAATGAATATTGGTCACGAGTGAAGCGTTTTCGGACCGGTTGACACCGGGCGGCGGGCCGTGGAGTTTACCCACCCATGTCCTCCACCGTGCACGCCCCGTTCGACTCCGTGGAGTCCGCCATCCAAGACATCGCCGATGGCAGGATGATCATCGTCACGGATGACGAAAACCGTGAGAACGAGGGCGATCTCGTCATGGCCGCGTCGAAGGCCACGCCGGAGGCGATCAATATGATGATCCGCCATGCCCGCGGGTTGATTTGCGCGCCGACAACCGGCGCCCAGCTCCGCCGCCTCGGCATCAACCCGATGGTGCAGGAAAACCGCGAGTCGCACAAAACCGCCTTCACCGTCTCCGTGGACGCCGCCGAGGGCATCACGACGGGCATCAGCGCCTACGACCGTGCCCGCACCGTTTCCATCCTCGCCGATCCGAACGCCAAGCCCGAGGCGCTCGTCCAGCCCGGCCACATCTTCCCCCTGCGCGCCCGCGACGGCGGCGTGTTGGAGCGCGCCGGCCACACCGAGGCGGCGGTCGATCTCGCCTCGCTTGCCGGCCTGCATCCGAGCGGCGTCATCTGTGAAATCCTCAACGACGACGGCTCGCTCGCCCGCCTGCCCGAGCTGGTGGCTTTCAAGGAAAAGTTCGGCCTCAAGCTCGTCTCCATCGCCTCGCTTATCGAATACCGCCATCGCCGGGACCAGTTGGTCGAGCTCGTCTGCACGCGGCCGTTTGCGAGTGAGTTTGGCGATTTCACGCTGCATGTTTTTCGCAACAAGCTCGACGGACGTCATCATCTGGCCTTCGCCCTCGGAACGCCCGGGCCGCAGCCCACGCTTGTGCGTGTGCACAGTGAAAACCTCCTGAGCGACGTCTTCCGACAGCGAGGCGCGGACAGCCACCGCACGCTGACCGGTTCGCTGGAGGCCGTCGCCTGTGCCGGCAGCGGTGTGATCCTCTATATGGAGCACGCGCAGGGCGGGGCGGATGTCATCCGGCGGCTCGAGGCCCGTCATGGCGATTCGCCCGCCTCCATGAGTTTCCGCGACTACGGCATCGGTGCGCAGATCCTTGTCGCCCTCGGTCTGCGCAAGATCCGCCTCCTCTCCAACAGCACGCGCAAGGTCGTGGGGTTGGACGGCTACGGACTGGAGATCGTGGAGATGGTGCCGGTCGCAGGGAAATGAGTTGCCGAGGGGCGCGCGGCTGCGCACACCTTTTCGTTCCTTCTTTCACATGAGTCTCGACGCTCCCCAGCACCTGCCCGTAAACGGCGCCGCGTTTTCCGTCGGTATTGCGGCCTCGCGGTTCAACGCCGCGATGGTGGACGTGCTGCTCGCCCGCGTGATAGCGGGGCTGAAGGCCGCCGGCGTTAAAGAAAAACGCATCACGGTCGTGCGCGTGCCCGGCGCCCATGAGGTGCCTTGGGCGGTGCAGGCCCTGGCGTTGCGCGACAAGCCCGATGTCCTGATTGGCCTCGGCGTCCTCATCGGCGGCGACACCAACCACCACGAGATGGTGGGCGACAGCGTCTCGCACGCGCTCCAGCGCGTGTCGCTCGATACGCGCCGTCCCGTGATCAACGGCGTGATCGTGGCCAACACCCGTGCGCAGGCCGAGGCGCGCACACGCGGCAAGATCGACCGCGGAGCTGAGTTCGCGGCCGCCGCCCTCGAGATGGCGGCCCTCAAAAAACAACTTTCCAAATGAGCAACAAAGCCCTGTTTGCCCGGCGCCGTGACGGCCGGGTGGCCGCCCTGCAATATCTCTTCGCATGGAGCATCAACGTGCCCACCGATCTCTCCGAAGACCTGCGCACGTTCTTCGAGACGCAGGAAAAGCCCCGCGACCACTACTCGTTTGGCGAAGAGATCATCGACGGCGTGATCAAGAACATCGCCGAGATCGACGGCCGCATCCGCAGCCTCGCGCACAACTGGGAGTTCGACCGCATCGCCAAGATCGATCTGGCGATCCTGCACGTGGCGATCTACGAGATGATGTATCGCAAGGATATCCCGCCGGTCGTCTCGATCAACGAGGCGATCGATCTCTCGAAGCAGTTTTCCAACGCCGACTCGAAGCGCTTCATCAACGGCATCCTCGACCGCCTGAAGGACCAGCTCGGCCGCGACGCCCGCAAGGTGGAGAAGGCGGAGTAGGAGATTTTTATCTGGAACTCAGGAAATCAGGAATGAACGAACTCGGACACAAGGAGCTGAGCGGACGGGTGATCGAGGCGGCTATCGCCGTTCATTCTGCACTGGGACCTGGATTCATCGAATCCGTCTATGAAAACGCGCTTTGCGTGGAGCTGGCCGCGCGCGGAATCTGCTTTGAGAAGCAGAAGACGATCAAAATTCTGCATCGTGACGTCGTAGTCGGCGAACATCGCCTGGATATTTTGGTTGAGGGTGTGCTGTTGGTGGAACTCAAGGCCGTTAAAGAAATCGAGGACATCTTCTTTGCCATAGGCCGTTCCCAGATGAAGGCCGCCGGTATTCAGGATGGTCTGATTCTCAACTTTGCATCCATGCCTCTCGGAGTCCGCCGCATTGGGCGCGAGCGGTGTGCTTCCTGATTTCCTGAGTTCCAGATAAAAACATGTTCGGTCTCTTCAAAAAGTTTAAGGACGGGCTCGCCAAGACGGTCGCGGCCATCACCGAGAAGACCCATGGGCTCTTCGGCGGGCGCGCCATTGACGCCTCCTCGCTGGAGACGCTCGAAGAAGCGCTCTACACCGCCGACTTCGGCGTCGCCACCACCGAGGAGATTCTCGTCGAGATCAAGGACGCCTACAAAAAGGACAAGGAGCTGCGCGGCCAACAGGCGGCGGCCATCGGTTCGGCGGTGCTTCGCCGTGTGCTGGCCGGAAGCGAACGCGAACTCACGCCGGCGGCTTCAGGTCCGACCGTGATCGTGATGATCGGCGTCAACGGCTCCGGCAAAACCACCACCTCGGCCAAACTCGGCTGGCTGCTCAAGCAGGACGGCAAATCCGTCATGCTCGCCGCGTGCGACACGTTCCGCGCCGCCGCCGTCGAGCAGTTGAAGGCATGGGCGACGCGCCTCGACCTGCCCATCGTCGCCAGCCACACGGGTGCGGATTCCGCCGCGGTGGCGTTCGACGCGTGGCAGGCGGCCAAGGCGCGCGGCTGCGATTACCTCATCGTGGACACCGCCGGACGTCTTCACACGAAGAGCAACCTCATGGAGGAGCTCGCAAAAATCCGCCGGGTGCTGGCCAAGAACGACTCCACCGCGCCGCATCATTCCTGGCTCGTGGTGGACGGCTCGCTCGGCACCAACTCGATCGAGCAGGCGCGCGTGTTTCACAAGAGCTTCGGGCTGACGGGCCTCGTCGTCACCAAGCTCGATGGCACCAGCCGGGGTGGCGCGATCGTGGGCATCTGGCGCGAGTTGAAACTGCCGATTTATTTCCTCGGCCTAGGTGAGCAGCCCGAGGATTTGCAGCCCTTCAACGTGGAAAACTACGCGAAGGCGGTGTTCGGAGCGGAAGCTTGAGCGGGCATCAAGCCCGCAAACAAACGCCGCCGCAGCCTCCGTGCTGACGGCGGCCTCGGTTTTGCAAAGTCAGAATGTTCGAAAAAGGTAGGGACGGACCGCTGGGCCGTCCGGTCGGGCGTGCGCATGGCGTTGGTCAATCGCGGCGGGCCCAGCGGTCCCGCCCTACCTCGGATCGGCGGACGGCAGGGACGGTTTCCAGAGCGCGCACGTTGAAGAGCGACCAGTCGGCGCCGGTGCGTTCGACACGGGCGAGGATGGTGCGACCGGGTTGAAGCGTGCGCAGCGCTTCCGGTTCGGCCTGCACGGTGGTCGTGCCGGCGGGCAGCACGCCGAGGATGGCGGCGTGTTCGAGTTGCAAGGTGCCGTGGGCGGCGTCGAGGGAAACGACGCGGCCTTTGATCGCGTAGCCGCGCACGTCTTCGGGGTGCGGGTCGCAGTTGCAGGGGTCGGCCTCGGCGAGTTCGGCGGCGGAGGGCAGGGTGACGAGGCGCAGCGTGATGAAGCTCGGTGACGGGAGGCGGGCGGCGGATTCGGGGGAGGCGGGCGGTGGGTTGAGGGTGGTGACGAGGACTTG
>JANYJB010000033.1 GCA_025361935.1 Verrucomicrobiota bacterium
CCTCAGCCAATACGCCCCCCGCATCCAGACGATCCAGATCGATCCCGAAAAGATCGGCCTGCTCATCGGGCCCGGCGGCAAGACCATCCGCCGCATCGTCGAGACGACGGGCGCGCAGATCGACATCTCCGACGACGACTCCGGCAAGATATTCATCTACTCCAACAACGGCGAGGCCATGGCCCGCGCCATTCAGGAGATCGACGGCCTCTGCGGCGGCGGCTCGGGCGGCGGTCGCGACGGCGGCGCTCCCATTGAAAATGGCAAGATCTACACCGGCCGCGTCACCGGCGTTAAGGACTTCGGCGCCTTCGTCGAATGCCTCCCCGGCAAGGAAGGCCTCTGCCACATCTCCGAGCTGGCCGACTTCCGCGTCCGCCGCACCGAGGATGTCGTCAAGATGGGCGACAGCATCACCGTGAAGTGCATCGGCATTGACGAGAAGAGCGGCAAAGTCCGCCTCTCCCGCAAAGCCGCGATGAAGGAACTCGAGGCCCAAGGCGGCCAGCCCGCCGAAACCCCGGTCGCCTAAGTCACCGCTTAGCTAAAATCAAAAGCCGCAGCCTCACCGCTGCGGCTTTTTTGCGCCCCATGCAGGACAAACTGCGCCGCCTCTCAGACAAGCTTACCCGGCTTCGATGCAGAAGCGGCTTTATACCACCGATACTTGGGGACTTTTGAATCGGAATTCCCCCCGCGGATTGCGGGATGGTCGTGGATGCCGCTAACCAAACAGGTCGTGATATACCCGAAGACACGAAAGCGCAAAGATCGGAACCGACAGCTTGGTCTTGTTCACTAATCTACACGTATTTCCCCTCCGGTTAATCCTCCTATCCATGGTATCCCAGCGGGCATCAGCCGCGCCTTCGCTTAAACATGGAGGCCATTGGGCGATTCCATGAGTGCTAAGAACTCCGTAGCTCCGCCTATCCGTGCTCATGCGCGAAATCTGCGGTCGAAATTTCAATTGAAAAAGCAAACGGGCACAAAAAAGCGAGCCGGCGCCAAGGGGCGCACGGCTCGCTCGCCCCCATGGGGCTTCAAACGAGACTTATTCCGAACGACGGCGGCGGCGATAGATGATCGTGCCGACGAGGGACAGCGCACCCGCCAGAGCGGCGTAGGTGGCGGGCTCGGGAACAGGGGCAATGAAAAGGTAGCCGCCCGTATCGATGCTGGCCATCGATCCATTGATAAGGATTTGACTCAACTGCACACTGCTCAAACCGGTGTTGCTGCTTCCGAACCGGACCGAGGAACTATCGGTAAACGTGCCGACAATGCTCAAGGTGCCCGTCCAGGACGAGCCCGAGCTATCCGCAAAGGCAAAGATGCCGCCTGTGGACAGATTCAGCGTGCTGCTGGCCGTGAGGCTGAGCGTGGCGAGAGCGAGGTTTTGGCTGAACGCCGACTGGAGCGTGCCACCTGACAGGACGATGGTGTTCGTCGCGCTGTTGTTGATCACATTGGCCGCGCCGAGTAGCAGCGTGCCCGCCGTGATCTTGGTGGCACCGGTGTAAGTGCTCGCACCTGAGAGAATCACCGTTCCATTGCCCTGCAGGCCGATGCCTTTGCTTGCACCGCCATCACCCACTCCCCCGGAAAGGGTGATTGATCCATTGGTGCCTGCGTTAATGTAGACCGCGGCAGAACCCAGGGTGACCGCACCCGTGACAGTCGCCGGACCGGCAGCCGTGTTGACCAAGGCATCCGTTGCGCTGGTTCCGGAAAGATTCAAGGCTTCGGCTGTCGTCTGGCCGTTAAGGTCAAGTTTGCCTCCGGAACTCACCGTAGTGCCCGCATCGGTGGTGCCAAGCGCGGTGGCATTGCCAATCTTGAGGACCGAACCGCTGGCAACCGTGGTCAAACCCGTGTAGATATTATTGCCGTTGAACGTGGTAGTTCCGTTGCCGGTGACGGCCAAGGTATTGGCAAAGCCGCTGGCTCCGTTGTCGATCTGTCCACTGATCAGGAGATCAGCCGTGCCCGCGAGTGTGGTGGTCGTCTGGCTGGCCGCATTCGCGATGCGGAAGCCACGCAGCTGAATAGTATTGCCCGCCCCGTTGAACGTGAAGGTGCGGCTCGTCGCGGCGCCCTGATTATCCAGGGTGCCCATTGCGAGCGTCACACCCGTGCCCAACACATCGATACGACGTGAAGATGAGGCGGTCACCGTGCCCGTGCCGAGATCCAAGTTGTTGGCCGAAGTGCTGCCCGAGGTGCCAAACGTGTAAACGGTGCCGATATTGTTCAGCGTGACCGGGTTGTTGCCCGCATTAACGACGGCGGCGGCGCTGGTGTTATTTAGGAAACTATCAGCGCTCCATGTAAATGTTCCACTACCCAATGCATTGGCATTATTTACATTCAAGGTGCCCGCACTGATTGTAACACCACCGGAAGACAGCGAATTATTACCGCTGAGCGTGAGTGTGCCCGCACTGACAGTGGTAAGACCGGAATAGATGTTGTTTCCGCTCAGGGTTTGAGTGCCGTTGCCGGACTTGGTCACGGCGATGATGCCCGTGCCGCCGGCCTCCGTGATGATACCGCTAAAATTGGCGCCATTACCATTGTTGATGGTCAGTGTGCCGGTGGTTGCATTGCCAACCGTATTTGAGGAACTCACAGTGCCGCCGCCCGAAAGAGAGTAAACCTCTACACCGCGCATGACCGAATTACCACTGCTGCTGCCATCACCCATTTGGAGGATGCCGCCGCCTCGTGTCACGGCGGCGTTAAGGGTAAGCGCAGGTGCGTTCGATCCCGTGGCGAACGCGTTGGAGGTTCCGGAGCTGTAAGCAACACCATCATCGATGGTCAGGGAGAGGTTGTTAACAAAATTGTTCGAGGTGCCGGACCTGACAATGGCAGGATTCGTGGCATTGCCGGTGATGGTCGTAAAGGTGACCGCGCCATTTTGGAAGGTGCTGACGTTCCCAGTCGCACTCTGGAACGTGGTATTGCCATCGAATTTAATAGCTTCCTGACCGGAGGCGTAACTGCTGCTGGCTTTGTTCAGGGTGATAGTGCGGTTACCACCGCCCAAGTCCACCGTCGTGAAAAGAATCAGGCGGTTGGTTCCCGCGATCGTGATGTTGCCGTTGATATTAAGCCGTGGCAAATAGACGGAAACTCCACTGCCCGCCGAAATGGAGGTGCCGTTGCTAAGGGTGAGATTGCCGGTGCCGATAGGACCGGAGCTTACCGTGCCCGCCCCGCTAGGCGTGTTTGATACACCAAGGTTGAGCGTTCCACCGGTGACACTCGTGCCGCCGCTGTAGGTGTTGAGACCGGTCAAATTTTGCGTGCCTGTGCCAATCTTGGTCAGGCCGCCTGTTCCACTGATGATACCCGCATAAGCCGCAGGGTTCGTGTTGTCGCCGCCGGTCGTCAGCGTCGCATTTCCAAGTATCACATTGCCGCCGTTCGTGCCACCGCCAGCAAGCGAGCCGATCTGCGTGCTGAAGTTATTAAGATTCAGGGTCGCGCCCGTGACATTCCCCGTGACCACCGCCGAATTGAGACCAAAGGCGCCACTTACATTGGACACCGAGGCAACGCCCGCCTGCAGGGTGCCCGCGCTGACGGTCGTTGTGCCGGAGTAGGTGTTGTTGCCGGAAAGCGTGAGCGTGCCACCGGTGCTGTTTTGCGTGAGCGCACCGATGCCGCTGATGACGTTGGCATAAGAGCGCGTGCCTGCGCCCACGTTGTTAACCAGGGTTCCGTTGTTTACGATATTACCAGAGGTTCCGATAGAACCAGCATCGCTGCCGGCACCGACTTGGAGCGTGCCTGACACAATCTGGGTCGTTCCCGTGTAGGTGCTGTTGCCAGTGAGAATGAGGGTGTTGGTGCCGAGCTTGACGACACCGACGGAACCGCCGCCGGAACCGGTCGAGTTGGCAATAATGTCGGCCACCGTGAAGGTGCCGCCGGAATTGGTGGTATTAAAACCGATGGATGAACCGGCGGCGAAGCCGGTCGTGCTGGTGCCGTTTGCGCCGCCAAGATTGGTCAGCAAGGTGGTGACGTTGCCGGTGGTGAATTCGTTAGTGCCGCCGACGTTCAAGGCCAAAGTGCCTGTCGAGGCCACCGTGATGTTGGACGAGGTCCAGCTCGCTGCAGTGTTGTTGTAAAGTGAACCCGTCTTGGCAAACTGGAGCGTGCCCGCGCTGATGGCGAAGACACCGGTCATGGTGTTGTTGGCGGAAAGCGTGAGAACGCCGCCGGCGCCGCTCTGTTTAACCGAGCCTATGCCGCTGATAACACCGGAAATCGTCCGGTTGCCGGTGCCCACGTTGTAGGCCAGCGTTCCGTTGTTGGTCATGCTACCGGTGCTGATGATCGAGCCGGAATCCGTGCCATTGCCGATCTGCAAGGTGCCCGCGATAATTGACGTGGCGCCCGTGTAGGTGTTGTTGCCCGTGAGGATCGTGGTGCCGCCCGTGCCGTTCTCGCTCAAGGTGCCGATGCCGCTGATGACGTTGGAAATCGTCAGGCCGGAATTGGTGCGGTTGAACGAGAGCGTGCCGCCGTTCATTACGATGCCAGCCGTGTTGGTGCCGAGATCGCCCGCCGTGCCCGTGCCGATGATCAGCGTGCCTTGGTTCAGGGTCGTCTGCCCGGTGTAAAGATTGGACGCACCGAGCACCAGGGTGCCGTTGCCGGACTTGGTCAACCCGCCGCCGCCCGTCACGTCGATAGGCGTATTAACGGTCAGAGTGTTCAAGGTGGTGGAAGTGATGATACCCTCATTCCACACTCCGTTGCCGAGGGTCAGGCGGCTGAAGCCGTTGCCGATCACTTGTGTTCCCGTGACCGTCGCGGTGCTCGCCACGGCGCCGCTGTTGACGATCAATTTGCCAGCGCTGCCGGTGAGCGTCTGGTTGGCGGTGCTGAACATGAGCGAGTTCACCGTCACATCGGAGGCCGTCAAGACCGTGCCGTTGAAAGCCTTTACGTTCTCCACGGTGCCGGGGGTCGTGTAGGTGGCGTTGAGCGTGGTGTATTCGCCAGCCGCCAGCGGGCGGAGGCCGCCACCTGTGCCTGAAGTCGTGTCGTAGGTGAGAAAGCTGGTGCCGTTACCGGTGGTAGTCGTGTCACCAATAAAGTAAGGGACAATGCTGAGAGTTTTAGTGGTGCCTACAGTGCTGTTCCCGACTGCGGCGGTGCCTGCGCCGACGAGCGTCAACCCGGTGCCATTGCCACCATCGATCAAGAGGCGGGTGCTGTTGGTTGCGGCCGTCTGGAGGCTCGTGCCGCGGATGAGCGCGGTGCCATTGTTTGCTCGAGTCGTATTACCGAAAGCCAAAGTCTGCAGCTGTAAGGCGCCCGCGCCGGTGAGAGTGATAAGTTGCGTTCCTTTATCGATAGCGAGAGTGCCGATCGTCTCCGTGGAGCTGGAGGCCGAGGCATTGCCCGTGAACGTGAATATAGCGGCACCTGTGCTTCCGCCGAGGGTGAGGGTCGCCGTGTCCTTGACTCGATTCGCATTACCCGAAAAGTTGCTGATGTTCAGAGTCGCGCCGGTGCCGCCTACCGTTATGTTGGAAGAGCCAGCGATCGAGCCGTTCACGCCGTTAACATTAAGAACGCCGCCCGCGACGATGGTGTTTCCGGTGTAGCTATTGTTGCCTTGCAAGCTGACCGTGCCGTTGCCGACGGAGTTGCCGATCGTCTGGAGACCGTCCGTGCCGCTGATAACACCGGTCACCGTAATGCTCTGAGCAGTTCCGGCGTTGATCGTATGGGTTATGCCTCCCGCAAGAGCTATATCCGTATTGACAGTCAGGCTACCAAAACCATTTCCAAGACTTCCCGTGGTGAGAATATTGCTACCGTTCAGGGTCAGAGCGTTTCCGTTAACAACGAAGCCGTTTCCTACGTTTCCTACCGTGATGGCCGTGAAATTACCGCCCACGAAGTCGTTCGTGGTCGTGTTGATCACGGCGAACGTATTAAAACTAATAGTGTCGAGACCCGTGGTGCCACTCGGCGTAACGTTCCCTGACCAGTTAGTGGAATTCGTCCAATTGGCGGTGTTGGCGGGGTTAACTGTGGCATTGGATATCCAACTGGCGGCGCTTGCCGACGAGGCAAGGAGCAAGCCCATGAGGGCCGCCACACACGAGCGGTAACTGAATGAAGCGATGGAGGATTTCATGGGCGGTGTATTTAAAAAATTGGGACGGAACAACTGGGGGTTTTCGGGGTATCAGAAACTTGGTGACAGACTCGGATGCAGGTGAAAATGAATCAGCAGGTCAGAGGTTGGAATGACAGCAAAGGGGTGGGTAGCACACCCCAGAAAGTTAAATTATCGGGCTTGGAACAAGCCCTAAATCAAGTGTCCTGTAAAATATTTTTATTTTAATATATTTCAACGACTTATGTTTTTACATTTTGACAGGTTCGCGCAGGAGTCAATGGTGATGGCAGAGCCCGCGATTTCGTCTTTCGGGCATGGCCAGTGCCGGCAAATGTCCTGAAGGGTTTCCCCTCGGCCAAAAACCAGACAAGGCCGGGGTATTTCAAAGCTAGGGGTAGCCCCATTGCCCCACCCCGCCCGGTTACATGCGGAAGGTATCCCACAACGCGTTGGGGTCAACGCGTGCCAGCCTTTCGGAAAACAAAACACCCCAAGCACCACGGGTGAGCGTGTCGCCTGGGGTGCGGTTTCCTGAAACCGGCCGCCAAGGGCGGCTTTTTGAACAAAATTTACGAGCGACGGCGGCGGTAGAGGATCGCGCCGACCAGGGCCAGGGCGCCCGCCAGAGCGGCGTAGGTGGAGGGCTCGGGGATGAGGGATACCCCGAAATCGCCCGTGGCTTCATCAAAGGTGTATCTAAAGCTGGTTCCCGATCCGGTCCAGACTCCGGCACTGTCGGTGAGACCGGTGCCGGACACGGTCACAAAATCAAAGGCACCGGTCCGGCTCGCAAACGTAAAGAGATGGTAAATAGCCTCTTGGTCGATGTTATAACTCAGGTAACTGAGAATATTTAGGGTGCCGCCAAAGGTGATCTGGCCGCTCACGGCCACCTGATCGTAGTCGGTGCCGGCCACGCCGCCGTTGCCCCCGAGTTCCATCGTCGTGATCGCACCGGTGGCAGGGACCGCGATCGCATTGGCCAACACCAGATCGCCTACGATGGTGGCCACACCGATGCTGTTGCCGGGGGCGAGATTACCATTGATGGTGATGGACTTGCCGGCACCGACGTTGACCGTGCCATAGCCGCCAACTGTCTGGAGGGCGCCAAAGGCATAACTGCTCTTGGCGGTGAGATTCAGGGTGCCACGGGAGCCCGCAGTGCCGAGGTTGATGGTGGTGCTGCTGTCAATCGATCCGGTCGAGCCGAGAGCCAGCGAGCCCGCGCTGATCGTGGTGGCGCCCGTATAGGTATTCGTTCCGGTGAGAGTCATGGTGCCGGAGCCGGCCTTGGTAAGGCCGCCGCCCGTGCCGGAAATAACCCCGCCGAAGCTCGTGGACTGGTTGTTGCCACCCGTGGTGAGGGTGTTGGCCCCCAAGGAAACCGCCCCGTCGGTGCCGGAAGAAGCGAGCGAGCCGATGGTTTCACTGGTGCTATTGAAAGCCAGCAGGGCGCCGGTAGCCAAACTGACGGCGGAACTGTCGCCGATGGCGTTGCCGGTGGCGCTGAGTATGTTAAGAGTCGCGTTGGTGGAAATGGTCGTGGCGCCGGTGTAGGTGTTGTTACCCGAAAGGCGGGTGAAACCGTTGCCGACATTGGTGCCCGACTCGGTGATGTTAAGCCCGCCGACGCCGGAGATGTCGCCATTCAGGATGACCTGATAGGTGTTAAAGAAATTGGCGTTGTTGACGGTGAGATCACCTTCCAGGGTGACGCTGCCATTGAAGTTGTAGGAGTTATCGCTCGATGTGCGCAGGACGCGGAATCCGCCGGAGCGAACGATGATGTTGTTGTTGATCGTCTGTCCGATGCCCGTCGCGCCCGATATGCCATACTGCACGCCGGCGCCAAAGGAGTTCGCAGTTTCACCGATGATGATGTTACCCGTTCCCCCGCTCGAGAGAGAGGCGTTGGAGGAGCCGAACTGCATCGTCCCCTGCCTGACGACGAGGGCGCCGAGCCAGCCCCGGTTGTCACCGCTCAAAACAACGCGGCCGGGATTCATGGTCTCGGGGGCGGCTACATTGTTGTTGGTTTGGACGATCAAGTTGCCCGTGCCGGTGATGTTACGGGAAATGCTCACGGCGTTCGTGAGTGACGCGTTGCTGGAGCTGTTCTGGACGACGAGATTGCCGTTCAAGGCAAAGCCGGAGGTGGTGAAACTCAAGTTCACCGAGGTGGGGTCGCTGGTGTTCTGATAAATCAACGTCCCGCCGTTTGAACCAACGGTAAGCGACGGCCCGGAGTAGGTCTTGGCCGTCCCATTGGCTAAAAATTGAAGCGTGCCGCCGTTGAGATTGATGCCGGAAGCGGTGTTAAGGTCGCTGCCCGAGGCATTGGAAGCCACGAGCGTGCCGGCAGTGACATTGACGGCACCGGTGAAGGTGTTGACTCCCGAGATGGTCAGGGTGCCGCCGGCGCTGTTCTGCGTGAGCGAGCCTGAACCGGCGATGACGTTGGCATACGAGCGATTGCCGGAGCCCACATTGAAGATCAAAGCCGAGTTATTGTTGATAGCGCTGCTGGAGCTGATCGTTCCGTTGTCGGTGCCGTTGCCGATCTGCAGTGTGCCGGCGCCGATGGTGGTCACACCGGTGTAAGTGTTCGCGCCGGTGAGGGTGGCGCTGCCGTTGCCGGTTTTGGTGAAGCCCGCCGCGCCGTTGGCCAGCAGGTTGGCCGAGATGACGGCGGTGCCCGTATCATTGCTCACGGCGTAGGAGGTGCCGGTGAGGCTGCCGTTGCCGATGGTGTTGCCGGTGGCCGCCGCAGCGGCTACAGAAACCGCGCCCACTGTCTGGCTGGTGCCGCCGAGATCCAACTTGCCGCCGCCCAGCGTGAGGGCCGAGCCGGTGCCCAGGGTGCCGAGGCCGGTTATGGTGACGGTGCCGGCATTGATGGTGGTGCCGCCGGCATAGGTGTTGACCGTGCCGATCGTCAGATTGCCGGTGCCGGTCTTGGTCAGGGCGCCGCTGGAGATGCCGAATGCGCCGCCCAGGACGTAATCCTTGGTGGTGTTGTCAAACGTGACGGAAGTCGGCGCGACGTTGGCCGCATCAATGTTGACCGAAAGCGGGCCCGCGCCGGTGGCGCTGTCATTGAAGAGCGAGACGTCGCCGACGATGAACGTGGTATTGGTGCCGGCGGTGATCAGCTTCCAGTTGTTGGTCGAGGCAAGGTTCCATTTGCCGTCTCCCGCCCCGGTCCAGTAGGGATTGTCGCCGTTGACGGATAGTTGGATGACCGTGCCGGAATTAAGCAGAGCCACACTCTGGCGGCTGCTGATGCCACTCACGGTGCCAAGGGTAAACCCCGTAAAACCAGTCCCGCCGATGCTGCCGCCGCCGAAACTGATGAGATCGTAATTCTGGGAATTGAGCCAGGACGCCGCCGAGGGATTGATGACCACACTGCCGACACCGGTAGTCGATAGCGTGGTGGTAATAATCGCGGCGGAGGTGGAGTTGCTGAAGGTGTTCACCGTGGCGCCGCCACCGAAGGCAAGCGAGCCGATGGTCAACGCCGCCCCGGCCACGCCGTTGTTATTGGATATGACGCCGCCGGTGCCTGCGCCGACATTGACGGTATTGAGCGTGCCGCTGCCGGTGAGGGTGCCCTGGGTAAGCGTCACCACGGGGGATATCGCAGTGCTGCTGGTCTGCAGGAGCTTGGCCCCGACGCCATTGATGGTGATGCCGCTGCTGGCATTGACAGAGCCGGCGGAGCCGAGGGACAACGTGCCAACGCTGACGGTCGTTACGCCGGTGTAGTTATTGACACCCGAGAGGGTGAGCGTGCCCGCGCCCACCTTGGTGAGAGCACCCGTGGTCGCCGCACCGGCGCCGGACAGAGTGAGGTCGGTGGTCGCGTCGATCGTGGCGGTCTTGCCGGCGTTGATCGTGAAGGAACGGTTGCTGGTGGCGGCCAAGCCGGTGTATTGGAGACTGCCGCCATCGAAGACGAGGCTGGTCGCCGCGCTGCTCGCATTGCCAAGATTGCCCGCGACGCCACCGTTGTTGAGGGTGCTCACGCTCAACGTGCCCCCGCTGATCGTGGTTACGCCGGTATAGGTGCTGGTGCCGGAAAGCGTCTGAGTGCCATTGCCGATCTTCGTCAGGCCACCGGTTCCGGTGATAATACCCGCATACGCGGTGCTCGTGTTGCCGCCACCGGTCGTAAGCGTCGCGGCGCCCAGTGATACGGTGCCGCCGGCCGTGCCACCACCGGCGAGTGAGCCGATCTGCGTATTAAAGCCATTGAGATTAAGCGTTGCCGTGGCGTTGCCGATCGTCACCGCCGAGTTGAGTCCGAAAGCGCCGCTCACGCCGCCCACGGAGGAAGCGCCTGCAATGAGACTGCCAAAGTTGACAGTCGTATTGCCCGTGTAGGTGTTGGCTCCGGAAAGAGTCATGCTTCTGTTGCCGCTTTGGGTGACACCCGCGACCCCGCTCATGAGATTTCCGGCGATCAGCACGGAGCCGCCGCTTGCGTTCGAGGTGTTAAAAATGCCGCCCGTGGTGTTAACGTTGCTATTGACCGTCAGCACACCGGCGCCGAACGAGCTGGTGTCATTGAAGGTGATATTCTTTGCACCGGTGATGGTGTGACCACCCACCGTTGCGCCAAGAGTGACTTTGGCGTTGTTGTTGCCGTTGCCGGTAACCACAAGGTTGCTGTTGAGCACGATGTCCGTGTCCAGGGTCAACGTGGTGACGCCGTTATGGTTGTTGTTGATCGAGGAGTTGCTGACGCCGTTGTCGAAGGTAAGCACATTGGACGCGCTGGTGATCGTCCAATTTGACGAGGACAAGGTATTCTTCGACATGCTTCCGATGGTGTAATTGCCATCGAGTGTCGTCGTGATCAGCGTTCCGGTCACGTTGGCTGAGAAATTGGCCGATTGGCCGGCACCGTTGGGGAAAGACGCTCCGTTCCAATTCGTGCTATTTCCCCATAAAAAATCTCCCGTTAATGCAGTCCAAGATCCCGTTGCCGCTTGCACAGACTGACTGGAAAGCAAAGTGGCCATGAAACCGACAAGGGCGGGAAGGCAAAAGCGGGTTTTTCCAGAAGTGGCTTTTTGGAGGGTATTTTTCATGGAGTGGAAAGCGAAACTTTTTAGGGCTACCGTAGATTATAGGAACATCCCTAAAATGCGGTCAATTTTAAATGTCTGATTTATGTCTTGCGCTGTTTGAGATTTATTTTGTGGTGAGGCTGCCCACCCGCTCAGCTCAGTGGGTCGGTTGGCTCGGCTTGGGCGCAGCAGGGGCGGCGACCGTGACCACAATGTCGTCAACCCGGGCGTAGCCGGCATCCGAAGAAAGACCACCGCGATCAAATCCGTAAAAACTCACGAAAAGCGTTTTCCCGACAGCGAGGGGGCTAACGACACCCGTCCGTGCTTCCACGTTTTTCCAAATCTTGATGTCGTTGCCGGGGAAATTCCCGGACACAAGCGTGGCCGACCATACGGCGTTGCCCGCCAGCGTGTTGTTATCGGTCGCAAACAAAACAAACTGCACATTGTCACGCCCTCGCTGCCAACCGATGTCCGAAGGACGCCAAAAATAGGAAATCGCGAAGGAGTCGCCTTCTTTTATCGTGTAAGTCGTTTTTTGACAATGGGCGACCCAGGAAAAAGCACCCGTTTCAATATCGTAGCGATCAGAAATCGTTGCCGAATAGGAGCCACCATGGGCCAAGGTGTTGCTGCGGGCCTTGGAGTCTTGGTTCTGGCTCTTTCCCATATTATACCAACCGGGTGTCGTATCGAAGGTGGTGCCACCGCCAGTCTCGAAATCACCGTTTGTGACCAAGTTTGTCTGGGCGGAGAGCTTACTAAACAGGGTCAGCAACACAACTGCCGAGACGCGGGAAAACAGATGCAGGGGTTTCATGTTTTTTTTGGGGAATGAGTAACGCAAAATCAAAAAACGGAAAGGCGGGGCGGGCTTGAACACAAAACACGAATTTAGACCGAGGAGTTTTGATTTTTCCGTTTGAAATCTGTCCGGCTATTCATTCGTGTGGTCAATATCGAAATTTACGAACAAGGGTAAGTGTCTCAAGCTTTCCCCTAGTCAGTGACACCAAGCGCCCGCCCCCGTGCCGACGGCGTAAATTCCCCTCCTCTCCCGCAAGCCACCCCTGTCGGCGTCTCTTTTACCTCATGCATTTCCGCCCCCGCCGCTTGATCCGCGGATTTCATTTGTGCGCTTTGTTCATGGCGATTGCTGCCGCGTGCCCGTTTGCGCAAGCCGGGGAGATTCTCGCAAGCGCGGCCGCAGGAGAGTCCACGCGAGTCACCGGCGACGGCCGCATCCTGAACGAGGATACGGCGGGCGTTTCCCTGCGGCTGGAAGAGGCGGCCGGGCACCTGTCCGTCGAGTTTAACTACACGGCGAAGGCGCTGGATGTCTCCGCGTTTCGTGATCTGGCCGTGCGGGTGAAAAACGGGGCGTCCGCGGAGCTCGACGTCGTGATCACGGGCGTAAGCGACTTGCCCGCGCAGCTAAGCCACACCGTGCAAGGCCGGTTTTTGGTGCGGCCGGACGAGGCGGGGGATCTGCGGGCATTAATGACGCGGCCCGCGTTGCCGGACAATCATCCGTTCGTGAAGCGGTTGGGAAATCTCTACGCGTTTCCCTGGGGAATGCAAAAGCACTGGCAAAATGTGGCCGCGGAGGCGATCCGGCGCGTCACCGTGAGCCTGGACTGGGTTAACGCCGAGGCGGGGCAAACCGTTGTGCTCACCCGTCCCTTTGGCATCGGAAACTACACGACCAACCCAGCTGCGTTGAAAACCATGAAGCTGCCGCTGGTGGACACATTTGGGCAGACGAACGGCGCGGACTGGCCCGGCAAAGTGAAGCAACCGCAGGAACTGCGCGAGGACGCCGCACGCGATCTCGCGCTGGCCGCCCGCTTCACGGGCCCGCGCGAGGGCCGCGACCGCTTCGGCGGGCTGGCGGACGGCCCGGCGTTGAAGGCGACAGGGTTTTTCCGGGTGGAAAAAATCGACGGTGTGTGGTGGTTCGTCGATCCGGAGGGCCGGCTGTTCTGGTCGCAAGGCGTGAACGGCGTCGGCGGCGCCTCCGACACCAGCACGAAGGGACGACAGGAGCTTTTCCCGGCGGCGGACCGCGACGCGAAGAGAATCGCGTATTACACGAAAAACCTCCGGCTCAAGGACGGCGAGAAAGGCTGGCAGGAGAAGCACGTCGCGACGACAGTTGCGCGTTTGTTCGACTGGGGCATGAACACCATCGGCGCATGGTCGTCAGCCGAGGTGATCAACACGCGGCGCGTCCCCTACACCCTGATCGTTCACGTGAACACACAGGGATTCGGGGCGAACCGGAAGATCCCCGATCCGTATTCCGACGCGTTCAAGGATTCGCTGAAAGCGAATCTCTCCCGGTTGACCGCGGATCATGCAGGCAGCCCCTGGCTCCTCGGCGTGTTCATCGACAACGAGCTCGAATGGATGGGCAACTACGACTTGGTGGAGGCGATCATGGGCAGCCCCGAAAAAACCCCGGCGCGGCGGGCGTTGGTGGCGTTTCTCGATGAGCGCTACGGCGGCATCGAGGCGTTGAACGCCGCCTGGAAAACCAAATTCAAGACCATCGCCGCAATCGCCCCCAAGGCCGGAAAAAGCGGGGGGGAAGCCTACGCCAAGGACCTGCTCGATTTCCTCGGGCAGTTCGCCGCAACCTACTTCCGGGAGTGCCGCGAGGCGATGAACACGTATCTGCCCAACCACCTCTACCTCGGCTGCCGTTTCAACACCTCAAACGCGGCCGTCAGCGAGGCGGCCTCGCGCTACTGCGACGTGATCAGCGCGAACGTCTATCGCTACCAAGTCGCCGATTTCACGATCAAAACGACGGAGGACCGGCCCTACCTCATCAGCGAGTTTCATTTCGGCGTGCGCGATTACGGTGTCTGGGGCGTGGGCCTGACCGGCGCGGCAAACGCCCGCAACCAGGCCGATCTTTATCGCGCCTACCTCTCGGACGCACTGGCCAACCCCAACGTGATCGGCACCCACTGGTTCATGTGGTCGGACAATATCGCCACCGGCCGCAGTGACGGCGAAAACTACGGCGTCGGCCTCGTCACCGTGGTTGACCGTCCGAACGAGACGCTCGTGAACGCGATTCGCAACGTCTCCGACAAGCTCTACGATTACCGCCTCCACCCCCGCCCCGGTCTCCTCGACGCGCCCGCCGAAAAACCCTGAACCGCACCCTTTCGCCCGCATGAACCCATTCGCCCGCCTGTCGCTCCCACTCTCCGCGCTCACGCTCGCCTTCCCCGCCGCCTTGCCCGCAGCCGAACACCGCCCGCCCAACCTCATCGTCATCATGACCGACGACCAAGGCTACGGCGACACCGGCTTCAACGGCTGCAAAGACATCCCCACTCCCAACATGGATCGCCTCGCCGCCGGCGGCGAGGTCTGCACCAGCGCCTACGCGGCTTTCTCGGTCTGCGCGCCCAGCCGTGCCGGTTTCATGACGGGACGTTATCCCCAGCGCTTCGGTTTTGAACGCAACACCGCCTGGCAGCCGGCGGTTGACACCACCGGCCTCGACGTGCGCGAGACCACGCTCGCGGCGGCCCTGCATCCCTGCGGCTACAAATCCATGGCCATCGGCAAGTGGCACCTCGGCTCGAACGACAACTTCCATCCGCTCAACCGCGGCTTCGACGAATTCTACGGCCACCTCGGCGGCGGCCACCGCTATTTCCCGGAGGAGCTGACGATCAAGAATACCCTCGATTGCCGCAACGAGCCCGACAGCTACCGCTCCTGGATCTTGCGCGGCTTCCAGCCGGTGCGCACCGAGCATTACCTCACCGAAGAGTTCACCCGCGAGGCGCTCGACTTCGTGCGCCGGCAAAAGGACAACCCGTTTTTCCTCTACCTCGCCTACAACGCGCCCCACGGCCCGCTCCAGGCTCCGGCCGACGAGATCGCCAAGTTCAGCGGCATCAAAAACGAAAAACGCCGCACCTACGCCGCCATGCTCACGATCGTTGACCGAGGCATCGGCCGGGTGCTCGACCTGCTCGACGAACTCAAACTCGCCGACGATACCCTCGTCGTTTTCATGTCCGACAACGGCGGCCCGACGAACGCCAACGGCTCCAGCAACACCCCCCTGCGCGGCGGCAAGAGCGAACCCTTCGAGGGTGGTTTCCGCGTGCCCTTCGCCATCCGCTGGCCGGGGCAGATTCCCGCCGGCAAGTCCTACGCCGAACCCGTTTCTTCGCTCGACATCTTCGCCACCATCGCGGCCCTTAACCACATCCCCGCCAACCCCGAACGCCCGCTCGACGGCGTGAATCTCCTGCCCTACCTGCGCGGCGAGAAAACCGGCGCCCCCCACGAACACATCTTCCTGCGCATGTTCGACAGCGGCGCCTTTGCCATGCGCGAGGGCGACTTCAAGATCGTGAAGGACAAGAAATCCGAAAAGATTTTCCTCTTCAACCTCGCCAAGGACCTCTCCGAACGCAACGACCTCGCCGCCGCAAACCCCGAACGCCTGAGCAACCTGCAGGCCGCCTACCAGAAGTGGAACGCGCAACTCATCCCCCCCGCCTTCCCCGGCCTCGACATGCACCAGTGGTCGAAGCCCAAAGCCGGCGCGGCCGACGGAGACTGATTTCACAAACTCCCTACCCTCTCCCAACAATGAAAATCAAAGGAATGCGCTGGTTGATCGTGGCGCTCATTTTTCTCGCCGCGGTTCTCAACTACGTGGACCGCCAGGTTCTCTCCGTGCTCGCCCCCACCATCCAGGCCGACCTCGGTCTGGATAACCGCGACTACGCGAACATCCTCAACATTTTCCTGATCGCCTACACCCTCGCCTATCTCGTCTCCGGAAAACTGGTGGACCGCCTGGGCACGCGGAAGAGCACCCTGTTGTTTGTCGTCTGGTGGTCGCTGTCCAATCTGTCCACGGCCTGGGCGCAGGGCCTGCGCTCCATGGGCGCGCTGCGTTTCTCACTCGGCCTCGGCGAGGCGGGCATCTGGCCGGCCGCCTCCAAGATCGTCTCCGAGTGGTTCCCCTCGCGCGAGCGGGCGCTGGCCATCGGTTTCTACACCATGGGCGCGACCATCGGCGCAACCGTCGCGCCCTACATCGTGATCCCGCTCGCGACCTATGACTTCGCCGGAAACATGCCGTGGGTTGACTCGCTCTTCGGCCACGGGACCGGCTGGCGCATGGCGTTTCTCATCACCGGACTGCTGGGACTTCTCTGGGTGATTCCCTGGCTCATGCTTTACCGCAAGCCCCGCGAAAGCAGGTTCGTTACCCAGGCAGAGGTGGAACTCATCGAAGACGGCGCCGCCGCTCCCTCCGCTTTGGATGCGAAGCCGTGGTCATGGGGACAGGTGCTGCGTTTCAAACCGCTCTGGCTGCTGCTCGTCGCACGACTCCTCACTGATCCGGTCTGGTATTTCTATCAATTCTGGTTCGCCAAATACCTCAACACCGACCGCGCCGTCGCGCAGTCCGACCTCACCATCACGTGGATCGTTTACGCCGCCGCCGGCGTCGGTTCGTTGGTCGGCGGCTGGTTGTCGGGCGCCCTCATCAAACGCGGCGCGGATCCGGTTAAGGCGCGCCTCTGGGTGATGCTGGGCTGCGCGTGCCTCACGCCGCTTTCGCCGCTGATCGCCAGCGTCGGCGGATTGCCGCCCACGATGGTGCTTACCGGCGTAGTAGTGTTCGCCGCCCTCTCATGGCTGATCAACATCAGCGCGCTGATCGTGGACGTCGCCCCCAAGCACTCGCTCGGCACCATCTTCAGCGTGGTGGCGGCGGGCAGCACGCTCGGCGGCATCGTCATGAACATGATCGTGGCCGCCCTCGTTTCCGGCCCGTCCACCAAGGCCGCCGGGTTCCTCGACGCGGCCTTCCATAAGCTGCTCGGCCCGCTCCTTGATCTGGTCTCCGGGCAAGGCTACGGCCCGTGGTTTGTGGCGATGGCGTTCCTCCATCCCCTCGCCTTGATCTTCCTCTGGCTCGGCGGCATCGCGCGTTCCCCCCAACCGTCCAACTCCCCCTCCCTTTCATGAAAACAACGCCCCGCTCCCCGCTTCTGCTCGCGCTGCTTCTGATGGGCGCGACGTGCTCCCAGGCATTCGTCATGCCCAAGGACATTTCCGAAGCCGAACGCAGACGGTTCGAGCGTTTCCAGTCCTTCCAGATCAAGGGTGTGTGCGGCGATAACGACCTCGACCGCCTGTCCCGGCTCGGCGTCAACACCGTGCGCGGCTACACCATTTCTTCCCCCGAAAAAATGCGGGAAAAACTCGATCGCCTCCAAAGCCTCGACATGAAGATGGTGGTCAGCGAGTGGATGCCCCACCAGGGCAAAAACAAGGGCAAGAACGGCGGGTCATGGGATTTCGACTACAACGCCAATGGCGACAAGATGGTGCAGGCGTTCACCAAAAAAATCGAGGCCATCGGCGACCATCCGGCCATCCTCATGTGGGGGCTGGGCAACGAAGTCCCGACCGACGAGCCTTACCTCCGCGTCGTCAACCGCATGTCGCAGGCCATCCACGCGCGCTTCCCCAACCACCTCACCAGCCTGACCATGGTCAACGCCAAGCAAGACGCCATCGAGGCGGTGAAAAAATTCGCCCCCGACCTCGATGTGCTGGGCTTTCAGAGCTACAGCACGGGCGCGGTGCGCAGCTCGGTTAAAAACGGCGAAAGATTCTGGGGAAAACCGTTCTACATGTCCGAATTCAACACCAACGGCTCGTGGAATTTCGCGAAGACCGATTGGGGCGTGGCGCTGGACGAACCGGTCGCGAAAAAAGTGGGCGACCTGAAGGATTGCTACGCCGCCATCGACGCCTCGCGCCTTTGCCTGGGCTCGACGATTTTCATATGGGGATACTATGCGGCCTCCGACCGGCCCACCTACTTCAGCCTCCTGCTCGATCCCGAACCGAACGGGCAGCCGAAGATGAAATCGTTCGACCACCTGCTAATCACGCCGCAGGCCGAGGTGATGTATCAGCATTTCACCGGCCAGGTCCCGTCGGGCAACCGCGCGCCGGTGCTCTCCAAGTTGGAATTTGAAGGCGGCGCCAAGGCGCGGCTCGCCAAACCCGGCGAACCCCTGCACGTGCGCTTCGCCGCCAAGGATCCCAACGGAGACAAGGTCGAGTTCGTCACCTGGATTCTCGACTCGACCGCCCGCAAGACCACCCGCGTCGCGGGGCCGTTCCCCCAGGAAACCGATGAAACCGCCGTCATCAACGCCCCGGACAACCCCGGCGAATACCTGCTGCTGGTCTATGCCCAGGACAACAAAGGCGGCGCTTCGGCCAGCACCCTCGCGTTCAAGGTCATCCCTCCGGAAGCCGAATCCCCCGCGCTCCCGGTTGAAACCGATCAACCCTGATCTCAAACGGAATCACTCGCCCTCTTCCCCGGTGCCAGGTCCAGGCTGCGGCGCCGGGGATAAAGTGAAAATGACGTCCGCCCCTCACGACTCTTCCTTAATGAAAAACACGATCCGGTTCCTTTGCGCGATCGCCGCTTTGCTGACCATCGCCCGCCCGCTTCATGCGCAGTGGTCCGTCATCGAAGACGACCCGCGCCCCAGGAATCCCGCGTTTCTTTTTGAGGTTTTTTCCAAGGAAGCGTGGAGCCAGAGCAATTTCGCCACGCCGGGGGAACTCCAGTGGTTCCGCGACGCGAAATACGGGATGTTCGTCCACTTCGGCCTCTCGACCTTCAAAAACGCCGAACTGAGCTGGGGCGTCTGCCAGGTCCGCAAGGCGCCGGACACAGGCGCCGGCCCTTATCCGACCTCGGAGTGGACCGCATGGAAGGATGAACTCCGCCTGCCGGATTTCGACGCCAAGCAGCTCGTCCAATACGCCCGGGACGCCGGCATGAAATACATCGTGGTCATCGCCAAGCACCACGACGGCTTCCACATGTGGGACACGAAACTCTCCGACTTTAAAATCACCAAGACCCCCTACGGAAAAGATTTCCTGAAGGAGGTCGCCGATGCCTGCCACCAGGCGGGAATGAAGTTCGGCATCTACTACTCCCAACGCGACTGGCACCATCCCGACTACGACCCGACCAACTGGAAGGGCGAGCGGCACCAGCGCTACATCCGCTATCAAAAAGACGCCCTCCGCGAACTTTGCACGAACTACGGCAAAGTGGACATCATCTGGTTCGATGCCGTGTATTGGGGCGGGATGTTCACCGCCGAGATGTGGGACGCCGAAAACCTCACCCGCATGATCCGCAAGCTCCAGCCCGGCGTCATCATCAACAACCGCACGAGCGTGCCCGGCGATTTCGACACCCCGGAGCAACGCGTGGGGATGTTTCAAAACCATCGCCCGTGGGAGAGCTGCATGTGCCTGTGCAAAACCTGGTCTTACAGCGACACCCCCGCCAAATCATCCAAACAACTGGTGGACACTTTCGCCGGCACCCTCTGCGGCGATGGCAACGTGCTCCTGAGCTGGGGTCCCAAATGGAGCGGCGCGTTTGACGCCGGACAAATCGCCTCGCTCGCCGGCGCGGGCGCGTGGATGAAGAAGAACGCGGGAGCCATCTACGGAACGCGCGGCGGTCCGTGGATGCCGACCCAGTGGGGCGGCAGTGTTTTCCGCGACAAGTCGGTTTACCTTTTCTTGAAAACCATACCCGAAGGCCGCGAATTGAAACTTGGAGGCCTGAAGCCCAACGTCCTGAAGGCCCGGATACACGGCGGCACGGATATCCCCTTCAAACAAACCGGCGACCTGCTGGACATCACCATACCCGCCGGACTCGAAGACCCACTTTGCACGGTGATCGAACTGACGCTGGACGCGCCGGCCGCCGACATCATCCGGCCGAAAAAAGCGAAGTCCCTCTTCGATGCCCCCGAATACGGCGGCGTGATTTCCGACAAGGCCACGCTCACGATCAGCTCCGCATCGCAGTGGGACAACCAAGCTGATCATCCCCGGTTGTTCACCGGCGGTTTGACCGGCGGGCAGTTCGCCTTCCACACCGGGAGCGAGGTTAATCCCAGCGCCATCATCGACCTAGGCGACAAACGCTCCGTCCGCGGCATCTTTATCCAAAACCGCGAGGGATATCCCGAGCGGAGGACCGGCGTGGCGGTTTCACTCTCGACCGACGGCCGCAAGTGGACGCAAATCTGGACCGCGTCCGACCGCCTCGACACGTGGGAAATCCCCGTGACCAGCTTCGTCGCCGGAGCGCACATTCCCGGCAAGGAGGCCCGCTATGTGAAGATCGAGCGCCGCCTTGAAAAACCCGACGCCCTTCATCTTCAAACTGTCAAAATCTACGGCCAGTAAAATATCCCACGCTTAACCATGTTTAATCTTCCCCCCAAATCCGGTATTCTCGCGATGTTATTCCTCGCCATGACCTGCCTCGCGCAGGCCGCCAGTTGGTCGGGACCGACTGCGGGCGAGTCCGTGCAGTCGCTCAACGGCACCTGGCGTTTCAGCATCACCGCGCCGGACGCCACCACCCAGTGGGCCGAGCTTCCCGTGCCGGGCAACTGGGACACCGACCCGCGTTTCGCCACATACAAGGGCGCCGGCTGGTATCAGCGCGACTTCACCGTGCCCGCCGACTGGGCGCCCGACGCCCGCGTGCGCCTGTGCTTCGACGCCGTCTATCAAGAAGCCGAGGTGACGCTCAACGGCCGCGTGCTCGGCACCCACTCCGGCGGCTACACGCCGTTTGAATTCGACGTGACCGACGTGGTGCGCCGCGACGCGCCCAACGTCGTCACCGTGCGCGCCGACAGCACCTACCGGCGCGGCGCCTGGTGGGCGTGGGGCGGCATCAGCCGCGACGTTTCCCTCCGCGCCAACAGCGAGGCGCGCATCGTTTACCAGCACATCCGCGCCGAGCCCGATCTCGCCACCGGCACCGCCCGCCTCTTCCTCACCTTGCGCTTGGCCAACTCCTCCGCGAAGCCGCTCGACGTCACACTCTCGACCGCGATTCACGCCCTCGGCCTCGTCGGTGCGGGCGAGACCGTTGATCGTCCCGCTGCGAACACGCCGACGCTCACCGCCACCATCCCGGCGCGCGGCACGATTGACGTGAACACTCAGCTCGACCTCGCCAAGGAGCAGGTCGCGCTCTGGCACTTCGACCGCCCTTCCCTCTATGCCGCCTTCGCCACGCTCAAAGCCGGCGACCGCGTGCTCCACGCCCGCCGCGACCGCTTCGGCATCCGCCAGGTCGCGCTCAAACCCGACGGCCTCTACCTCAACGGCGAACACATCCGCGTGCCCGGCTTCAACCGCGTGAACGACAGCTCCCAGACCGGCAACACCGAGCCCGACGCGCTCGTGCGCCAGGACGTTGATCTCATGAAGGAGTCCGGCGCGGTCTTCTCGCGCCTCATGCACAGCCCGCACGCGCCCAACCTCTTGGATTACATCGACGAAAAAGGCCTGATGATCGTCGCCGAGATTCCCGTCTGGGGCAAAGGCGACACGCATGTCGTGGCCGACGACCCGCTCGCGAAACAGTGGCTCGCCGAGATGATCGCCCGCGACTACAACCACCCCTCCATCATCGGCTGGAGCACCGGCAACGAGATCGGCAACAACTACGACTACGTGAAGTCGATGAACGACTACGTGCGCCGCGAACTCGACCCGCACCGCTTCGTGACCTACGTGAGCAACACCGCGCAGAAACCGGATTCCAACCCCTCCAACGACGGCGTGACCCACAGCGACCTCGCGATGCTCAACGTCTATTCCTCCTCGCCCAAGGCCTTCCTCAAAGCCATCCGCAAGGTCCGCGCCGACTGGCCCGGCAAGCCGGTTTTCATGTCCGAGTTTGGCGTCGATCAGTTCGGCGTCGGCGCGAACGCGCGCATCCCGCACCTTGCGGAAATCTGGGCCGCCATCGGTGAGGAGCCCTACGTGATCGGCGGCTCGCTGTGGACATTCAACGACTACCGCAGCGACTACAAAAACACGCCCGCCTCGGGCAACCGCGAGTGGGGCGTCGTGGATGTGAACCGCAAACCCAAGTGCGCCTACGCGGACGTGCGCCGCGCCTTCGCGCCCGTGAAGGCGCTGGCCTTCGACGACCGCCGCATCGTGCTCACGCCGCGCGCGGCCGGCGAATTGCCCAGCTACACCCTGCGCGGCTACCGCGTCGAGTGGACCAACGCCGGGGCCAAGAGCGGCACGATCACCCTGCCCGACATCGCCCCGGGGACCGCCGCCCTCGAACTCCCCTTGCCGGCGGACGCGGGCGCGATCACCGCCGCGCAACTGATCACGCCGACCGGCTACCGCGTCACCGACGGCGTGCGCGCACCCTGAGTTTCCCCAACCACCACCTCACAAAAAACCTCCATGAATCGCAGAGATTTTATCCGACTCAGCCTCGCCGCCTCCGCGACGGCCCTCCTCCCCGCCTGCGTGGCCCCCTGGTCCCGGACTTCGCGTCACCCGCACCCGAAGCGCGGCCTCGGCATGTCCACCAAAGACCCGGCCTGGCGCGCCAAGTTGCAGGCCGTGAACGTGAATTGGTTCTACAACTGGGGGCCGGACTTGCCCGTAAACGCCCCCGACGGGATCGAGTTTGTCCCGATGGTTTTTCGCGCGAAGGCGGGCGACCCGCTCACGCGGGTTTCCGAAAAAATCAAACTCCAGAAGAGCAAATACCTGCTCGGCCTGAACGAGCCCGACACCCCCAAGCAAGGCAACATGACCGTGGAGCAGGCCCTCGCCGTCTGGCCGAAGCTGATGGCGCTCGGCGTGCCCTTGGTCAGCCCCGCCTGCGTGCATCCCGACAAGGACTGGATGAAGGCCTTCATGAAAGGCGTCGAGGAACGCTCGCTGCGCGTGGACTTCGTGGCGGTTCATTCCTACGGCGGCCCCAACGCCGATGCGTTGATGCAACGGCTGGAGGCGGTGCACGCGCTTTACCGCCGCCCGCTCTGGATCACCGAGTTTGGCGTGGGCGACTGGAAGGCCAAGACCCGCGCCGAAAACATCCACAGCCCCGAGCGCGTCCAAGCCTTCATGACGGAGCTGCTACCGCGCCTCGACGCCTGCGCATTCCTGCAACGCTACGCCTGGTTTGCGGCCAGGCCCTCCAGCCCCTCGCTCGGCTCGTGCGCCCTGTTCAACGACGACGGCAGCCTCACGCGCCTCGGCGAGATTTACCAGTCGGTTTGACGGCCGCGCAGGCGGCCGATCAATCTGGGTTGGAGTCTTGGGGCGGCGAAGGCCGCGCCGTGCGGCCCGCCGTCTTTTGGGCAGTATTCTTGTTTGCCTTTTGCGCGAGGCATTTGAATTCTGCCTAACGCTGACTTTAGTTATCATCATTCAACTTTACGTCCCGTTTTCCCCTTGAAAACGGGTGCTTCTTTAAACCTCACCCCCATGTCTTTTGCATCTGTCTGGTTGGCCCGGATTCGCCGGGCGCGGAACTCCGTTTCAACTCCTGTTGACGCCCCGCGCGCCTCGAAACGCTTTTCTCCCCGTGGTTCGGGGCGGCAAGGTTTCGCCCTGCTCATCACCATCACGCTGCTGGCGTTCCTGGTGCTGCTGCTCGTGGGTCTCTCCACCCTCACCCGCGTCGAGACGCAGGTGGCGACCAACAACCAGTCCCTGCAAAAGGCGCGGCAGAACGCGATCATGGCTCTGAATATTGCCATGGGCGAACTGCAGCGCACCGCCGGTCCCGATCAGCGCGTCACGGCCACCGCGGACATCCTCTCGGCCACCACCAGCATCCCGAAGTTCAAGTGGACGGGTGTTTGGACCAGCAACAGCACCACCTCCACGCCCGAGTGGTTGGTTTCCGGCAACGCCACCGTGCGCGTCAACACCAGCTCCATCAGCCCACCCGCCGCCAACGCCGTCGGCAACAGCACCGTCACGCTGTTCACCGGCAACACCACCACGACGGTTGTCGTGGGGACGCAGGCAATCACCGCGACTGTGACCGGCATCGGCGCCAGTCAAGATATCGGCCACTTTGGCTGGTGGGTGGGCGACGAAGGCGTGAAAGCCCGAGCCAATTTGACCGATCCATTCACACACAGTCCAACCTTCAGTGGCAACAGCACGACAGATCAGCTGCGCCTCAGCGCGGCCCAGCGCCTCGGCGTCGAACAGATGACCGGACTCGGCAATATGACCATTACGACTGATACAACAGCAACCGGCGCCACCGCCCGTCTAGCCATTGCCAAGGTCTTAACCCCGCAGCAGCTTCCGTTGTTCAACACTGGGATTAAGACCACGGTGCCGAGCTCGCTTTTTCATGACGTCACCACCTATTCCGCCGGCGTGCTGAGCGATACCCACAGAGGCGGTCTTCAAGGAGATTTAACTTATCTCTTCGCGCAGACGACATTGGCCAAGTTTCAAACCGAATTGACGAAACATCTGGGGTCGAAACGCACTTGGACTGTGAGTGGCTCCGCAGGTAGTAGCACCTTTAATCCTATCGTTACTGATCTAAACGACGACGGTAAATCGACAGCCGGTGACACTTGGGATCAAGGGCCGACTTGGGAGCAGTTGTGGTCATTTTCTAAGTTAACTAATCCGGCTAAACTGGCGCCGATTGATCAGACGCCGACCCAGCACGGCATTTATCCTGTCCTGCTTTCCGCCAGACTACTCAATGGCGTGGATATTCGTGTTTTGACGCCAAATGTAAATCCCAATTTAACAACCTACAATGTGCATTTGCTCCTTTACCCAGCATTTGTAATAGCCAATCCCTATAATAAACCTTTCGCTGCTACAACTTACTACGTTACGGTTGATTTTAGTGGCGGATATACAGCCACACCAGGGAGCTTCACGAATTTTGGTTGGTATATTACTGCCATTGACGACACGGGCCCCCCAGCCACCAAATATACATTCAAGGGATCCCAGCGATTATTTACTGCATATGAAAAAATGCAATTTAAGCTAGTTTCCCCTGAGATAAACCCCGGCGAAGCTATTGTTTTTTCTTTATCAGCTGTCGGCGCACATCCCGCGACCAGTCCAGCAACTCCATTAGCTTATAATATGGATTCCTCCTGGAGTCCAACCAATTATATTGATATGCTCCAAACACCCTATTTCGCGCTAACTGGTGCTCAATTAAAAGTCCCAAATGGCGTAGGCAGTAGACTCGGAGATAGAAGCACAACACTGGGTGGTGGTTCCATGAGTATCAACCTATGGAGTAGCACCGGAAACCTCCTTCAGCGTGTAGAGGGCTTGGGGTTTGGACCGGTCGGATTAGCCAACCAAACAACATCAGCGGGCCCCATTATACTTGGAGGGTATAGTATGTATCGGAAAGGTCCGGGTGACATCCCCGGTGTAAATCAAATAAATGGGATCAATCTTCGCACTGTTCTTGGCATGACCGACGGCGGCAGCGCCGTCGGCGGCTATTCGTTCTCTCAAAACAACCCTGGCGCCCCTTACTATTCAAGACAGCTTGTAATGGGTTCTCAAACCACTTTGAACAGCATTAAAAAAAGACCTGTTTATTGGGGAAAGCGTAGTCTGGGTGACGTGCCCGTATTTGAAAATGGACCGGCCAATGTTTCAACAAACCCGCATACCCCCACGGCTGTATTTTATGAAGCACCTAATTTTGTCACCGATGTTCCTCTGGTATCTTTAGGGCAACTCCAGCATTTTAATGCCACCGGACATCTAAACGGCTTCAATCCAACTTTTCTTTTTACAACAGGAGTTCCTCCCAACGCCGCCTCCTTCCCGGTAACCACCGCTGCCATGCAAGCGTTGAGCTTTGGAACGGGATATGCGATCGGCAACTCCCATGCGTCTCCCCTCATAGACCGAGACAAGACATTCAACAGTAGTTACTATGATGCTTCATACCTACTGAACCGTGAGCTGTTTGATGCCTATTTCTTTTCCGCCCTGCCCCAAACGGGCGCATTTGACTTCGCCCCGGATAAGATGGCAAACGCCCGATTCCGCCCCTTCCGGAGCGGTATGGACACACCTAAAGTCTACTCCACCACCACTGACATAACTCAAGATTATTCCTCTAGCTCCCGTTCCGCTGCGAAAAACCTGCTCAACATCGGGGCGTTTAACGTCAACTCGACCTCGTTAGAAGCTTGGAAGGCACTGTTCTCATCGCTTAATCAAATTCCCTACCCGACAGACATGGCAACAAGTTTGACGGGGGCATTTGCGCGCAGCTTGCACCAGACCGGCGGCAATACCAACGCGAGTGATGGCATCAGCACAGACGCATGGACCGGTTATCGAAATCTCTCCTCGGCGGAAATCGATACTCTCGCGGCTAAAATGGTCCTCGCCGTAAAGGCCCGCGGCCCCTTCCGCTCGTTGTCTGATTTTGTGAACCGCCGTCTGGTCGCTAACACCGACAACACTGGCCTCCAAAGCGCGCTGGATGAAGCCATCGCCGCAGCGGGCATCAATAATGT
>JANYJB010000075.1 GCA_025361935.1 Verrucomicrobiota bacterium
CACCTTGGCATTCAGACCTTCGATTGTCTGCTGGTTGGCGGCGATGGCTTTGGCTGCGGCGGCGGCCTGCTCGGCGGCCTGCGAGGCGCGGGCCTGCTCGGCGAGCATGGCTGTCTTGGCGGATACGAGCGCGTTCTGCAGGTCGGCGACCTGCTGGGTCAGACGCTCGACTTCGGCCGAGGGCTTGGAGGAGGAATCCTTGAGGCGCTTGTTATCGCTGGTGAGGCGGTCGATCGCTTCCTGAAGGGCGCTTTTCTCGGAAGCCGCCTGCTGCACCGATGAGCTTGCGTTTTCAAGCTGCTTGCGGGCATCGGCCAGATTCAACTCGGCGGTGGCGAGTTGGGCGCGGATGGCCGCGACGTTTTCGCCCTGGGAACGGGCGCTAGCCGCGAGACGGGCGTTTTCAGTCGCGAGCTGTTCCTGGCTGGATTGGAGATTCGCGTTGGTCTGCTCAAGCCGCGAGACGGACGTCTTGAGGTCGGCGGCCTCCGCCCGCGCCTGCTCGGCCTGTTTGGCAAGCGCAGCGGCCTGGGGATTTTCGGCTCCGGGAATGTTCACCGAGGCGAGCTGCACACGAACCTTGGCCAGTTCGGTGGAAGTCTCGTCCAAACGTTTTTTAAGATCGGCATTTTGCTCGGCGGATGCCTTGGACTGGGCGACGGCCGCGCGTGCTTCCTGCAAACCTGTCGAAAGGCGGGCGTTCTCAGCCTGCAGATCGGCCAGCTGGCGTTTTAGGACGGCGGCTTCCGCGTCCGAAGCGGGCGCGGGGGCGGCGGTCAGGCGCTTCGCATCCGACTCCAACCTGTCGTTGGCGGCGCGCAACGCGGCGACGCTTTGCGTGAGATCGGCGATGCGTTTCGTGGCGTCGGAGTCGGCGGTAGCGGACGCCTTGCCGCCCGAACCCTGACGCAGCAAGTCCATCTCACGGCGGAGGCTGCCCATCTCAAAAATGGAGCGCTTCACCTCGTCGTTGAGCCGCCTATTGTCCTCGGCGAGACTCTTGAGGCGAAGCTCGGCAGAGTTCAGCGCCTGCTTGAGCTGGGCGGGGTCGCCGTCGGCCCCCGTTGAGGCAAGCGCGGTCGCTGCCGGCGCGGCCACGGCGGCTTTCAACTGGAGATTTTCTTCGGTGAGGTTCTGGATCGCTTTTCTGCTGGCCTCGAGTTGCGCGCCCAAATCGGCGGAGGGCGCGGCCGCCGTTTGCGCGGCAAGTTTCGCCTCCAAGGCGGTTTTCTCGAGCGCGAGGCGGCGGGCGTCCTCCAGCAACTGCGCGTTGGCGGAGCGGGCGGTGGCGACCTCCGCCTCCAGTTGGCCGATGCGGTCCGTCGGCGCGGGCGTGGGCGCAGGAGCGGCCACAGGAACGGGGGCGGGAGTCGTAGCAGCGGCGGGAACCGCCGCGGCTACGGGAAGCCCGAGTTGATTGCGCAGGGTGGCGACCTTCACGCGCGCATCGGCCATCTGCATCTCGCTCAACCGGCGCAAAATGATGTCGCGGGCGGTCGGCTTGACGCCGTTTTCCACAGCGAGCGTGAGCCAAGCATACGCATCGGCCTGATCCGGAGCAAGTCCGCCGCGGCCCTCCGCGATCATGATGCCGAGATTATTTTGCGCAGGCCCGAAGTTCTTCTCCGCCGCCTTGCGGTAAACGCTGGCCGCAAGCACGTCGTTGCGGTCCATGCCTCGGCCATCCTCAGCCATCAGGCCCAAGTTATAGCTGGCCTGCGGATACCCCTTGTCGGAAGCGACCTTATACCACTTAACCGCCTGGGCGTCGTCCTTGGAGACTCCCCGGCCAGTCTCGTAGGCGAGGGCTAGATTATACTGGGCCTCGGGCAATCCCTGATCGGCCGCCTGACGAAGCCACAGGGCGGCTTCCATCAAATCCTGCTTCACGCCGACACCGTTCGAGTAGAGATTGCCGACATTGAACTGGGCGGGGCCGTAGCCTAGTTGCGCAGACTTGAGATAAAATTTGAGCGCGACGGCCAGATCAGCCGGCTGCCCCTCACCCGCCTCGGCCATTGCCCCGAGCTTGAACAACGCCACGGCATCGCCGCCGTCTGCACGAGCGCGCAAGGCCGCGATATCGGCACTGTCAGCGGCACGCGCCACGGAACTCGTATCGAGAACCGCCAGTAAACCAAAAAGCCCAAGGGCTGTTCCCATCGAAACCGAACAGAACGGAGATAAAAATGAACGACGCATGCCGTTTTTAGTAGGGTCTTCACCCCAAAAGACAAGCAGCCAGTTCCGGAACTCACTCGCCTTCAATCGACGCCCGAATCCGGCAAGGCAGCAACGCGGCGTCCTGCATGCCGTGGATGATTTTTTTATCGGGCGGGCAAAAGGTCGCCAGCGCCCCGCTCAGCGCGACCTTGCCCGCCGTCACAAAATAATAGGGACAGAGACGCAGCCGTCCATCAACATCGCGAATCTGCTGTTCCCGGTCGTAAACGCGGTGCTTTGCGCGGCGCGGTTTTTTGAATTCCTGGAGGATGTGCGGATTGGACGGAGCATCGGCAACGGCCATTTCCACGCCCGCCTGCCACTCTTCGCGCGAGCAGTCGCTGCCGAGGATGACGCTGCGTGCGCCCCAGGCGGTCTCGTGGTAGCCGGAGATTTTCAGGATGAGGTCGCGCTCCTTTTGCGAGGCGGCGGCGAGCTGGCGCCAGTCATTGAGGGCGCGTCCTCCGACCCGAGGCGCATCAAGCACCGCGCCGGGCGGCAGCGGCGCCGGGTCCACCACCCACGACATCGGGATGAGCTGGCGCAGAAGCTTCAGCGTCCGTCCGCCGAGCGCCTCGGCCCAATACTCCTGCAACAAGTGGTGATGGAAAAGCGCGAGACCCATTTTCTCCTCCTGATAAGGCCGCATAGGAGGAACGATGGCGACTTCGCCCGCCTCCCACGCCTCGAAAAAAAACTTCGCCGTGGGAATGTTTTCCAAGTCAAAGAGCTCGAAGAAACGGTAGATGATATCGATTTTATCTGGGTTTCCCTCGACATCGAAACACAGCGACGAGCCGAGCGGAAAAATATCGTCCGGCTCCAGCAGAAACACACGCTTGCCCTGAAGCTGAAGCTGCTCGGCGAGCCAGTGCATCTCGGGGCGGTAGGTGGCGGCCTCATCCGAGACGACGAGAGCGATGAGCGGATTACGGATGTCGCCCCGCAACGCGGCGAGCGACTCGTAGAAATTGCGGATCATCGCATCGCCCGCGCCGAGGATCGTGCCGTTTTCAGCGTAGAGTTTGTTGAGAAAGGCCGTGAGCCCGATACCACCGGGCACCGAGTCGAGTTCGGTCATGACGAAGCCCTCGTCGGTCAACAACAAGTCGGGCCGCAGAACAGTCGGAAATACGCCGCGGTTTTTCGGGTTGCGGGCATGAGCGACGAGGTGGGCGGGCTTTCCCCGGTCGAGGTAGTCGGCGACCCAAGGTGCGAGGAGCGGCTTGTTGCGCAGGAGATTTTTACCGGCCGCCGAACGCAGATAGAGCGTTTCCAGCGCCTGATGATACTCGAGACAGGCCGCGCCGATGGCTTCGAGCTGGACGACTTGATCGGAGGTGAGGGCCCACGCCTCGGGCGAGAGCTGCCACGACTTGGCCTCGAACAACGACGTGGCCGCAAACGCGGACTGAAGCTGGTCGTGGGCGAGATCGGGCATGACGGCGGATTAAATCGTTATCGTGATCAGATTCAACCGGTGGAGAACGATTACTCGTCGTCGATCTGGATGTCCTTGTTGCGGTGGCGCGGGCAGCCGGCGCGGAGCCAGGCGGTGATGAAGCGGTCGATGTCGCCGTCGAGCACGCCCTGCGTGTCGCTCGTGGAAACGCCGGTGCGCAGGTCTTTCACCATCTGGTAGGGCTGGAGCACGTAGCTGCGGATCTGCGCTCCGAAGCCGATCTCGCCCTTGTCGCCGTAGAACTTGTCCATCTCGGCGCGCTGCTCGTCCTGCTTCTTTTCGTAGAGACGGGCCTTCAGCACGTTCATGGCGGTAGCCTTGTTCTTGATCTGAGAGCGCTCGTTTTGGCAGACGACCACCGTGCCCGTCGGAATGTGCGTGATGCGCACGGCGGAGTCGGTCGTGTTGACGCCTTGCCCTCCCTTGCCGGAGGAACGGTAAACGTCGATGCGCATCTCGTCCTCGGGAATCTCGATTTTGATCTCGTCGGTGACCTCGGCGACCACGTCCACCGCGCAAAACGACGTGTGACGGCGCGCGTTGGAATCGAACGGGCTGATGCGCACGAGACGGTGGACGCCGCGCTCGGCCTTGCAGTAGCCGTAGGCGTTTTCGCCCTTGATGAGGATGGTGGCCTTGGCAATGCCTGCGGTGTCGCCAGGCTGCACGTCCATGAGCTCTGTGGTGAACCCGCGGCGCTCGGCCCAGCGCGAATACATGCGGAAAAGGATGTCGGCCCAGTCGTTGGATTCGGTGCCGCCCGCGCCGGCCTGGATGGAAAAGATGGCGTTGTTGCGGTCGAACTGGCCGGTGAGAAACGCTCCGATCTCGATCTGGTCGAGTTCGGGAACCATCGCGACGACCTGCGTGGTGAGTTCGTTGGAGTATTCCTCTTTTTCTTCGGGCGAGCCCGCTTCGATCAGCTCGATCATCACGTCGAGGTCGTCGACGCGCTTCTTGAAGGCGACGACGGGGAGGACGGCGCGTTTCAGGGTGTTGACCTTGGCGATGTGTTTTTGGGCGCGCTCGTTGTTGTCCCAGAACGCGGGGTCGCCCATCTGGGCGTCAAGGGCCTCTATTTCGCGAAGCTTTTGATCGCAGTCAAAGAAACCTCCATAGGTGCCCGGCGCGCCTTTTGATGTTCTCGATGTGGGAAAAAGTTTCTGGAGCGATCATGTGAAAGAGTCATGACCGCAACGCCGGGCGGACGGCGCAAGACGGAAAATCACGGCGGCCCGCTCCGGCCAGCGGAGGCTTGCTCTCGCCCGAAGCCAAATGCAGCCTTTCCGCCCTGTGGAAACCCCATCGAATCATTCGCCGCGCCCAAACTCCGTTGCACCCGGCTGGTATCTTATTTCACCGGTGCTTCTTTTGTGCATTTTTTGGGTGCTGGCGCACGCGTTTCTCGTGGATGCGGTGACGGTGCGGCTTTGTGATCAGATGGACAACGGGCTCGCGCAAGAGAAGCGGCTGCCCGTTTTCCTGAACGAGATCGCGAATGACGGCTACGTCTGGAACCGCCACGCGGAGCACCTCGGCGAGAACGGTCAATGGCGCGTGCGTCACACCGATTTCGACAACGCGCCCGATGGCCGCGAGGTGCATTGGAGCTCCGGCTTCGCCTGGTATCTGCGCGGCTTGGGCGAGATCTACCAGTCGTCCACCGGCGATTCGCTGCGGAACAGCATTTTTCGCATGTCGATCTGGGCGAATCCCATTTTGCTGGCGCTGGCACTTGGGAGTTTCCCGACCTTGGCGGCGCGTCGGTTCGGCCCGTTGTGCGGCGCGGTGATCGCCATCGGCATGGTGGCGGTTTCCACCTTTTACGAAGGGTTCATGCCGGCTTATCCCGACCATCACGGGCTGATCGCCTTTACGATTCTGGGCACCATCTTCGGCATCGCCTGGGCGGGTGCGGGCTGGGTGCAGGCGGAATCGGGCGGGGACTTTGTATTGCCGCGTTCGATGCGGCAGGCGCGGCACGGCATGATTTTCTCGGCGATCTGCGGCGCGGCCGGGATGTGGATCAGCGCCATCTCGATCGCCGTGGTGCTGGCCTCCATCGGGGTTGGTGCGGTGGTGGCGTGCGTGATTTTCGGCCGCAGGCTGCGGCGCGAAGGGCTGACATTCGACGCCGGTCTCTGGCGGCTCTGGGCCGTCTGGGGCGCGGCGGGCGGCTTGTTCTTTTATCTCTTGGAATATTTCCCCTCCGAGATCGGAATGCGGCTGGAGATCAACCATCCCCTCTACGCCCTGGCTTGGCTCGGGGGAGGCTGGATCATCTCGCGCCTGACCCACTGGCTCTGCGCGCTCGGAGAGGAGGGCAACGTCTTCCCTTGGCGGAAGCTTCTGTGGCCGGCCGCCGCATGCGCGGCCCTGCCTGCGGCGATCGTGATTGGCGGGAACGCCGTTTACATCCCCTTTGACCCTTTCATGGCCGGGCTGTGGAAAAACATTTTCGAGCTGCTCCCCCTTGCAAAAGTGATGGAGCTCCATCAGCAGCCCTTGTGGTTGGCTTTTGGCTGGCTTCCGGTGCTGTTTTTGATCGGCGGAGCGTTGATGTTCCTGCGTCGGGTCGGCTCCGGGGCGAAGGCGGTTATGGTCTTCATGACCCTCCCCATTCTGTTGATCACGGGCCTGCAGTTGTATCAGGTGCGATGGGGGATGCTCCACGGGCCGCTCTACATCGCCCTGGCCGGAATAGTCATCACCCAGTTCTGGCGCGCGCTGCCCGCCGCCCGCTGGGTGAGGGCCGTTGCGATCTTGGGGCTGCTCGCTTTGGGTTATCAATTCGTCACGCCCCCGTTCAAGGGGAACATTGGCGCCGCCTGGGCGCAGTATCGCGACCCGAAGTCGCTCACCTTCGGCCAGGGCATCGCGCTGCTTCACCGCCAGATGGCGCGGACGATCCTCGAGAGTGCGGCCGGAAAACCCGTGGTCCTTCTCAGCAGTCCCAACAGTTCCTGCCTTCTCGCCGCGTTCGGCGGGTTTCGCACCATCGGCACCTTGTATTGGGAAAACGTCGCCGGACTGAAGGCCGCCGCCGAGGGGCTCAACGCTCAAAACGAGGCCGAGGCGCTCGCCTTCATGAAAAAACACGGCGTCACGCACGTCTCGCTCATGAACTGGGAGAACTTTATCGAGCCGTATTTCAACATCCTCCACCCCGTGCCGGTCGCGGGCGTTTCCGTGCAAAACTCCTTCGGTAAAGCCCTCCTTGGAGACCAACGCATCCCCGTCTGGGTGCGCCCGTTGATCTTCCCCCCCAATGAACTCAGCAAGTATCTCCAGCAGAGAATTCTCCTCCTCCAGGTCGTCCCCGAGCAGAGCCTGAGCGAAGCGCGGTTCCACCTCGCCCGTTACACCCGCTTGGTCGAGGGCAAGCCCGATCTCGCGGAAGCCACGTTCAAGGACATCCTCGCAGCCCAGCCCGGCAGCGGCCTGGTGATGGTCGAACTGGCCAACCTTTATCTCGAACAACATCGCTACGAGGAAGCCGTGACCCAGTTGTTCAAGGCGCTGCCAGAGGCCAACGCCAGCATTCGCGCCGCGCTCGCCGGACAGGTGGCGACGGAGCTCGGCAAGGCCGCCGAATGGAAGCTGGTCGCCAAAGTGCTGCGCCGCACGGGGGAGTTTGCCGACTCAACCCCGGAAACCCTGCACAACGTCGCCTGGGTCATAGCCACCCTGCCGACCCCCGAGGCCCGCGACCCCCGCTTCGCCCTCTCGTGCTGTGATCGTCTGGAGAAAATGCCCCACGACATTGCCGTGCTCGCTCTCACCCGCGCCGCCAGCATGGCCGCCCTAGGGGATTTCACGGCGGCCGTGCAGATCGCCCGGGACGTGGCCGAGGGGCGTATTCAAGCCAACGATGAACGCCGCCGCCAAGCCGCGGAAATGGCGGCATCCTTCCAGGCCAATAAGGTCTGGATCACCGCGCGATGACCCACCACCGCCCCGAGTCTGCCGAGACGCCGGAAGTCACCATCCTGATGCCATGCCTGAACGAGGCGGAGACGCTGGCCGGCTGCATCGCCGCCGCCCGCGCCGGTCTCGCCGCCGCCGGAGTCGAGGGCGAGATCCTCATCGCCGATAACGGCAGCACCGACGGTTCGCAGGAAATAGCGCAAAAACTCGGCGCCCGCGTCGTGCCCATCCCCGCGCGCGGCTATGGCAACGCTCTGCGCGGCGGCATGAACGCAGCGCGCGGGCGTTTTCTCATCATGGGCGACGCCGACATGAGCTACGATTTCTCCAAGATCACGCCCTTCGTAGAAAAACTCCGCGCCGGCGCAGACCTCGTGATGGGCTGCCGCATGCCCCGCGGCGGCGGCACCATCATGCCCCGTGCGATGCCCTGGAAACACCAGTGGATCGGCAACCCCGTGCTCACCTTCATCGGTCGCCTGCTATTCAAGTGCCCCAGCCAGGATTTCCACTGCGGCCTCCGCGCCCTCACCAAAGCCGCCTTCCTCAAGATGGACCTGCGCACCACCGGCATGGAGTTCGCCTCCGAGATGGTGATCAAGGCCTCGCTCAACAAACTCGTTATCAGGGAGGTTCCGATCACCCTGCACAAGGACGGCCGCTCCCGCCCGCCCCATCTCCGCAGCTGGCGGGACGGCTGGCGGCACCTGCGCTTCATGCTGCTGTTCTCGCCCAAGTGGCTGCTGCTGTATCCGGGGATACTTACGCTGGCGCTGGGCGGGACCGCCTTCCTGCGCCTGCTGGCCGGACCTGTCGTCGTCGGCGGGATAAACTTTGACCTCAACACCCTGGAGGTCGTGGGACTGGTTTCCATCTTCGGCTATCAGATGGTGTTGTTCGCCTGCTTCGCGCGCATCTACGCCTTCACGCACGGCCTCTTGCCGCCGAGCCGCGGGCTGACGAAGACATTCAAGATATTCACCCTGGAAAAAGGCCTGATCGGCGGAGGCATTCTTATGCTCGCAGGCTTCGGGCTGATCGCCTCGGTCTTGCTAGGCTGGGCCGCCAAGGGTTACGGCGACCTCAATCCCCAGGAAGCCACCCGCGCTGTGATCGCAGGCCGCACGCTCTCCTCGCTCGGTTTCCAAACCGTTCTTTTCAGCCTAATTTTCAGCTACCTCGGCCTCAACGAGCGCCCACAGGATTAGGATGCCTCACCGCCGCCCGATATCCATGGCCTGATTCATATTGCCGCACGCCTTCTTCCCCATGCACCCCGCTTATTTCCCCGTCCTGTGGTGGAGCCTTTTTATTTTCGCGAGTTTTCTGGGCTACGGAGAACTGCTGCGGCGGGTTCTCAACCAGCGCGAGTTTGACGACCTTGGATGGGGGCTGAAGGCCGCATGGGGCATGGCCGTGGTGCTCGCCATCGGCGGTTTGCTCATGGCGTTGCATCTGGCCGTCACCGTCATGCTCAGTCTGGTTGTTGTCGCGGGTGCGGCGGCGGCGCTCGGGTTCGCCGTCGATTCCATGCGCCGCAAACCACCGGCTTGGGCGGATTTCCGTGTGTCGTGGCCGGGCTTAGTGCTCGGAGGACTCGCCGCGCTGGCCTTTGCCTCTTCGATCGCCTGGCCTTTTCAAATAGATCCGAACGATGATGTGGTATGCTACCTGTTTTTCCCGCAGAAAATCCTGCAAACCGGAACGCTGATTGAGCCATTTAATGTGCGTCGGATGGGAACGTATGGCGGTCAGTCGCTTTTGCAGGCCCTGGTCATGATCGTGGGCGGAGAGCGCAACGCTCATATTCCGGACCGTGGATTTGGCATGCTGATGATTTTCGGGATGCTGCTCCATTACTCTCGGCAAATCCCCAAAAACCTCGCGCTGTTTCGATTTTTGGCGGTCGGCTGTCTTTTCTTCGTCTCGGTGCCCCGTATCAATACCGGCAGTTCACTGACGGGATCGGCCATGATTCTGGCCTTGATCCTCACGCTTGCCCGCTGGCCGCTTGCGGGGGGCTTTAATTGGCGAAATTTGCTGGTGCCTTCATTACTCGTGGCGGGAGCCGGGGCACTCCGGCCCACTTACTTGCTCTGTGCCGCAGGCATCGTCGCGTTGGAACCGTTCTTGCGGCCATTGGTTAACCCGCCGG
>JANYJB010000107.1 GCA_025361935.1 Verrucomicrobiota bacterium
CCACTTACGGCTGCCACGTCACGACGCTCACGATTTCCAAACAGCAGCATGACCTCGCCCTCCGCCGTGTGCAGGAAGCCGGCCTCGCCGACCGTATCGACGTCCGCTTCGAGGACTACCGCGACCATCCCGGCACCTACGACAAAATCGTCTCCATCGAAATGATGGAGGCTCTCGGACACGACTATCTGCCCGCCTACTGCGACGTTCTCGCCGCCCGCCTCAAACCCGACGGCCTGCTCGCCCTCCAGTTCATCACCTGCCCCGACGACCGCTACGAACAGCTCCGCAAAGGCGTCGATTTTATCCAAAAGCACATCTTCCCCGGCTCGCTCCTCCTCTCGCTCAACCGCGTGAACAAGCAGCTCTCACGCGCCGGCGGCTTTCAACTTCACCACATCGAAGATTTCGGCCCCGACTACGCCCGCACCCTCCGCCTCTGGCGCGGCACCTTCGACCACAAACGCGACCGCGTCCTCGAACTCGGCTTCGACGAACGCTTCATCCGCAAGTGGAGCTACTACCTCTGCTACTGCGAAGCCGCCTTCGCCATGCGCAACATCTCCGTCGTGCAAACCCTGCACACCCGCCCCAACAACCTGGCGCTCTGATTCCTCCTCCGACTCGTTCTCTTTCTCTTTCTCGTTCTCCCTCCAAATCGTCCGCCGCACACCTGACGAACGAGAAAGAGTAAGAGAACGAGAACGATTTCAAACCCATGCTCTGGCTCCTCCGCCTCCTCTTCGTTGCCATCCTCGGCTGCATGCTCGCCGTCACCGGCTGGGCCTCGTCGCAATGCGCGCTCTTCGCCATCCCCCGCGACGTGTTCACCCACCCGTGGTTCATCGCCACACTCTTCGACGCCTACTGGGCCTTCGTCACCTTCACCGTCTGGGTCATCTGGAAAGAGCAATCCCTCGGCGCGCGCATCCTCTGGTTCATCGCCGTCATCCTCTGGGGCAACATCGCCATGTCGCTCTACATGCTCGCCGAACTCTTCCGCATCAAAACCATCGGTCAACTCGGCGAAGTCTTCTCCACCCGCCGCCCCGGCCGCATCGCCTTCCCCGCCGTGCTCACCGCCCTCGGCGTCGCGATCTACCTGCTCGGCGCCCAGTCGCTCTTTGTCGCGTGAGCGCAGACGCACCCACGCCTCGTCACGGCTTCTGGCGTCGTCGTCTTCGCGATCCCCTCGTCGCGCAACTCACCCAAGGCGCCACCCCCGACAAACTCGCCGCCACCCTCGCGGTCGGCACCGCCTGCGCGCTCCTGCCGTTTCTCGGCTTCACCGCGCTCCTAGCCCTTGGCGCCGGCCTCGCGCTGCGCATGAACCAGCCGATTCTCCAAACGCTCAACCAGCTCCTCGGCCCGCTCCAACTCGTGATGATTCTCGTTTACGTCCGCGCCGGCGAGTGGATCTGGCGCGCCCACGAAAACCGCTTCTCCCTCGCCGACATGCTGCACACCTTCCGCGACGCCTCCCTCGGCGAATTTCTCCAACGCTTCGGCTGGGCCGGCATCCACGCCTTCACCGCGTGGCTCGTCAGCGTGCCGGTTATCATCGCCGGCATCTATTACCCGCTGCGACCCGTAATGGTTAAACTCGCCGCCCTCCGTGCGCCCAAGCCCTGAGCCAACGCCGCCATGTCCACCCTCGCCCTCGTTCTCGTCGCCACCGCCGCCCTTTGCGCCGGCTTCGCCGTGATCTACGCCGTCGCCCGCCGCATGGACAACTACGGCATCGTGGACATCGCCTGGGCCTACGCCTTCGGCCTGCTCGCCCTCTTCTACGCAGCCGCCGCTCCCGGCTGGCTGCCTCGCCGCCTGCTCATCGCCACCCTCGCCGTCCTTTGGAGTCTCCGCCTCGGCACCCACCTCTACATCCGCGTCATCGGCCACCACCCCGAGGAAGATGGCCGCTACCAGGAAATGCGCCGCCGCTGGTCTGCCAACTTCGCGTCCAAGATGGCCGTCTTCTTCCAACAACAAGCCGTCTCCGTCATCATCCTCGGCCTTCCATTCCTGCTCGCCGCGCGCAACCCCGCGCCGCATTTTCACCCGCTCGAAATCGCCGGCGCCGCCCTCTGGCTGATCGCCATCCTCGGCGAGTCCACCGCCGACGCCCAACTCGCCGCCTTCAAAAAAAACCCGGCCAACAAAGGCCGCGTGTGCGACCTCGGCCTCTGGTCCGTCAGCCGCCACCCCAACTACTTTTTCGAATGGTGCATCTGGGTCGCCTATTTCGTCTTCGCCTGCGCCTCGCCCTGGGGCTGGACCAGCATCCTCTGCCCCGTCGTCATGCTCTACCTGCTCCTCCGCGTCACCGGCATCCCCATGACCGAAGAGCAAAGCATCCGCTCCCGAGGCGACGCCTACCGCGCCTACCAACGCCGCGTCTCCGCCTTCATCCCCTGGTTCCCCAAAAAATCTTAATCTGGAACTCAGGAAATCAGGAATCGAACCACCGAATCTCACATACCATCAGCTTCCTTTCCTCCCCAGCTTTCCCGCTTTCCACATTTATTCCGTCCCTTCCGTTCCTGATTTCCTGAGTTCCAGATAAAATCCTTCCGTCTCCTTCCCCAGGCTATGATCGACACCCTCCTCGAAAAAAATCTCCTCCCCGACTGGCTCATCCGCATCGGCATCCGCCGCCTGCTCGCCCGGCGCATCCGCGACGAATCCGCCGCCTACGACGTCGCCGCCTACGTCGCCGACCTGAAGACCCGCCCTCTCGCCGAACAGACCGCCGCCGCCAACGAGCAACACTACGAAGTCCCCACCGCCTTCTACCAATTCTGCCTCGGCAAACGCCTCAAATATTCCGGCTGCCTCTACCCCACCGGCAAAGAATCCCTCGACGAAGCCGAGGAGCACATGCTCGCCCTCTACGCCGAACGCGCCCAACTCGCCGACGGCCAGGACATCCTCGAACTCGGCTGCGGCTGGGGCTCCCTCTGCCTATACAACGCGCAAAAATTCCCCCGCGCCCGCATCACCGCCATCTCCAACTCCCGCACCCAAAAAGAGCACATCGACGCCGAGGCTAAAAAACGCGGCCTCACCAACCTCACCATCATCACCTGCGACATCAACGCCTTCGACATCGACGCCGCCCGCTTCGACCGCGTCGTCTCCGTCGAGATGTTCGAGCATCTGAAAAACTACCAGCTCCTCTTCCGCAACATCGCCCGCTGGCTCCGCCCCGGCGGCCTCCTCTTCACCCACATCTTCACCCACGACCGCCTCAGCTACCACTTCGTCGCCCGCGACGAGACCGACTGGATGAGCCGCTACTTTTTCACCGGCGGCCAAATGCCCGCCCACGACCTGTTCAGCTATTTCCAAGACGACCTGAAACTCCTCCAAGACTGGCGCGTCAACGGACGCCACTACCAGCAAACCGCCGAGCACTGGCTCCAGAACATGGACGCCCACAAAGCCGAAATCCTCCCCCTCTTCGCGCAGACCTACGGCGCCGACCAGGCGACGAAGTGGTGGTGTTATTGGCGCGTCTTCTACCTGAGCTGCGCCGAACTCTGGGGCTACAAAAACGGCGAAGAGTGGCTCGTCAGCCATTACCTCTTTCTGAAGCGGTAGAGATTTTAGACGCAAATACTAAACTGCCAAATCAAGCGGAAGATCTGATATATCTTTAAGCCTTTTACTGCCCACGAGCTCCATTAAATGCAGCCCCTCGTCGGCTTCTCCGCATTTGTTTGTCGCCTCAAGCAACTCGTGAAGAGCAACATGATAGACGCAGTCTAAATCAGCGGTTCCCAGAGCTAAAGCAGCGATGCGTGCAAACGTGGGTTCAGCTGTGACCGCCACGATATGCGGCACTCGTCCCTTGCGGTTTCGCAATAAATTTTGCGCCTCGACTCGAACATTTTGAGCGCGGTCACTCCGGAGCGTAAATTTGCATGATACGCTCGCATGAAGCAGTGGCAGCGGTTGACAAACCTCACGCAGCTCCGCGTGCATTGCGATGGAGTCATCAACCACCAAACTGGGCCGATTGATTACTTTATCTGATTCAGGCAAACGCATCACAACCACATCAGGCTCGATCATGTATTCGCCGCCAAGCGCCGCACGCACCTCAGGGTGCTTTTCCATAACCTTCGCCAATTCAGCCAAATGAGCAAACTGGGCAAATTGATCCAAATGCTTGCGCTGGGTAATCTCCCATCTCCCCGGTCGTAAATGTCCCAATCGCGGGAAAGTTGTCTGAAGAAAACGCTCAACATGATCCTGCAAACCTTGCCCCGAAGTTTGCCCTGCCGCCTTGGTGGCAACCGTTGCCTTGCCCATCAAACTTAGCAGCGCCGATGAAATTTTAACGCTACGCCTATTACCGGAATCCGCGTTTGCTGGCACACCCTTTGAATCAACCGTGAGCAACCCTCCTTTTAGCATTCCGGCTATAAATTCACCCCGAGCTTGAAATAAGAGTGCCTTGCTCATGATGCACGGGCGCGGGTTGAGTCTTTTGCCGCCTCCAAGGCTCTGGCTATTTCACGACCTATAGCTGCAGCCACTGGAGACGGGAAAGCATTACCAATTTGCCGGTAGGCTGCTGTTTTCTTACCAAGTATCTTCCACTCGGAGGGAAATCCTTGGATGCGCGCCACCATGGGAATCGTTAGGCGAGGCATCCCCTCAAAATTACGAGGGGGAGGTGCATCAGCAAGACTACGACCCTCGACCCCGAGCTGAGCCCAAGCGCGCCGCGCACGGGTAGGTCCCAGATCGGCCCCACCATGCTTTTTTGATCCTCCGACCAACGTTGGCGCAATATCGCTCGCATGTTTGGCCCAATCTTCCGCACCTTTCCATCCGTCAGCTGCCATGTAGGATTTCAGGACTTCCCCAACAGTAGGCGCAAGGCGCAGCTCAGGGCTAGGCCATGAGAAATATCTGAATGCCTTGGGTTTCATAGCCACAAGAATAGAGCGTGGTCGCAGTTGAGGAACCCCATAGTTCGAAGCATTATGCAGTGTCCAATCAGAGTCATAGCCCATCTCTTTAAGTTTTGCCTGCAGTGCTTTTCTATAAGACCTGAACTCAGGGTCAAAAATTCCGCGAACATTTTCAATCATCACCGCCTTCGGCTGGCATTCATCAACCAATCGCAATGCCGTGGGAAACAAGTCGCGTTCGTCATCAGCACCAAGTTGTTTGCCCGCTACGCTGAACGGCGGACACGGAACTCCTCCTGCAAAAAGATCTACCTTGCCGCGAAATTCAACGGCTGAAAAAGTCCGTAAATCCTGCTCAATAACGCGCCACTCCGGGCGGTTTGCCCTTAACGTTTTACATGCGTGAGGATCAATCTCAACCACTGCGACATGGTCAAAGCCCGCCTGCTCAAGCCCAATAGCTTGTCCACCGGCTCCGGCACAAATTTCCAACGACGTCAGCATTATCTAAGGAAAGTGAATAACCGCAGAAATTGGTAAAGTAATTTATAATGTATCCTCGCCGCTTTCAACTGACCAAAGCTCGAATCAGCCCAAAACAGGCATCGCTAACGCAATTCTACCTGTAACAAAAGGATATGATTCGCGTTTTCCTAATCTTCGCCCTCCTCCTCCCGCTCGCCGCCGCTGGTGCATCCGACGCAGATGCGCTCATCCGCGAAGGTCTCGCCGCCGAGCAGCACCTCGATTCCACCAAAGCCCTTGACCTCTTCCTCCAAGCTGACGCCGCGAAACCCAACGACGCCTTCATCCTCCAAAAAATCGCCCGCCAATACTCCGACTCCATCGTCGATCTCCCCTCCGATGCCATCGCCGAGAAAAAACGCCGTGCAACCGAGGCACTCGCCTACGCCCAACGCGCCGTCGCCCTCGATCCCAAAAACGCCGTCAGCGTTCTCTCCCTCGCCGTCTGCCACGGCACGCTCGGCCTCTGCAGCGACACCCGCACCAAAATCGCCTACTCCCGCCTCATGAAAGAGGAAGCCGAGCGCGCCCTCGCCCTCGATCCTGACTACGCCTGGGCGCACCATCTTCTGGGCCGCTGGCACTACGAAGTCGCCTCGCTCGGCGGCACCACGAAGTTCTTCGTCAAACTCATCTACGGCACCCTGCCCGCCGCCTCCACCGCCCAAGCCATCACCTGCCTTCAACGCGCCGTAGCGCTAGAACCCGGCGCGCTCTCTCACCGCATCGACCTCGGTTTCGCCTACCTCGCCGAGGGTCAGAAGGAAAAAGCCCGCTCCTGTTTCGAGCGCGGCCTGACCATGCCTTCCGTCGAAAAACACGACGAGACCGACAAGGCCCGCGCCCGCGCCGCGCTGAAGTCGCTTTAGGCCGCCGCAAACTTCCGCAGATACTTCAGCGCCACCTCGAATTCGTTGGGCAACTCCGTGCGAATCGTGAACGGCTCCTTCGTCGCCGGATGCTTGATCGTGATCGCGCTCGCGTGCAGCGCCAGCCGCGCGATGAGCGGCTTCTCGTCCACGCGCCCCTTGTAGCCGCGCTTGAGTTGGGACAACAACAGCGTCGTCACGCCGTCCCCGTAAAACGGATCGTTCAAGATCGGCAGCCCGCAAAATTGCAGGTGCACGCGGATCTGGTGCGTGCGCCCCGTCAGCGGACGACACTCCACAAACGTGAACCGTTCAAACCGCTCCAGCACGCGCACGATGGTCTGGCTCGCCTTGCCCTTCTTGCGGATGGTGCGCATCCGCCCGACGTTCGCCTCGTCCTCGATTAGATCGCGGTTCACCAAAAATTCGTCCGCCGCCAGCGGCGCGGGCAACTCTTCCGCATCCTCGGGGTCAAGCGGCGCAAACAACTCCGGCGCGGGCAATCCCACGCAGATCGCATGGTAAACCTTCGCCACCGTCTTCGACTGGAACTGGCCGCTCACATAATCGAGCGCGGTTTTGTTCTTCGTGCAAAGCAGCAGCCCGCTCGTGTCGGCGTCGATGCGATGCACGTTGGCCACGTCATGCCCCATCTTGTCGTGGACGAGCCCCATGAGGTTCTCGCGCGATTTGTCCCAGCGATCGGGAGCCACGAGCATCCCGCTGGGTTTGTCGAACGCGATGAGCGTGTCGTCTTCAAAAATGACGGGCGGGATGGGCATGGACGGAACAGCATCGCAATGCTACTTCTCTCCCCGCGCAAGCTCTCCCGCCTCGTTCCCCCATGAGCCATCCCCGCCACATCCTCGCGCTCGACCAGGGCACCACGTCCTCCCGCGCCATCGTCTTCGACCACGCCGGCGCACCTGTCGCCAGCGCGCAGAAAGAATTCCGCCAGCACTACCCGCAGCCCGGCTGGGTCGAACACGACCCGCTCGAAATCTGGTCGAGCCAACGCGACACCGCCGCCGAAGCCCTCGCCAAAGTCGGCCTCTCCGTCGCCGACATCGCCGCCGTCGGCGTGACCAACCAGCGCGAGACCACCGTCGTCTGGGACCGCGCGACCGGCCGGCCCGTCTGCCCCGCGATCGTCTGGCAAGATCGCCGCACCGCCGATTATTGCGCGCAACTCAAACGCGACGGCATCGAGCCCCTCGTCGCCGCCAAAACCGGCCTCCGCCTCGACCCGTATTTTTCCGGCACCAAACTCCGCTGGATTCTCGACCACATCCCCGGCGTCCGCACCCGCGCCGAACTTGGCCAACTCGCCTTCGGCACCGTTGACTCCTGGATCGTCTGGCAGCTCACCGGCGGAAAAGTCCACGTCACCGACGCCTCCAACGCCTCCCGCACGCTCCTCTGCAACCTCCACACCGGCAACTGGGACGACGAACTCCTCGCCCTCTTTGGTATCCCCCGCGCCCTCCTCCCCGAGATCAAATCCTCCTCGGGAATCGTCGGCCACATCGCCTCTGGCCTGCCCGCCGCCGGCGCGCCCATCGCCGGCCTCGCGGGCGACCAGCAGGCCGCACTCTTCGGCCAAGCGTGCTTTACGCCCGGTATGGCAAAAAACACCTACGGCACCGGTTGCTTCCTCCTGATGAACACCGGCGCCAAACCTGTCGTCTCGCAAAACAATCTTCTGACGACCATCGCCTGGCGCATCGACGGCAAAACCGAATACGCCCTCGAAGGCTCCGTCTTCATCGGCGGCGCGGTCATCCAATGGCTGCGCGACGAACTCCGACTCGTGCGCGATGTCGCCGAACTCGACGCCCTCGCCGCCTCCGTGCCCGATGCGGGCGGACTGTTTCTCGTGCCCGCCTTCGCCGGCCTCGGTGCGCCGCACTGGGACCCGTATGCGCGCGGCACGCTCGTCGGCATCACTCGCGGCACCAACCGCGCCCACTTCTGCCGCGCCGCGCTCGAAGCGATCGCCTTCCAAAGCGCCGACCTAATCGCCTGCATGGAAAAAGACAGCGGCCTCCCCCTCCGCGAACTCCGCGTGGACGGCGGCGCCTCCCGCAGCCGACCGCTTCTCCAGTTTCAAGCCGACCTCCTCGGCACATCCGTCATTCGCCCGAAGTGCATCGAAACCACCGCGCTCGGCGCCGCCTACCTCGCGGGTCTCGCCGTCGGCTACTGGAAAGATCGCGCCGACATCGCCCGCCACTGGACCGCCGACACCACCTTCGAGCCCGCCGCCGCCCGCGCCGGAATCGCCGCCCTGCGCCAAAACTGGAACCGCGCCCTCGACCGCGCCAAAAACTGGGAATCCCCCGCTCATGACTCTACCACCAGAGTAACCCAATAGGTTACTCTGGTCGCCTCCATTTTTAGTTATCCATCCATGCAACGCGCCACCTGCATCGCCCGCCTCCGCGACGCCTCCGAGCCTTTTGACATCATCATCATCGGCGGCGGCGCGACCGGTCTCGGCTCAGCCGTTGACGCCGCCGCGCGCGGACATTCCGTCGCCCTCCTCGAACGCGACGACTTCGCCAAGGGCACCTCCAGCCGCTCCACCAAGCTCGTCCACGGCGGCGTGCGCTACCTCCGCCAAGGCAACATTTCTCTCGTTCTCGAAGCCCTCCGCGAACGCGGCCACCTCACCCACAACGCCCCGCACCTCGTCCACGACCTCGCCTTCGTCATTCCCAACTATCACTGGTGGGAAGGCCCGTTCTACGGCGTCGGCATGAAAGTTTACGACCAGCTCGCCGGTAAACTCGGCCTCGCTCCCTCGCGCATGCTCAGCCGCGACGAAACCGTCGCTCTTATCCCCACCATCGAGACCGAGCACCTCACTGGCGGCGTCATCTACCACGACGGCCAGTTCGACGACTCCCGCCTCGCCATCAACCTCGCGCAAACCGCCACCGACCTCGGGGCCTCCGTCGTCAACCACTGCGCCGTCACCGGCCTGCTCAAGGACAACACCACCGGCATCGTCACCGGCGTCCGCGCCCGCGACGAGGAAACCGGCGACACCTTCGAGCTTCGCGGCCGTGCCGTCATCAACGCCACCGGCGTCTTCGTGGACGCCATCCGCCGCCACGACGATGCCGACGCCAAGGACCTCGTCGCCGTCAGCCAGGGCATCCACCTCGTGTTGCCCAAAAGATTTCTTCCCGGAGACGCCGCCATCATGATCCCGAAGACCGCCGACGGCCGCGTGCTTTTCGCCGTGCCGTGGCATGACCGCGTGATCGTCGGCACCACCGACACCCCGATGGCCGCCCACTCCGTCGAACCGCGCGCCCTCGACGAGGAACGCG
>JANYJB010000030.1 GCA_025361935.1 Verrucomicrobiota bacterium
CACGTGGACTTCGCCTACGAGGTCTCTCGTTCGCTGGCCGCCTGCGAGGGCGCCGTCCTCCTGATCGACGCCGCCCAGGGCGTCGAGGCGCAGACCGTGGCCAACGCCCATCTCGCCACCGCGCAGGGTCTCAAAATCATCCCGGTCATCAACAAGATCGACCTGCCTTCCGCCAATCTTGAGCTCTGCATCACGCAGCTCGAAGACATCCTCATGATCCCCGGTGAGGAGGCCATCCTCGCCAGCGGCAAGTCCGGCATCGGCATCCAGGACATTCTCGAAGCCGTCGTCGCGCGTGTCCCGCCTCCGCGCTGGTCTCATCATCCGTCCACGCGCGCGTTGGTGTTCGATTCGATCTACGACTCATACCGCGGTGTCATCACCCACGCCCGTGTGTTTTCCGGTTCAGTCAAAGCCGGCGACCAGATGCTCCTGATGAGCAACAACCAGAAGTCCGAAATCAAGGAGGTCGGCGTATTCACCCCGAAGATGACCAAGATGGACATCCTCGGCGCAGGCGACGTGGGATACATCGTTTCCAACATCAAGGACCCGTCCGAGATCAAGATCGGCGACACGCTCACTCTCGCGAAAAATCCTGCTACGGAGATGCTGCCTGGCTACAAAGAGGTTCGCCCGATGGTTTTTTGCGGCCTGTATCCGCTCGAATCGAGCGACTACGAAAAGCTCAAAGCCGCCCTCGGACGCCTGCGCCTGAACGACGCCGCATTCCTTTATTCGTCCGAGAGCTCCATCGCGCTCGGCTTTGGATTCCGCTGCGGCTTCCTCGGGCTTCTCCACATGGAGATCATCCAAGAGCGCGTCCGCCGCGAGCACGACGTGGACATCATCTCGACTTATCCGAGCGTGGTTTACCGCGTGAAGCCCCACAGCAAACCGGAGATCGAGGTGGACAATCCCGTCAACCTGCCTGACCCCGGCACGATCGAGTATATCAGCGAACCCACTATCAAGGCGTCCATCCACATCCCCAACGAGTCCATGGGCGACATCCTCGCCCTCATCATGGAAAAACGCGGCATGTGCGACCACACCGACACCCTCGACGGCAACCGCGTCATGCTCAGTTGCGTGCTTCCGCTCAACGAAATCCTCGTCGATTTCAACGACCGCCTTAAATCTGTCACCCATGGCTACGGCTCGATGGATTATGATCTTGGAGAATACCAGCAGGCCGATCTCGTGAAGATGGACATCATGATCAACGGCGACCCCGTGGACGCGTTCTCCAGCATCGTCCACCGCGACAAGGCCGAGGGCAAAGGCCGCGTGCTCTGCGAGAAACTCGCCGAGATCATCCCGCCGCAGATGTTCAAGGTCGCCATCCAGGCCGCCATCGGCGGCAAGATCATCGCCCGAGACAACGTGAAGGAAATGCGCAAGGACGTCACTGCGAAGTGCTACGGCGGCGACATCTCCCGCAAACGAAAGCTCCTCGACAAGCAGAAAGAGGGCAAAAAGAAGATGAAGATGATCGGCAAGGTGAACATCCCGCCGGACACGTTCATCCAGATTCTCAAAAACTAATTCCCCGTGCTCTTTGGCCTCTTTGATTCAGTGGAAAAAAAAATGCGGACCAACGCCGCCAACTGGCTGGAGTTGTCCGAAAAAGTTTATCACTACCGCCGCGATCTGATGTCAGCCTCCGAGCTCGTCTCGCTTCAGCAGGCGACCGAGACCGTTCGCCAGCAGATCTGCGACAAGGCCGACTCAAGTAAACTCAAACTCGGCATCGAGGCTCTCGAGAGCGTGCTGCGCGGAGTTGGCGGAACGCATTACCCGAAGTCGAGCTGGACGGAGAACGTGGAGTTTTTCCTTGTCGCGGCCATCGTCATCCTCGGCGTGCGCTGCTACTTCGTTCAGCCTTTTAAAATCCCGACGAATTCGATGTGGCCGAGCTACAACGGCATGACGCCCGAGGTCTTCTCCAAGCCCGCCGACGAGCCGGGCAAGTTGGAACAAGCGTTTCGGTTCGTGACGCTGGGCGCCAAGTTTAATCACGTTTCGGCTCCGGTCGGCGGCGAGATTTCCATCCCCGTGGTCGAGGTCGGGGAAGGCCAGGCGATCATTCCTTACAACACCGTTCCGGGTAAAAACTGGCTGGTCTTCCCCGCGAAATTTAAAGAATACACGCTCTTCGTCGGCGAACAACCGGTGACGATTCGCGTGCCGGCTGACTTCGATTTTGAGTGGGTTATCCGCGACACTTTTTTCCCTGGCGACAGAAAAACGCGGGCGGCGACAGCCCTCGACCAACGGCTAAAGGCTCAGGCGCGGACGATTCAGCTGGGCGATGGCCGAATGCGTCTCCTGCTTACCGGCAAAACCGTCCAACCTGGCGACCACGTGCTCGCGTTTGACATCCTCACGGGCGACCAACTTTTCGTGGATCGCATCAGCTACAATTTCGTCCGCCCCAAGGTCGGCGACGGCTTTGTTTTCCATACGGGCAACATCCCATTGTTGAGCGAAAACCATGGAGACCAGTATTACATCAAGCGTCTCGTGGGCACTCCGGGCGACGTTATGGAGGTCAAAGAGCCAGCGCTTTATCGGAACGGAAAGCCGATCACCGGTGCGCCTGCCTTTGATAAAAACGCCCGCAGGGCAGGGAGCTATTCGGGATATTTCAACGGCACCCCGAGGTCTGATTATCCGAATGCGCAGCTCTTCAAGGACCAGAAAATCACGGTTCCCGCGCGCAGCTATCTGCCGATGGGGGACAACTCCGCCAACAGTCTGGACGGCCGCTACTGGGGCTTCGTAAAGGACAAGGACGTGGTCGGCCGGCCGCTGTGTATATATTATCCATTTAACAACCATTGGGGTATAGCCCCGTAAAAGAGCGTTTTATCAGGTTATTGATAAATTTTAGGCTATCAAGAATCATCGCACAATAAACATGGTGTCCAAAAACTGATTTAGCCGTCTTTTTATGGGTTTAACTGGTCGCATGGCGTCGTTGGGACTGAAAAAGACGGCCATTTCAGTCCCCGTCAATCTTTATTCCGCTTCCGGTGTCAGATATGGTGCTGGTGTATGAAAGGGCTTTATGAACAAAGAAAAAAGAACCGTCTCCGCCGACGAAGAAATCTGGGCGCTGTTGGATAAAATCGGAGAGCGTTACGGCATGTCCGGCAACGGCCTCCTGACGGTGGCAGCGTGTGAATTGTCCCGCGTGCGGCCGGAAAACCTTTGGAACGCAATCAGCCGGATCGCGGAGGGTGAGCTTGACGTGTTGCCGCCTCCCGCGCCGCCAAAGGCCAAGCGCAAGATCAGGGTGCATGCGCCGATCGCAGTGCCGGAAATCCCCGTCCTAGAAGCCAAGCCCGCTCTTCGCCGATGAGCATCATCGAGCTAGCCGACATCGAAGAGGCCGCGTTAATATTCGCGAGCGCGTTCAACGTGGAGGATGTCGTCAATAACGAGGACGGCGCAATCGGTTTAGATAGTCACCCCACTCACTGGCTCACTTTTGCCCGCGTTAATGGCAGGCTTTCTTTCGCGGCTTTTTCAAAGGAGCATTTCGACCAGTCGGCGGCGTCTCGCAGTATGCTAGGAACGCTTGAGGAGAAAACCGGCGCGCGACTGGCGATCCGTTGGCTCCAGCTTCCCAGAGGGTGATTGAACAGCGTTTCCGTTTAACCAGTTTTAATAATTCGCGGTGACGGTAGATCATAAAAAGGCGCGGGCGATTCCCCGCGCCAGTGACCTAGCATCAATCGAGGCGGATTGATACTCGAAAAGAATCACCGGAATTTTAGCGCGAGGTGGCGTTTCAATTCGATCCAGCCAAATTTGTGCCACGGGTGGGCGCACCGATACAGGCCGCGCGTGCGGCGGAAGGTTTCGAGGCCGGGGCCATAGCGCAGAAAGCAGTTCAGGGCGCGGACGCTGCGAATGTCGGCGGCGGTTTCCCCGGTGTGGATTCCGAGGATGCGCTGGGAGTTTTTGCCGATGGAATCGAGCTGACGCATGAGGCGGCCGGCGTGGTTGAACTGCATGGCGTGGACGCCGACGCCTTCGCGGATAACGAGAACGACGGGAGGAATCCGGTCGAAGAGTTCAAAGGCGGTTTCGTCCCACGTTGCGAGCGGGGCGGGTTGGTGTGGTTTGAAGTAGGACACACCCTGAAGCATGGCGGGGAGCTAGATCGAAGGTGACGCCGCATCGGTTGCGTCAGCCTGGGCGGTCACGGCTAGAGATAGCTTTTCACTTCTACGCCGGGGACGCGGTTGAAGTGTTTTACGTTTTCGGTGACGAGGGGCAGGCCGTAGAGGCGGGCGGTTGCTGCAATGATGGAATCAGCCGCGCCGATGCTTTGGCCTTTGGCGCGGAGATCGCGCATGACGCGGACGGTTTCTTTAAGAACGGCGGTTTCCAAGGGCAGGACAACGAAGCCGCGCAAATAAGGGGCCGCTTCCGTATCGGTCGAGAATCCGGCTAAAAACTCGATTTCAACGAGGCGGGGAATGTATAGGACGCCCGGATCGTTCGCGGCCCATGCGCGGGCAGAGGCGGCGGTGATGCCTTTCTTGCGGCCTTGAAGAGCAACCAGAAAATTTGTGTCGTAGATCATCGGTCGGCGCGAGCGGCGACGACTTTTTCAACGAAATCAGCGTCGAAATCTGGCGAGGGTTCCGGGTAGTGCGCCATGACTTCGCGGGCGCTTTTGCCGGGCGGGGGCGTGAGGGTGACGCGGCGCATGGCGGGTTTGCGGGCGGATTTCGTGCGGGCGGGCTTGGTAAGCGTCTTCATGCCGGCAGACTGTGCGCGGGCGGGCGGGTTTGACAACCATTTGTCGTGCGAGAGCCAGTTAGAGAGGGCGGCGAGCATAGCGGTTCAAGCGAAAAAATCTAGTGAAGCGGCGGCGATGTTTTGGGTTCCGGCTTCGTGTCCGGGGTAATTGTAATCTTCCCGGCTGTAATCACTATACCACCAATTTTGACCGTTCAGGTTAAAGTTTTGGTAGGTAAAATCGTAGGGAGCATCGGCGTAATTTGGCGGCGTGGGGCCGTAGGTGAGCGTAAGCGCCGCGCCGGTCGCCAGATCAAAGGCGTTAAGTCCGATTCTGTATTTTTGACCTCTGTAAGCCTGAAATGAGTAGCTGAAATTTCCAGCTGTGAATCTCAAAAGGCCTGGAGCGGCTGGGAATTGGCGGGCTTCCGGCGTATCGGCTGCAACTGCTTCGCCTGTCTGGGCGACCGGGTCTGTGTAGCCGTATTGGTATCCGGCCGGGTCAGCGTCGGGAATCAAGCCAAACCCACTTGAAACACCAGAAATCGACATTGCTCGGGCTTTGAAATAAAACCGGAGCGCGGTCGGTAAATCGACAAACGGAGCGTGCGGGAAATAGCCTTCCGGGTAGGGGCCGATTCCGTCGCCTTGGTCAAGAGCGGGGTCGATTGGGAGATCTTCATCTGCCCACGGGAAACCTAAATAAGGCGAGCCGGGGCCATATCCACAGAGGTTTTTCCCGACTGCGCCCGTTGTAGCGACGGCGGCAACGGCGCGGTGCAGCACTCCCACCCATGCGCCTTGAGAAAGGCCAGCAACGGGCGGGATCGCGCCGATGGCTGCACCCCAGACGGGCGGGAGGCGGCAAAACTGCGGCACGGGCAATCAGCTCGCGGCGGGCGCGGCGGCGGGTTGCTCGGCAACCGGCGCGGGGGCGGGTTCCACGGCTTCGGGCGTAGCCTGCTCGGGCACGGCAAGCGCGGCGGGTTGCTCGGGGCGGAGGTTTTCTTGAAGGACGTGAAACGGGAGCATGGCGGGTGTGGGTGTGGTTGCGGTGCGGGAAAAAAATCAGGCCGCGAGCTTGGCGGCGCGGGCAACGCGGGCGTGCAGCCAGGGCGCGAGGTTCGTGTCGAGGGCTTGCACGGGATTGGCCCCGGCGCGGATGTCGGCAACGACGGTGCCGAGCGTTGCGGGGGTGATGCCGTAGATCCTCGCGTATAGCCAGAGCCCGGCGCAGAGGAGCGCGATGGCGAGGGCCGCGAGGCGTTGCACCTGCGCGGCGTGCTCGGCGGCGGCGGCGGTGGCAAGCGCGGTGTCGGAAGCAAGCTTGGCGGAAATCGCAGCGTCTCGTTCGCGGGCGAGTTTGTCGGCTTTTTCGGCGGCGGATTCGTAAAGGCGGCGGGCTTCATCGAGGTTGCCGGACAGGACGGCGTTCTTCCTGCGCTCGGCTTCGATGAGCGAGGCGGCGTCAGGTGTGGGCAGGTGAGACAGGGCAACGGTCGTTTCCTGAGAAATAAACGACTTGGCGGGCGAATCCGGCGCGGTGGTGTTGGCCTCGGCAATCTTGACGACGGACGCGGCGGCGGCGGCGGCGCGGGCGGTGTCGGCTTGGATGAGGTCGGCAGTCGTGCCAGCGGAAACGGCGGCGCGGCGGGACGATCCGGGGAACAGCGAGGGCTTAATGAGCCAAGCGCCGCCCGTGACGGCGGCGATGACAAGGAGGACGGGAACGAAGGCGAAGGCGCGGGTTTTCATTCAGGGATGGGAAGGTTGCGGGGGATGCGGGCGTTGTGACGCCAGCGCCAGATCGTGTATCCCGCGCAGACGAGGGCGCAGGCGGCGGCGGCAAGCTTGTCGTAGTTGCCGCCTACATACGATATGACGGCGCCGAAAAAGGAAACGAGTTGGGCGGAGTCCGTGGTTTTCATTTGGTGGCGCCGGATTTCTTGGCGAGGGCGACGCCGAGGATGACGACGGCAGCGAGCGCGGCGGCGGGAATCAGCCACGCGGCAAGGTTGAGCGTGCTTTTGATGCCGCTGCCGATGGAGGCGACGCTTTCGCCTATGGCCAGACCTTGATTCGCGGCTTCGTCCACGAAGTCGGAAACGGCCTGCGTAACGGAGTAGGTTTGAAGCGAGCCGGGGATGTTCGCGGCGGCTACGCCTTGCGCGGCTTGAACGGCGGACGGGGCGAAGACGTCGGGGTGCGCGAGGATGATGCCCGCGAGCGTCTTGTCGTAGGTCACGCGGTCGGCATAGGAGAGCTGCGTTGTGAGCAGTTCACCGTTCGGGCCGATGGCGTTCACCTGCGCGGCGGCAACGCGGCGGGCGGTGAGCAGGAAGGCGGCTTGTTGCGCTGTAGCCATGACGACAAGTTAAAGCGCGTCGATCTCTACCTTGATGTCGGCGAAATCGTTTCCAAGGACGGCGGCGGCTTCAGATGAGGCGATGAACTCCTTGAGTTTTGGAGTGTTGGCGGCAACAGACTTCTGGATGTTGGCGATGGTCGTAGGTGCGTTTTTCACCTGAGACAGAATTTGCAGAATCTGCGCTTTTTTCTGGACGTTGATGATAGCGGTTTCGAGGGACATATTTTTAATTTTAGGCGCAAAGGCCGAACGACTGAAGAAGGGCGATAACTTCGCCAAGGTCCGACGGAGTGGCGGGCTGGGCAGACGGGGCAGACGTTCCGTAAAAACCCATTCCGTCTAAAGCGTTCCAACCGCCTAGGAGATGGCGGCCGTTGAAATCGAGCGCGGGCGTTGATGCCCAACCTGCGAATCCGGCCCCAACAATGCCACGAAACCATACGACATCGGCCGACGGATTAGCGGAGCCATAAAGTTCCATCATGGCCCCCGGCCCGCCAGCGGCATCCTTGATCGTAAAAAGAGAGTCGAGCGAAATCACAGCCAACAAACCTGCGGACGTTTCATCCCCCAAGCGTTCAAAGCTTCCGGGGATTAAGTATTCTGAACCTGTGAAATCAGGAATCACGAAAGCGCCCTGCTGCGGAAATAATTCCGAAAACGCTGCGAGGTTAAAATGACGGAGTCGGGCGGCGGGAATCATGGCTTAGGCGAATTTGTGCACGGTGGCGCGGATTTCCGTCCCGGCCTCGGTGTGCCAGACGTAGATCGCGGACTTGCTGCGGATGTTGAGCTGCCCGGAAAGCCCGCCAGCCGTGACGATGTTTCGGCCTTCGTAAAGATCGGCAGACAGGCCGTTGTCGCCAAACCAATAGGCGGAGGTTGCCGCCGTGGTCGTCAAAATCAGGTGATCGCGGAGCGCGTCGGCCTCGAGGAGTTTCACCCATGCGCCCACGCCGTCGTCGTCGGCAACGCTTTTCGCCTCGGCGATGACGGCGGGGATGTCGTCTCGGAGGCTGGGGATGACCTCGGCCTGATAGACGTTGAGTTTGTTGTCGAGCGGCTGGCCTTCGCCGGTTTTGAAAACGATTTCGAGAACGAGCGAGGGGTCGTCATTGATGACTTCGATTTCCTCGATACGGAAATCAGGCGGATAAACGTCGCCGGTCGCCTGTCCGCTTTCCATAAAATCACCGTTGTTGATCTTGACGCGAAAGCGCGGGTGACTGGCCCGGATGACATACCAATAATTGCCGCCCACGGTTTTGATGAGTTCGGACTGTCCAGGAAGAACGAGGCGGGCGGGCGTGTAGAAAGTGGGAGGGCGTTGCATGGTGATTTACTTTCGTTTTAGCGCGACGTAACCGAGGCCGAGCAGGCCGATGGCGAGGACGCTGAAGATCAGGGGATTCGCTTTAAGCAGGCTGGAAATGCTACCCGAGGCGGCGGCGGTTCCCTGGAGCTGCGGAGCGTCCAACGTCGAAGAGAGCGCGTCCCGGAGCGTCGTCAGTGAGCCGACCGTAAGCTGATTGTTCGCGTCGATAAGGGACTTCGCCAGATCAGTCGTTTTGTCGTCGTGCGCGGCTGAAAAAGAAAGCACCTGCGCGGCAAAATCCTTGTCTAGATTTTGGATGTTGAAGGTCTGGCCGGAACCGCCTCGGGCGTTGATCGCCAAACCGCCTTTTTCCGAATAAACGGAATCTACCCCGAGGGCGTTGCCGCTCTGGGTGACGACGGATTGATCGGTGTTGACTGTGGTGGATTTGCCCATTATCAGGAGCGGCGGTAAGCCCAGACGACGATTCCCGTCAAAACCACAAGCGTTACAGCTTTGGTGATGGTCTGCGCGGGCGTTTCGGAAAACTTCGGAGCCTGAAAAAAGACGGACGCGGAGAGCGTCGTGTTGTCACCGGAAACCTTGGCACCGTTCAGGGATTGATCGGTGTATTGAGCGACGGCGGTCGATTTGGAGTTGCTGAACATCGGTCACTTTTTCAGGTGTTTGATGAGCTTCCGCCCGTAGTAGAGTGCGCCCGCCGTGAGGACGCCCGCGATGACGAGCTTCAGCAGGCTGGGGCCGTCGTTCAGGGTGATCGCGCCTCGCGTGCTACCCTGCCCGCCGGTTCTAGCGGAGGATGTCGTGTCGCCTTCCGTATTGCTGAAGTTGGCTAACATTACTTGCGGGTGACGGCGCGGACGACGAGCAGAGCTGCCAAAACGCCGCCAAGGCCCAAGGAAACCTTGGCCCATGTCGGAATCGCCGCGAGTTGCTGGCCGTAGGTCTGCGGCTGGTTCGTGAGCGGGTTGCCGTAAGCGTCGGTCAGCGCGGTTTGCTGCGGCTGGCCGTTGTTGCCCTTGATCGCGTTGATTATCGGCGCGGCTTCATTAACGAGGGATCCGAAAAAATCACCCAAGCTAAAGCTGGACGAAGTGGCCTGTGTAGTGGTTGCGGTGTCAGTGGTTTCAGACATGACGGAATTTTTTTAAGGGGGAAAAGGGCCGGTGTTTATCCCACCGGCCCGCTTTGACTGAGGGGAGCGCTTAAAGCGCAACGTAAGCCTCGCGCACAATTCGCACTTGCGAGGCGGCACTGAGGTCGAGATACAGCGCCAGATCGTTCGGGTTGGGCTCTCCGTCTCTAAGCTGTTGGTTGTTATCCAACACAAGTGGCCAGCAGTTGAAGGTTCCTTCCGCCGTGGTGAACGTGGAGGGAATCTTCATGCCGTTGTCCGCAAGTTGGTCGGCGAGGCCGGGCTCGGTCGCGGTCTGGCTGAAATCGTAGGAGGGCGTGACGCCACGTTTCAAAACCACGCGGGACAGGGTGACACTGGAGGGCGTGAAGATGAAAAGGCGCTGAAGCTGGCCAGCGACCTTGTTCAGCACGATTTGGACGCCAGCGCCGCCGCCGACGTTGGCGGTCTGCCGGTCGCGGGTGATGAGACCCTTGAAAGGTTTTCCGCTGACGGGGTCGAGTTTGGCGTCATAGCCGACTTTTGCATCGAAGACGAAGCCAAGCGGGTTGGCATCGTTCGTCACGTCGATGTCGAGACGGCCCGCCTCGTAGTTGCGCATCTCAAGGCTGGTGGCCTCTTCATCGAGAACCAAGGCACGCCACGGTTCGGCGAAAAAGAGTTTCATCAAACCCGCGTTGAGGGTGTAACCGTTCGCCTCAAGGATGGCGAACCATTCGCCAGCGGTGAACTGCGAGACGATGGTTTCCCGACCGTTAACGGTGAGAACAAGCGAGATTTGGCCGATGGCCAAACGGAGCTGCGCGACGGTCGCCAGAGCGCCATTTTTGACGATCTTCGGGCCGATATTATTGATGCGGCAGTTCTTCGGCAGGATGACGGACATCTTGCCAGTGGCGGACGCGCCAACGGTGGCGCGGACATCGGAGAGGCGGAGGAAATCTTTACGGGCCATAGTGGGCGGTGTTGAGTTTCGTTGCTTGGTTTCCGGCGCCGCTTAGGCGGAGGCGGTGGGCTTCGCGACCCGCGTTTTCGGCAAGTTAGAGGCGATGGTGTCAACGAGTGGAACCTTGTCGCCATAGGCGGCACCGGCAATCATGCCGACGACAGCGACGGCAGCGAGGATGAGGATGTGTTTCTTGTTCATGGGTGGAGGATCAGGTGGGAGATTTTTTGAAATCGGTTGAGAGCCTTTAGAATAACACCCCTGGCAAGCGGTGTCGCTCAGAGGTAAATCGCAAAAAAAACGCCCCGATTTTTTCGGGGCGTTTAAGCGAAAAAAGCCCGTCTTTCAGAGACGGGCGATGGGGGCAGGGCGAGATTAAGACTTTCGATGGTCGATATAATCCAGCCATTCACGGCGTTCAAAAGCGCGGTCGTGCCCAACAAGCGAATGACCGGCGTTCACTGCAATCGCGGCTTGCCAAGCGTCGTTTTCCCCCATGCGTTGCGTTGCCCGTGACTGGTTCAGGGCGCAGCGGCGGGCAGACTGCCAGCCGATGTTTGTTGAGTGGTATTCCGACAAGGCGCGTTCAGTCGCAACGGGATCCTCCGATCCTTCCAAAATCTCCGCGATTGTCACCGGAGAGATGTAAAGCGCGGCGGTTCCCATTTTTGCCAGCGTGCGCATTGCGGGGCCGTTTTGATCTGCTTCCGCTTCTTGCTCTAAGTCTATCAGGAAACTGGTATCCAAAAGGAAGGTTTTCACGCGGCGGCTTTTTTGGCGGTCTTACGTTGGCGAAGTCCGAGGCCAACGCCTTTTTTTGATTTTGCCAGTTCAAGAAGGTCTTTAGCCGTCTCGATCTTGCGGTCAAATTCGCGGTCGAGCACGTCGGAGAACGATTCACCGGGCGTTTTCCAGCGGGATAGTTTCTTGTAGGTGCTTTCCTTGATTGTGAGTGTTTTGAAGGCCATGTGTGTTTAATGTGTGTTGATAAGATGAAATCAAGCCGAACTTTCGTTAGAGCCGACCGCCAGAGCGCGGCGGCTCAACTGGTTGGTTCAGCAAAGCCTGCGGGGAAAGTCCGTCGCGAATTCGCAGAAGAGTTTGCTCATGTTCGTTTCCGGCGTGATGACGCACAGCTCCTTCGCTGGTCGATCACTGAGGCGCGACCAGCCATATACGCCGTCGAGAATTAGCTCGCGGCCCTTCTTCTTGCACACCGTCACCTCGAAGTTAAATCCCTTGAAGGTGTCGTGGTTGATCGTGATGGCGGACGCCACTATGGAGCCTGCCGTGATTCGTTTATTTTTTCGGTCACGATACATAAATGACGAAGCTGAACCAGCGACTACAGACAAGATGCCTACTTGCCGAGTTCGCTGATGGTTTTGGTTTGAGTTCGGTTATTGGGTTTTGCGCGTGCCAGTCTCGGCATCTGTCTGACTGGCGGTGTTCGGCAAGGCATGGCGCGTATTCCAGTCACGGGTATATTTCCCCTGCGTGGCGTCGGCGTTGCGTTCAGGGCCTGTCGCGCCGCAGTGCACGCAAATCGCAAAGAAGCGTGCGCCTTTCACAATTCGAGTGGAGCCGCAGAAGGGGCACGGGAGCGCATCCCGCAGGTGAATCGGCAACGGAGCCGAACAATCGCCACAGCCAACGGCCATGTCGGTTCCTGAAAGTGTATTCGTCACGCTGTTCATGGCCGTGGCTGAGCTGAATCGTTAGGCATTTCGCTTCTTAGGGTTTCCGCCGCGCCACCATTCTTTCGGCTTCTCCGGCAGCACGGGGATAGGATCGTTTTTGACGTAGGTGAGAACATAGACTTGTTCGGGGTTCGGCTTCACAGCGGGATGCCTTTTTCGATTTCGGCGGGTTGGTAGCGGAGCAACTTCACCGGTTGAAACATCCGCTTGTGCAAAAACTCATACTGCGCGAGGCCGGTTGCCTTCATCACGTCGTCATCCGTCGTGCAGTCGGCCCACTCTTCCGCGTCGCCGGAGCGGCAGCGGGCGAGCAACACATCCGTCAACGATCCGCGCATGACCGGGAGCATCGCGTCGAAGCGGTGTCCTATAAAAATAAACGTCGGGTGATTGTGCCGGATCGCGGTAAAGAGCGGAATCCGGTCGCGGTCGCGTCCTCCCGTGGACGTTCCTTCGTCCCAAACCACAACACAGTTTTTCGTGCCGTTCACGGCGCGTTGGAATTTCTCAAAATCCGCCGTCACCCAGGCGGACGGCCCCCAGAATTTCGGATGCTCGCGAATGAACGGATCAAACACGATGGCGCGGCGGCGGTGGTAGCGCCATTGCCCGCGAACAAATCCCATCGCCAGAAAACTTTTGCCGCTTTCTGAGCCGCCCATGATGGCAATGCGGCGATTTATTTTTTTAACAGTGCTCACGCCGACGCCTCCCGCGTGACGATGCGCTGGATTTCACGGCCTTTGCGACCGGCCCAGAGGTTGACGATCCACCCGCGAATCTTGGCGGCGACGCGGGCGGTTTTCGGTTTTTTCAAGCGCGACACCACAAGGCCCGCGAGGGCGATGATAAGCTCAACCTCAGCCGGGAGAACGTCGGCCCCGACGTTGTATTTTTTCAGGACGCGGTGAAGCGAAGGCCGGATGAGGATTTTTTCGGACTCCGTCAAAATGCCTTCCTCTTCGCCGATCAGGACGAGGATCGTCTGGATGATGCCGAGGATGGTTTCGGCGGTCGGCGTGCTTCCCTTGGCGATTTCAGCGGAGGCGGTTTCCAAATCGCTTTCTAAGCTTTCGGGCGACGGCGCCGCACCGGCGGCGCGGTCGATGTCGGAGAAATCCGGCGCGGGCGCAGGTTCCGGCGCGGCGGCGGCGGCGGGCGGTGGCGTTTCTACGGCGGGCGCGGGGTCGGGTTCAGGGAAGAGCGTTTTTTCGGGCATGGCGGGCGTGGGTGATTGGGCGGGCGGTTGCGGTGCGGGGGATTTCTTGGCGGGCTTGCGGCCGGCGCGGGCGTTGATCCAGCGGCCAAGTTTGTCTTGGGCGTTCTTGAACTTTTGCGGGTCGAATAATCGCCCGAGTGAATCGGTGAGTTGGGACATGGCGGAAAATCAGAGAGGGCGCTCGCCTTTGGTTTCTGAGCAATCCGGGCAGACTTGGCCGGAGCCAGGGAACTCCACGGCGCAGACCTCGCACTGAGCGCAGAGCGCGGCGGCGATGCGGGCCGGTTGTCCGGCGCGGCGCTTGCGGCCGATCTTGAGACGGCGCGAGATTTCCGGCGCCGTGAGGGTTGGAAAGGCGGGAGTTTTCATCTGGAAAGCAGGCAGAGGCCGATTGCGAAAACAATCAGCGCCAGGGTGACGAAGAGGGCGCGGACTTTTTCGCTTTCTTCGCTAAATTCGGGATCGTCGGGATTCATCGTCTGGAAAATCAGGCGGCGCGGGCGGTCATCACTGGCCGCGTGTGTTGAGGCCGCTCGGCCCGCGTCGCTGAAAGGGTTTGGGCGAAGGCCGCTTTCTTCGCGGCAAGCGTCGTCTCGCTCGCCACTCGGTCGAGGCTGAGAACGTGGGTAACTCCGGTCACTGACTCCGTGACGGAGGCGGCATTCAGCAGGGCGAAAAGACCGGTGATCGTGACGGTGCGGACTTCGATTTCTCCGGCCTTGGCGAACAGAGCGAATCCACGGCAAGGCAACGCGAGTTTTTTGGCGGTGGTTTTCATCGTCAGTTGAGGCAGATTTCGGCGGTTTCCGGCACGTCCCAGACGGGGTTTTCGTGAGGTTCCATGCGTTCGGGGAGGTCATCCCAAAAATCGAAGGGGACGCTTTCGCCAGTTGGTGTGCCCGTGTGGACTCTGATGCAGAGCCCAGACTCCCAAGCCTCGACGGTCTGCGACCAAAGCCGTGAAACGAGCGGGTGATTGTTGATCGTGCGGCGGTCGAGGTAGCTGCCGCCAATGATCACGCGGGGTTCCGTCAATCCTTTCGGCCCGACTGCCGGGCAAAGGCGGGCGAGCACCTTGCAAGGCAGGCTCTGGCCGTGTTCGCGGGCGGTGTTGCCGGTGTGACCAAAGCGGATCGGCGTCGTCACTCCGTCCGCGCCTCGGGCGTCGATCCGGTCGGCGCTCTCGGATTGGTGCAGTTCAAAGGCCGCGTCCCGGTCGGCGGCGTCGAGCTCGGCGTGTTTGTTGTGGTCGAGGGCGACGCGCCAGATCGTGCCGTCGTGCGTCTTTTGGCGGCGCAAACACTCGCCAGCGGTGCGGCGGGCGGCGATTTCCTTTTTGAGCAAACCGAGCGGGACGACTAGCCGGAGGCCGTGCAATGCGTTTTCCACACCGGCAAGGTGGTCCGGTGAAAGCTTGAGCATATCGCCCGGCTTTGTTACGTATTTGCAGGCTTCGCGGGCGTTGGAAACGATTTTGCCCGCGTCCCAATGATCGCCCCAGTGTGACCAAACAAAGGAAATCGCCTCGTCCCATTTTTTCGGGGACAGGGGGCCGTTTGGCATGTAAAGAACGCAATGGGCGTGGGGGTGAAAAAGTGGTTCGCCGTTCTGGTCTAATTCGATTTCGCCGGAATCGTCCTTGAATTGTTTCAGTTCGGCGCGGGTGAAGGCGATTACTCCGCCTTTATTCGCCCGTTTTTTCGCGGCGATTGCGGCCCGTTTCTTTCGGACGGCTCCCGCCGTTTTGAGCGTCTCCACGGTGCCCAATTCCGTAGAGCGGAAAACGAGCTGAATCCCGAATCGCCGTTTTAGCTCCTTATTCAGGGCGTTTAATCGCTCGTGAAGCGATTCCACGCGGGCGCGGAGTCCGGCGATGTTGACACGGGCTCCGCTGGTGAATGTCCAGAATCGGCAAAACGGGTTCTGTTGAAGAAAAAACTCAAGCGCGGCCAATTTCGAGGAGCGCACAAGTGCGGCGATATAGGGCAGGAAACAGATTCGCCTGAAATTGGGTATTTTTTCGGCTATTTGGCTGTGAACGTGCCAAATCCAAAGCTGAAAATCGTCGTTGCGATAAGCGGGCGTTCCAGCGATTTCCAGCATCGCGGCTAATCGGTGCGATTGCTCGCGGATTTCGCTGCGCTCGGCACGTTGGCGGTCGATTTCCTCGGGCGAAAACTCAACACCTGTATTTTCCAAACAAACGGCGGCGAAATCGGCCTCTGCCTCGGCGAATTTCACGCGCTCGGCATGGCGTTTCTCGTCAAAGATGGAATCGGTTGGCGCGAGGTCGGAAGAATCGCCTTCGTTTAGAAATCGGTATCGGTCACTTGCCGCGTCGTATTTGATCGAGCCTTCCGGCGCGGGCTTTTCGGTTCGGCTTTTGGCGAGATCGCGGGCGAGGGCGGCGGAGATGTGGGCCTGAATCCTTGGGAGCTGATAAAGTTCGCGACGTTCGGCTCGTTCGTCCTGCTCCTGCTGGTAGCGGACAAGGCGGGCGGCGGCGGCATGGTCAATGGTGACGGCGCAGCTCATTCGCGGGCGTCCTTCTGCTTGGGGGCATCGGCTACCGTCCAACGGTAGGCGGGCGACATTTTCTTAAGCTGCGTCAGCGCGGCGGCGGCGGCGTGCGCGGGACGCAAGGCCCAGACGACGAGGGGGAGATGGGCAAATTCGTTGGCAATGAAGCCGCGAGGGAAGTTGACCGTTGCGACGCCATGCCCGACGAAGCGGAACTTCTTAAACCCCTGCTTTTCGAGCGAAGAAAAGGCTTCGCTCTCGGCGGGTTCCACGACGGCGAAGGGAGCCATTTTAGGACGCGCCGCCTGCTGAAAATTGCAGCGCCGCCCGCTGTCTTTCGAAAGCTGCTGCGGCGCTGGTTTGCCCCGTGAGGATTGAAACGACGCGCCCCACACGGGAATTGATTTTGCGTGCCAACTCTGCGGAGTTGCCCAAACACGCGGAGAGCGTCACCTTGACGCCTGAAACGACTTTTTTCCTGCTATTTGTAAAAACC
>JANYJB010000004.1 GCA_025361935.1 Verrucomicrobiota bacterium
CACGTCGGGGATGATCATGTGATCGAGATCGATGAACGTCGCTGCGACGAGCGAGCTGAGAAAAATCCAGCCGGCGACGGCCACGAGCGGCGGGAATTTGAGCCAGCAGACGAGAAAGAGCACGGCCGTGAGCAGCTCGACAAACGGATAGCGAAACGAAAACGCCCGGCCGCAGCAACGGGCGCGTCCGCGGAGGAGCAGCCAGGAAAAAATCGGGATGTTGTCGTACCAGCGAATCGGCTGGCCGCAGGCGCAGTGCGAACCCGGGGTGACGATCGACTCCTCCTTTGGCACGCGGTAGATGACGACGTTGAGAAAACTCCCGATCATCGCACCGAGGATGCCGATGACGGTCGGGAAGAACCACGGGAACGCGGCGTTGAACTCGGCGTAGTTGAAGTTCATGCGTTGAGCTTCATGGCTGAATGCACCGCGTCGCGCATGGCGTCAACGGGCACGGTGGTGCCGCTCCAGATTTCGAGGGCGCACGCGCCTTGATGGACGAGCATGGAGAGGCCGTTGGCAGCGGGGATGCCGAGGGCGCGGGCCTGCGCGAGGAGGGGCGTCTCGGGCGGGTTGTAGATCATGTCGTAGACGGCGCAGGGACGGGGAAGGGCCTTGAGATCGATGGGCGGCAGGTCGGTGGGCTTGAGGCCGGCGCTGGTGGCGTTGATGACGACGGCGTTTGGGGGAAGATTGAAGGGGGGAGTGGCGGGATCAAAACCGTTCAAGGGTATCTGGCCTGCGAGCGGGGCGATTTGGGCAAACAAACGCTCCAGGTTGGCGCTGGTGCGGTTGGCAATCCAGAGGCTGGCGCAGGCTTTGCGCAAAGATTCCACTGCGGCTCCACGGGCGGCTCCGCCGGCACCTATGAGAATGACATGGGAGTTCTGAAGATCGCGCGGGAGGGATTCGCCTATTCCGGTGGTCAGGCCGTAACCGTCGGTGTTGTGCCCGGTCCAGCCGTGCGTGGTGCGCAGCAGGGTGTTGACGGCGCCGATGGGTTTGGCGGCGGGCGTCACCGACACTTCGGGAAGGCTGAGGGCGATGACCTTGTGGGGGACGGTGAGATTGAGTCCTTGGAAACCACAGGCGTGAAATTTTTCAAGGGCGGCGGGGAGGTCGTCGGGCGCGATGTCGAAGCGAAAGTATTTCCATGAGGCGAAGCGCGGGTCGTGACGGGCCATTTCGGCGAGCGCGGCGTTGTGCATCAGCGGGCTGACCGAGTGTTCGATGGGATGTCCCAATACAGCCAAAGCCGTTCCTTTGAAGTCCCAGGTGTCGAGATCGGAGAGCTTGTAAGTTTTAACGGCTGACATCGTTTGCGTTCTTTTCAAAAGAGAGAACGAGAACGAGTAAGAGAACGAGAACGATTATGAGGGACTTACGATTGGGCGTGGCGCTCGTAGGTCTCTTCAAATTCCTCGACGAAGCCGGCGAAGAGCCTCGACCGGGTGTCGTCGCCGACGAGGTTGTAGTGATGGGCCAGGTTGCGGCAGGATCTGCATAGAACCTCGCGGACGGGCGTGGGCGCGAGGTCGGACACTTTCGGGGAGACTTTGTTGGCCTTGAGAAATGCAAAGACCTCCTCGGGCGAGCGAAACGTGCCCTGTTCAAACGGGTCGATGAAGAGCGGGGCGTTTTCCAGGTAGCAGCCGACCATGAAATGTCCCGGCAGGCCGACGGGTTCCAGTTCCATGCCCAAGCGCTGGGCGACGAGAAGATAGACGATGCTAAGGGAAAGCGGGGTGCCTTTGCGGCGTGCTAGCACCTGGTCGAGGAAGCTGTTGAGCGGGTCGGTGTAGTGCTCGATGTTGCCGCGAAAGCCGTGCTCGTGAAACAGCACGCGGTTGAGGACGCGGCATTTTTCACGGATGGACAACGGCTCGGCGAAGAGCTCGCGGCAGCGGGCGGCGAGGGCGTCGAGTTTTTCGCAGCAGGCGCCGGCGTCGATGTCGGGAAAAACCGTGCGGCTGAGGAGGAGGGCGCCGGTTTCGAGTTCGTAGTTGAGCGAGCGAATGAAGCCCACGAATTCGGCGACGGGGTCCGTGAATTTCAGTTCCTCAAGATATCCGCGCGCCGGGACGGAAAGGAGCCGGTCGCCACTTTTGACGAGACCTTCGAGGAAATCGCGGGCGGCGATACCTTGCGACGTGAAGTGGGCGATCAAAACCTTGCGGACGGCGGGGCTGGGGTCGTCGAGCAACCCGAGAAGCGCTTCGCGTGAGCCGAGGCTGGGATGGTCGTTGTCCACAGGACGAAAGCGAAGACGCTTTTGCGGACGACGCAAACGGGAAAGCGCGCCGCCGGTTCAACGTGCTCCGTAGAGCGCGGTGCCGACGCGGACCTGGGTGCTGCCCGCGAGGATGGCGGCCTCGAGGTCGCCGCTCATGCCCATGGAGAGTTCGCGTAGCGGGGTGCCGGTTGTGGCGGCGAGATCGTCGCGAATGGTGCGGAGATTTTCAAACGTGCGCACGGCGTGCGCGGCGGTCTCGGCGGGCGTGGCGCCGAGCGGGGCGATGGTCATGAAGCCGTCGATACGGAGGTGGGGGCAGGCGAGCGCGGCATCAAGGAGGAGTGGGGCGTCGGCGGGTTCGGCGCCGAATTTGGCGGGATCGTTGCCGGCGTTGATCTGGAGCAACACGCCTAGGACTTTGCCGAGTTCGCCGGCAGAGCGGTCGAGAAGCTTGAGCAATTTGGCGCTGTCCACGCTTTGCACGCGGTCGAAGTGGGCGGCGGCGAGCTTCGCCTTGTTGGACTGAAGGTGGCCTATGAGTTCCCAGCGGATTTTTTCGGCGCAGAGAGGTTGTTTTTCCACCGCTTCCTGAACGCGGTTTTCGCCGACCGCGCGCAGGCCGTAGCGGGCGGCGTAGTCGGCGGCGGCGGCGGGATGGGTCTTGGTGACCGCCAGAATTTGGACATCCTCAGGATTGCGCCCGGCGCGGGCGCAGGCGGCGGTGATTTGCGCCCGAACGGCATCGGCGCGGGCTTTAAACTCTGGATAGGAAATGACCATTGAATACCAAGTTATGATTTGCCGGTGAATAAGCTTTGTTTATACTGAGCAAAAATAGATCGCCGCCCATGCAAATCGAAAACTTCAAAATCTTCGCCGATCTGGTTGAAACGAAGAGTTTCTCAAAGTCCGCAAAAATCAACGCCATCACCCAGTCTGCGGTGAGCCAGCAGGCCCGCGCGATGGAGCGGCATTTCAAGTCCCTGTTGATAGACCGCAGTCAAAAGCAGTTTCAACTGACGAGGGAGGGGCAGCGGGTTTACGAGGCAGCGAAGGAGTTGCTGCACAGCTACGACAAGCTCGCGAGCGAGCTGCAGGAGTTGAAGAAGGTCATCAGCGGCACGATCCGAATCTCCACGATATACTCGATCGGCCTCCATGAGCTGCCGCCCTACATCAAGCGGTTCCTGGTCGATTATCCGGCGGTGAACGTGCGCGTGGAATACCGGCGCAACAATCTTGTTTACGAGGACATCCTCCACAACGCGGTTGATTTCGGGCTGGTGGCGTTTCCCGTAAAGACGCGGCAGATCGAGCAGATCCCCTTTCGCAACGACCGGCTCGTGCTGATCACAAATCCCAACCATGCGCTGGCCAAGTGCGGCGCGGCTGGCGTGGAGTTGAAGGCCCTCGCCGGACAGCGCTTCATCGGGTTCGACCCGGACATTCCGACGCGCAAGGCGGTCGACCAGATTTTCCGCGAAAACAAACTCACCATCGAACCGGTGATGGAGTTCGACAACATAGAGACAGTGAAGCGCGCGGTCGAGATCGACCACGGCATCGCCATCGTCCCGCAGGCGACCGTGTTGCAGGAACAAAAACAAGGCTCCCTGGCGGTGCTGTCGTTCAAAGGCCGGGAGTTCACCCGCCAGCTTGCCATCCTGCATCGCAAGGGGCGCGTGCTCACGCCGGCGATGAAAAAGTTCATCGAGATACTCGACATGGATCTGCCGCCGATGAATCCCTGAGCGCTTGATCGGGAGATGGAATTCCGGCGCGGGCTTGACGCCGGGAATAAGGTGCGTCCGTTGTGGCTCACACCTTAACTATGAAACGACTCTTCTTTTTATTACTGGCGGTGATGGCAACGCTGACGACTGGCGTGCACGCCGAGTTGCCGATTTTGGGCAAAGCTCCCGCCTGGAAACTCAAAGACCTGCAAGGGCACGAGGTCCGCGCCGCCGATTTTAAGGGCAAGATCGTGGTAATCGATTTTTGGGCGACGTGGTGCCCGCCCTGCCGGGCGGAGATTCCCGGCTACATCAATCTTCAGAAAAAATACGCCGACAAAGACCTTGTGATCATCGGCATCTCGCTGGACGAGGACGGGGCGGCGGCTGTCGCGCCTTTTGCCAAGGCTCAGGGTGTCAATTACCAGATGTTGCTTTTCAACGACGACGTCGTGGCGGCGTTTGGCGGCATCGAGGGTGTGCCTACGACGTTCCTGATCGATCGTGAAGGCAACATCCGGGACAAAAAGGTGGGGCGGGTTGCGGAGGCCGACTACGAAAAACGCATCCTGGCGCTTTTGAAATAAGGGCGGCTGCCTTCGCAATGCCTTTGGGGCTTGAGGGAAAAGAAAGGGCCCGCCGAAACCCCTAACGGCGGGCCCACTATTTTCTGTGCCGGTTTTGAGGCCGGCTCCATGTTTTACCCCAAAACCCTGCCGAAGCAGGGAGTCGTATGTCGGGATGATTTAAGCATCGTGCATGCCAATCTTTTCGCGCCTTTAAAAGCGTGGCGGATCAGCGCACGAGCATGGGGGGATTGGAGCCGTCGGAGGAGAAGCGGGCGACTTGGGCGAGTTCGTCGGCGATCTCCCGGTCACTGCGGCAGCGGGGCATTTTGTTTTGTCCGCCCCATTTTCCTTTTTCGCGCATCCAGTGTTCAAAAACCCCCGGCATGACGAGGCGGACGTTGGGCGCCTCGAGGCCGCCGCCCTTGCGCTTGGCCTCGTAGTCGTCGTTAAGATGTTGCAGCTCGGCGTCCAGCTCGGCGGAGAGCACGGGGCCGGTGGGATTTTTAAATGAGCCGGGCTTGAGCTCGATCCACCATTCGTGGCGACCGCGTTTCTGGCCGACGACCGCGGAGTTTATGAACTGCGGGGCCACGTGAAAGTTGGTGATGCTCCAGCCGTGGCGCTGGCAGACGGCGATGAGGGAGTCGGTCAGCTCCTTTTCGATGACGTGTTCGCCAAAGGCGCTGAGCTGGAGTTTGGTGCGGCCGACGTAGACGAGGCGGGGCGGATCAACGCTGGAGAACCGCACGATGTCGCCGATGACGTAGCGGGTGAGTCCGGCGGGCGTGGTGAGGACGAGGGCGTAGTCGGTCCCGGCGCGCACGCCTTCAAGCGGCACGGTTTTGCCGCTGACGTCGGCAAGATTCCCCTCGTGATAATGTTCCATGGGAAGGAACTCGAAAAACAGTCCGACGTCGGTCATGAGGCGGAGGCCGAGGGAGGACTCTGAGTCTTGGGTGGCGATAAAGCCCTCCGAAGCGGGATAAACTTCGTGAAAGTTTACCTTGGGCCCGATGTGCGTCCGCAGTTCGTCGGCGAAGGGGCCGATGGGAACGCCGCCGTGCACGAGGCATTCGAGGTTGGGCCAGACGCCTTGAAGATTGGAAGGACGGGCCTTGCCGCTGCTGGCGCGGTTAATGACGGCCTCGGCGAGCACGAGCAGCCAGCTCGGGATGCCGGCGAGCATGGTGATGTCGCTGTTCCAGGTGCGTTCCGCGATGGCCTTGATCTTGGCGGGCCAGTCGGCGATCTGGGCGATGGCGGCGCCGGGTTCGTAGAGGTTTTTCTCGACCCAGCCGGGCAGGTTGAGCGCGGTGATGCCGCTGAGGTCGCCGGCATAGGCGGGATGCTTGCACTCTTCGAGTCGGCTGAGCGTGGTGGAGCCGCCGAGAAAGAGGTGTTTGCCTTGGAATACACCGGTGTGTCCGATGCGGGCCGTATAATAAAGAAGTGAATCCAGACCCGCCTTGCGAAAATGGGCGATCATGTCCTCGGTCACGGGGAGGAACTTGGTGCGGCCCGCCGTGGTGCCGGAGGAGACCGCGTAGAAACTACACCGGCCGGGCCAGAGCACGCTTTCTTCGCCGCGTTTCATGCGCTCAATGTAGGGCATGAAATCTTCGTAGGTGCGAAGGGGCACGCGTGTCTGAAAGTCCTCGTAGGACGTTGTGTTCGCGAGACCGAGTTCCTGCCCGTAGGCGGTGTTGACCAGTTTCTGGCGAAGGTTCGTGAAGGCCTTGTGCTGGGCGGGCACGGCGGCTCCCTTGGCCTGCAGCTTCTTGATGGTCCGTGAGGTCAGGAAGCTCGTGCCGATATTAACCAGCGTTTTGGGAGGAGCCAGCATACGGAATGACTAGCTCTCAGGCAGCTTTGCCCGGGGGGGACTCGCAAGAGAATTCACGCGGCGCGAAGAAGCTTCCCCGTTTTTAATCCTCGATAAAAACGCGAGATGGGGGGCAGGAAGTTGAAACAGTGGAAGACCAGCGAGGCGTGCTGGACCGGACTGCCGCTGTGGTTGCAGATGGTTTTGCAGCGGCTGTTGGGGAAATAGGCGTGGTGAGCGGCCTCAAGCGCGAACTTGGTGGGCGCGTGCTCGGCGAGGACGGCGTCCTCGTTTTCGGCGAAAAGGATGAGTGTGGGCACGTGGGTGAGCGGTAGCAGCGCCTGGGAAAAATAGGACGACGGTGCCTCGAAGCGCCGGAGCGCCTGCATGCGTTCGCAGGCGCCCTGCGTGTCCACGCCGGCGATGGTGTTCATGACCGCGCCGTGCAGGTGGAGCAATTCGTCGCGGCTCATGAGGGCCGCGAGGGCGGCCTTGTTCTGGGCGCCGGCCTCGAACATGCGCGCGAAGATGGTGCGGGTTTTCTCGATCTGGCGCGCGTCGGGCGGGGCTTCGCTGTTAATGAAGGGCTTGACCGCCCGTCCGAGCAGAGTGGAGGGCTTGGCCTCGCCGGGAGCGAGCAGGTCCTCGATGCAGGCCACGGGGCTGACGAGCACGAGGCCGCGCAAATCGAGGATGCGACCGGCGCGGCGGGCGCGTTTCAACCATTCCAAAACCAGCCCGGCGCCAAAACTCACGGCGAAGACCACGGGCGGCGTGCCGTGTTCGCGGGTGAGTTCCTCGATCAAGTCGTCGAGCTGGGCGAAAAGCATGTCGGCGGAAAAACCGTGGCGCGGATAATTGAGATAATAAACGCTGCCGTTTTTGAGCAGGAAGCCGCGCAGGAGAAACACTTGTTCGGTCGCGTCGGGCACGAAGCCGCCCAGCACGATCGTGGGGACGGGGCCCTTGCGTTGTTCGCTGAGCAGCGCGGCCACCTGGTGCGGATCGGCGCGGCCCGAGTCGAGGACGGCGTTTTGCGCGGTGCGCACGCGCGGGAGATGCGGCAGCGGGCGGGGCGGGCGAAGCTTGTAGCCGGTGGTGCGGATGAACGTGCGCAGGGGCTGCGCGGGCGACACACGGGTGAACGCGGCAAGGAGGGAAATGGCGGGGGCGAAACTCAGCGCAGGCATGGTTTGAACCCATGCTGATGCGAAGCGCGGCGCGGGCCAGCAAAGCGAAAGAGGCCGCGTCACGCGGAGTTTACGCGACCGACACGCGGGCGTCACATTCGGCGCGCGTGGCTGGCTGGATCGGTGTAAACGTAGCCGCGCGCGAGCGCGGTGTAGGCGGCGATCTGGGCGCGTTGCCAAGCTTCGTCGCGGCCCAATTCGGTGGCGAGGATGCGGGCGACGGCGGGGGCGGCTTCGATGGAAGCCCGCGCGTCGAGCAACAGGGCGCGGGTGCGGCGGGCGAGCACGTCCTCGACGGTGCGCGCCATTTCGTGGCGGGCGTGCCAGACGACTTCGGCGTGCTGGTAGGGCAGGCGTTCGTGAAGGCGGGCGGCGCGCGCGGGGTTTTCGCGGATGAGCGCGGCGATGTGGGCGGCGTCGGAGCCGTAGGGGCGGAGATTGGCGGTGGGGGCGGGTGTTTTTTGCCAGCCGTGGATTTTCAGGTCTTCGGTGCGGCTGTGAAAATGGTCCACGCCGGCGACAGTTTCGGCCTGGTTGACCACGTCCTCGGCCATCTTGCGGTAGGTGGTCCATTTGCCGCCGGTGATGGTGATGAGGCCGCTTTCGCTGACGACGATGGTGTGGTCACGGGAGAGCGCGGCGGTGTTGGCGTCGTCGCCGGATTTCACGAGCGGGCGGAGGCCGGCGAAGACGCTGAGGACGTCGTCGTCGGTCGGGTCGGCGGCGAGGTATTTGCGGGCGTGCTCCATGACGAAGGCGCGTTCCTCGTCGAGGGCGCGCGGTTCGACG
>JANYJB010000023.1 GCA_025361935.1 Verrucomicrobiota bacterium
AAGATGCTGGAGCAGCAAAAAAAGGGCATGCTTGCCATGACCAAAAAGATGGCGGGCAACTCCAAGGGAGTGAACCAAGCCGAGTTCGATGCGTATCAGGCGAAGGTGATGGACGCCATGTATGATGCCATGAAGCCGGAGGAGCTGAAGGCGGATTTCTCCAAGATTTACAGCGAAGTTTTCACCAAAAGCGAATTGCAGGGGCTGGCCGATTTTTATGATACGCCCGCCGGCCAGGCCATGATCGACAAGCAGCCCGAGCTACAGAAAAAAACGATGGAAGTCATCATGCCCCGCATGATGGCGGCCATGCCGAAGGTGCAGCAGATATCGGAAGAGTTTGCCAAAGAGCAGGCCGCCAAGAAGGCCGCCGCGAAAGCCGCCTCCGCGCCGGCGACTCCGGCTCCTGCGGCGACGCCGTGAGTTATTTCGCGTTCAGCGCGGCGATCACGTCGGCGTGAATCTTCGGCCCGGCTGCTACGATGGAGACGCCAAGCATCGCGTCGCCGCCCTGCCAGTCGGTGATGACGCCGCCGGCACCGCGCACGATCGGCACCAGCGCGGCGATGTCCCACGGGTTCATGACGGGGTCGCACATCACGTCGGCCCGGCCGCTCGCGAGCAGCAGATAGCCGTAGCAGTCGCCCCACGTGCGCACGAGGCGGGCGCGGGCGGTGAGCGCGGCGTAGGCGGGGCCGTTCTGGAATTTGGCGGGGTTGAGCGGGTCGCTCGTCAGAAAAGTCGCGTTCTCGATGGTGTCGCAGGTGCGCACGCGCACGGGGTCGCCGTTGAGCGTGGTGACGCTGCCATCGCCGATCATGAGCTGGCCGAGCACGGGCTGGTGGATCGCGCCAAGCACAGGCTGGCCGTTGTGGAGGAGGGCGATGAGCGTGCCCCAGAGCGGGACGCCGGCGATGAAGGACTTGGTGCCGTCGATCGGATCGAGCACCCACACCCACTCGGCGTCTGCGTTTTTATCGGGGAACTCTTCCCCGATCACGCCGTGGCCGGGAAAGCGGGCCGCGATGAGGTCTCGCATGAGCTGCTCCGCGCCGCGGTCGGCGGCGGTGACAGGGGAGTCGTCGGACTTGGTCTCGACCACGAGGCCCGGGTCCGTGAAGCACGGCAGGAGAAAGTCGCCGCTTTTTTCGGCGAGCTCGGTCAAAAAGCTGCGGTAGGGAGTGAGAGCCACGGAAACTAGTTTTGCCCGCGGAACACGCGGAACACACGGAAAAATTGAGACTAACTAGGTTTCGACTCCGGCCCTTCTGTGTGTTCCGTGTGTTCCGTGGGCAACTTCTGGACCGATCAACTCATCCACTTCGTCGATTTCGAGGGAAGCGTCGCGTCCGGCATCCTGGAGTATGGGGTGGTGACGATGCGCGGGGCGGAGATTTTGGGGACTCACACGCGGCTCTGTCGGGCGACCGGACGGGTGCGGGCGGAGGACGCGGCGCTGCACGGATTGGAGGCGGCGGTAGTGGCGGGGCATGCACCCTTCGGCGACGACTTCGAGCGGTTTGCCCTGTGGCGCGAGGCGGGTCCGCTGGCGGCGCATTTTGCGAGCGCGGAGAACACGTTGATCAAATCGGTGTGGCCGTATCCGCGCACGTCGCCGGATTTCGCGCGACCCGGCGGCGCGCTGACGGACTGGGGGCCGTGGATCGACACGGGGCGGCTTTACCCGCAGCTCTATCCGTCGATCACGTCGGCGAAGCTGGGCGACTTGGTGGCGGCGTTCGCTTTGCAAGCGGAACTCGACGGGCTGGCGGAGCGGCATTGTCCGGCGGGGCGGCGGCGGTATCACGCGGCGCTCTACGACGCGCTGGCGGGGGCGCTTTTGTTGCGGCGGCTGGCGGCGGAGCCTTCGCTGGCGTCGCAGTCCGTCTCGTGGCTGTTGATGATGAGCACGCTCGATCCCGTGAAGCGCGACGCGTTGCGGCAGGAGCGGCTGTTTTGATCAGCCGAAGCGTTTTTCAAGTTCCGCCAGGGTGACGCCGACGAGCGAGGGCAATTGCCAGTGGGCGTGCGGGAAATCGAAGCGCGCGGTCGAGGGGTTCGGCACGACGACGACGCGCAGGCCGGCGCGGTGCGCGGCGACATGGCCGGGAACGGAGTCTTCGAAGGCGACGGTTTCAACGGCGTGGACGCCGAGGCCGCGCAGCGCGGCGAGATAAACATCGGGCTCGGGTTTGCCGGAGGGGACATCTTCGCGGCAGACGATGCAGTCGAAATACCCGCGCATACCGCGATAGTTGAGGTGTCCTTCGACGTGGGCGTGGCTGGAGTTGGAGGCGAGGCCGATTTTCAGGCCGGCGGCGCGGGCGGCGGTGAGCAGGGCGATGGCGCCGGGGAGGGGCGGGGCGGCGAGGGTGAGGGTGCGCGCGGTCTCCCGGTAGCGGGCGTCGAGCGCGTCGCGGTCGATTTCCGGCGCGTAGGCGGTCCAGTAGTCGTGCGCGATGCCGGTGTGGCCCACGATGTAGTGGAGGGTTTCGCGGTCGCAGGGCAGGCCGTCCTCCGCGTGCATCTGCACCCAGGCGTCAATGAGCACCGTCTCGGTGTCCACGAGCAGGCCGTCGAAATCGAAAATCAACGCGCGCGGCATCGGTGCTTCAGATCCAGCGTTTTTTGCGCATGAAGATCAGCATACCCATCATGCTGACGAGCGTGACGGCCACGGCGAGAGGGTAGCCCATGCCGGAATGGAGCTCGTGCATGCGTTCGAAGTTCATGCCGAACCAGCCGCCGACCAGCAGTGGCGGGAGCGTGAGCGCGGTGATGCCGGTGATGACCTTGATGCCCTGGTTGGCCTCGTAACCGGATTTGTTGAGGTAGATGCGGAACGACAGGATGAGCTGCTCGGCCCACGAGGCGGCCTGCGTCTCGATGCGCACGAGCTCGTCGCCGACGTCGCGCAGGTAGGGCAGGATGAGTGGGCGGAGAAGTTTGGTTTTCCCGTGGGTGAGGCCGACGATGACCTCGCGTTGCGGGCGCACGAGCTGGCGAAGGCGGGAGAGGTCTTTGCGCAACGCGACGACGAGGGGGAACAGCTCGTCGGCGGAGATGTTGCGCAGGACGCCGTCTTCCACGCGGTCAACTTCGGCGCGGAGCGCGGTGAGGGCGGGTTTGCACCCTTCCACGAGGCTGTCGAGGAGGTGGTGGGCGAAGCGGTCGGGGCCGCGGACGGGCGTGGCGGGGGTGCGCAGGTAGCGGTCGATGACGGCCTGCACGTTTTTCAGCGGCAGGCGGTGGTAGGTGACGAGATAGTTGGAGCCGAGAAACAGATCGAGTTCGGTCGTGGTGAAGCGGGTATCGGGCGCGTAGTCGATGGCGTGGGTGACGAGGTAGAGGTAGTCGTCGTAGTTTTCCAGCTTGGGGAATGGGCTGTCGCTCACGCAGTCTTCGATGGTGAGGGGGTGGAAGCCGAAGAGTTTTTCAAGGATCGCGGAAACTTCATCCGGCGTGGGCTGGTCGAGGTCGATCCAAAGCATGACGCCCGGTTCCTGCCGAAGGGCCGCGAGCGAGTCCACGGGCGGATTGTGCCCGGCGAGCTTGTGGTCGCGATAGACGAGGGTGGTGATCATGACAACGGCTGCGCAGTAAATCCTAAATCCCAAGCGGCTAAATCCTAAAGACAGAATAGCGGCGTGAGTTTTAAAAGGAGAAGGAGCCTGGGTTTTGGGATTTAGGTTTTTAGGATTTGGGATTTCCGCGCCGTCGGCGCGGTTAGATCCAGCGGCGTTGTTTGCACCACAGCCAGGTGAGCGCGGTGAGCACGAGGGTGATGGCGATGGCGGCCGGGTAGCCGAGCGGGGACTTAAGCTCGGGCATGTGCTCGAAATTCATGCCATACCAGGTGCTGATGAGGGTGGCGGGCAACGTGAGGACGGTGAGGGCGGTAAGGGTTTTGATGCCTTGGTTGGCCTCGTAGTCGGATTTGCTTAGGTAGAGGTCGAAGGAGATGAGAAGCTGGTCGGCGAAGCTCGCGGTCATCTCGTCGATGCGGATGAGGTCGTCGCGCAAGTCGCGGAAATACGGGAGCATGACGGCGCGGATGATCTTGCTCTCGCCGTGGGCGAGCCGGGTGACGAGGTCGCGCTGGGGGCGGATGATCTGGCGCAGATGGGCGATGTCGGTGCGCACGTGGAGCAAGTCGGGGATGAGCTGCTTGGAGTCGCGGGAGAGGACGGTCTCCTCGATTTCCTCCAGCTCGGCGCGGAGTTCGTCGGTCACCGGTTTGAAGTTCTCGAACATCGCGTCGAGCACCATGTGGGCGATGCGGTCGGGACCGCGGGCGATCGGTCCGTTGGCTTTCGCGATGCGGTCGATGACCGAAGGGATGGATTTGAGGGGCTTGCGGTGGAAGGTGACGAGGAATTCCTTGCCGAGAAAGAGATCGAGCTCGGTGGTGTTGAACTTCTCGGTGCGGGTAAAGTCCACCGCGTGCATGACGAGGAAGAGGTAGTCCTCGTAGTCGTCCACCTTCGGCATTGGGCTGGGGGTGACGCAGTCCTCGATGGCGAGCGGGTGAAACTGGAAGATGTCGGTGAGGACCGTCTTGATTTCCTGGTCGGTGGGGTTTTCGAGATCGACCCAAAGGACGAGGCCCTTGTCGCCGCGCACGAGACGGAGCGCCTCGGTTTCGAGATCGCGGCCCACGAGTTTGCCGTCGCTGAAGATGAACGAATTGATCATGCGCGGGGGCAGCGTGCGCGGCGGGGCGGCGTTTGCCAAGACCGGGCTGCGGGAAAGGCGGGCCGCCGGCTCAGGCGTGAGCGGACAGTTTTTCCTCGGCGGAAACGATCGCCTGAACGAAGGCTTCCGGCGTGGCGGCGGCGAGGAGCGCCTCGCGGTTGGCGGGATCTTTGAAAATTTTGCAGAGCGCGCTGACCACCTGGAGATAGTCGCCGGGGTTGGACTTCGGGGTGCCGAGGACGAACATGAGGCGGACGTTCTGGTTGCTGTTTTCGAAATGGATGCCGGCGGGGCTGCGGCCCACGGCCATGACGATTTTTTTGACGTGTTCGGTGCGGCCGTGGGGCAGGGCGATTTCGTTGCCGAGGCAGGTTGTGTCGAGGCGTTCGCGGGCGAGCAGCTCGTTGTAGAAACCCTGGAAGTTGGTCACGTCGGGGTGGCCGTCGAGGAGGCGGGCCACTTCGTTGAGGGCGACCGTCCGCTTGGTGCTTTGCACGTTCAGCGTGATGCGGGAGGGATCGAGGAGTTGGGAGAGGCGGCCGGCCATGCGAACAAGGGGTGCGGATTTATGGGAAGGAGGGGAAACCTGACGACTTGGAAAAATGATTGGCAAGCGTCTATTGCCAAGTCGTCGGGGATTTCCCCGGCCCCGTCGCCTCAGACTGAAATCGCGGTCGGCCAGTCATGCGCCGAGGAGGGGCTTTGTTTGTCAAAAAAAGCGCATGGTTTGTCCTCGGCGCGGTTGGGCCTCGTGTTGTGCGCGACCTTGGTTATCACGGGAGAACGATGTCCCACGACCCCCACGCCCAGATTGATCACACCGTTCTTGAAATGATCGAGCACAGCCCGGCGGGGGCGGTGCCGCACACCCCGTCATATCAGGACGCCTTGAAGCGGCTCTACGCTTCGCACCAGGTTTACGCCTCGGCGGATCACAAGGGCGGGCACGTGACGGTGCGCTCGCTGGCGGCGCTGCCCGTGTTTCACGCCTCGAACCTGGAGGCGTTCATGGCCGGCAAGATCGAGGCGGGCGAACTGGAGGCCGACGCGAGCATTTTCAGCCGCTACGTGCAGTCGCTGCCCGAAGCCCTCCGCGCCAAGGCCGAGGCCTCCCGCGCGGTCGTGGTCGCCCGCCGCGCGCATCACCGCGCGAAACATGGCGTCGAGGTCGCGCACGATCCGGCGCACACGCTGTTTCTCGTGCCGGGCGGCGGGCCGAATCCCGGACTGACGGGCAATTACCTTTACGGTTCCGTCCTGCAAACTTCCATCGAGCCGGGCGCGCCGTGGGCGGTGCATGTCCACGACAGCCTCGACGGCGCGGCGCTTTGCGAGGTCGCGTCGCAGGCCGCCGCGCTCGAAAAACTCCAAGAAGTGCTCGCGAGCGCGCCCTTTTTGCTCAGTGAACTCGATATGTTCGGCTTTAAGAAAAACTGACGACGACAACGTTCGCGTCACGTCATCGCATGGGCGAGCGCGCCAGTGAGCGGATCGCCGGCGACTTCGAGTGCGGAGCCGTCAGGCTGGAGCGCGGCATAGGCGGGACCGGTGGGGGAGAGATGGCGGACGAGTTTCACAGGGAAAGATTACGGCGGAAAATCGCGGACAGCCCCGTCTTGTCGATGCGCTTCTCGGCGATGCCGATCATGGCGTCGTAGAATTCGTCAACCGGGCGCTCGGCGACGATGCCGTTCGCGGCCAAAAAATTCAGGGCGCTCAACAGGCCGGTGCGCTTGTTGCCGTCGAGATAGGGCTGGTTCTCCGCGATGTGGAAGGCATAGGCCGCCGCGATGGCAAAGAGATCGGATTGCCGGTAAAAATGCTCGTGCATCGGCTGGGCGAGGGCGGATTCCAGCGCGGTTTCATCGCGCACGCCGTCGATGCCGCCAAACGCTTCAAGGGAAGCTTTGTGGATAAGATCGACGGCTTCTCTGGAGAGAAAGACCGGATCGCTCATTGCGCCAGCTTCCGGAGGACCTTGTGGTGAACTTCGATCAACTTGGCGTTGGTCGTCCGAACCTTGTCGATGTCGGCAAAGCGCGGGCCGGATTGGGACGCAGGCGCGGCCTTCGCCGGCTTGGGGGCGGCGTAGGGAGCCTGAGGCTCATCGACTTTGTGCGGCTTCTTGTCCACAGGGCCAAGATGCGCAGCCGCAAGGGGCGTGTCAACGGGCGGGCGTGGGGACGTGGCCGCGAGCGCTTCTTAGGCTGACGACGGGCGTTTGGGTGACTTCCGCGCGCGCTTGGCGGGGGGCGTTTTTGCGGCGGAGGTCGCCTTGCTTTCGGTCAAAACCGAAGGTTCGCCGTCGAAGTTGAGCAGTTCGCAAAGCTTCAGGTCACAGCCTTTGGCGAGTTTGAGCAGGGTTTCCATTCCAGGATTCAGTTTCCGGCTGGCCTCCGCGTGTTGGTAATATTTCGGGTCTAAATCGGCGCGCTCCGCGAATTGCTCTTGGGTCAGGCCTTTTGCCAGCCGGATCTGTTTTACGCGCGCTATCAAGCGCTTCGTCGTTTCGTTGACCACGCGTAACCATAGTCGGCGCAGGTCTTTTCAAACACCGCCCATAGGTAGTGTGAGCTTTACACCTACTTATAGGTAGTGCGAAGTAAGGACGCACATGCGTCCTATGACTCTTCATCTGACTCTAAAAGTCTCCGGGGTTCTCTGCGTATGAGCTTGGTCAAATCCAAGCAGCGCGTCGCCGATCAGAAAACGGGTAGCGCGCCGCTAAATCGCGGGCTCGGCGCTGCTAAGGTGGCGAAGCAGGATGAGTTCTACACGCAGTATGTGGACATCCAGAAAGAGATCGAAGCTTACCTTGAGTTCGACGCAGGCACGTTTCGCGGCAAGGTCGTCTACTGCAACTGCGACGACCCGTTTGAGAGCAACTTCTTCCGCTACTTCGCCGCGAACTTCAACAAGCTCGGGCTGAAACGGCTCATCAGCACCAGCTATGACGGTTCGCCGATTGCCGGTCAGGGCGAATTGTTCCCGGAATACAACGAGGGGAATGGCCAGCGCAGGAAGCCCAAGGCGCTCGCCGTGATCCTCGACCAGGTGAACGATGAGGACGGAGACGGCGCGGTGAACATCGAGGACGTGAAGCTATTTCTTAGACGCAACAAGGCCGCACGAATCGCCTTGAAAGGTGACGACACTTACGGCGGCGGCGATTTCCGCAGCGCCGAGTGTGTCGCATTCCTGAAAGAGGCGGACATCGTGGTGACCAACCCGCCGTTTTCGTTATTCCGTGAATACGTTGCTCAACTCGTGGAGCACGGGAAACAGTTTCTGATTATTGGAAACAAGAACGCGATCACCCTTAAGGAAACTTTTCCGCTCATTAAGAATAACAAAATGTGGATGGGCGTCACCCCGATGGGCACCGACATGCTTTTCGACGTTCCATCCAAAGTCGCAAAGATCATGGTCGAGTCGGGCAAAAAGGGCAGCAACTATCCGCCACCGCCGCCCGCAGCCCGCTAAAAGAAAGACAAAATGAAGACCTCTCTCCGATCCGACATCACTGTTGCCGACATCTGCCATGGGTTTGTTTACAACCAACTCGAAGGCAAAGGGCTTTTCGGGTTGGGCGGGAAGCTCACCATTCAGCCGGAATACCAGCGCAACTACCTCTATGCGGATGGAGGCGGCAAGCGGGAGATGGCTGTTGTGGAGTCCATTCTCAAGGGTTATCCGCTGGGCCTAATTTATTTCAACAAAGTCGCGGCGGATAAGTTTGAAGTGCTCGACGGTCAGCAACGGATCACGAGCATCGGGCGCTTCGTAACGGGCAAGTTCGCAATCATGGAGAATGGCAACCCGAAGTATTTCGACAGCTTGCCCGCCGATCAACAAGGGCGGCTTCGGGAGTCGAAACTGCTGATCTACGAATGCGAGGGGACAGAGACCGAGATCAAGCAATGGTTTGAGACGATCAACATTGCCGGCGTGCCGCTGAATCCGCAGGAGCTTTTGAATGCGATTTATTCGGGGCCATTTGTGACGCTCGCCAAGGCCGAGTTTAGCAACAGCCAAAACGCGAACATTAAGAAATGGAGCGCCTATGTGAGAGGCAGCGCGAACCGGCAGGAGTTTCTTGAGCGGGCGCTGGACTGGGTGAGCAAGGGCGATATCGGCGCTTACATGAGCGCGCATCGTAACGATACCAACATCAAGGAGCTAAAAACCTATTTTAACAGCGTGATTGATTGGGTTTCGACCGTGTTTAAGGACGTGCCGCCCGAGATGAAGGGGCTGGAGTGGGGCAGACTCTACGAGGAGCATCACCACAAGTCCTACGATCCAGCCGAGATGTCGAAGAAGGTGAAGAAGCTCGCCGCTGATGACGCGGTGGAGAGTAAGAAAGGGATTTTTGAGTATCTGCTGGGTGGCTCGGTTGACACGAAGCTGTTGGAGGTGCGGGTATTCGACAAAAAGATCGCGCGGACTGCATACGCGAAGCAAACAGAGGCGGGCGAGGGCAAGGGCAAGTCGAACTGCCCGCTCTGCGCGGTGGGGCACGGCGCGAACAAGGCGCGGATTTATAAGTTCGAGGAAATGGACGCCGACCATGTGACCGCATGGAGCAAGGGCGGAGATAGCTCGGCCAAAAACTGCCAAATGCTGTGCATCACGCACAACCGCGCCAAAGGGAACCGATAGCCGCGAGCGCCAACGGATGGTTGAGTCGAGACGCGGCGGAAAACCGCACTTGTGGGCAGATGAAGGCGCGCTAGGTTCCCTCCCGCCATGGCCGAGCGCGCGCTTGTTTCCACGCCCAAGACTTTCGAGGACCTCGTCACCGGGGTGCGCGCCGTGCTTATCACCGGGCAGGCGCATGTGGACCGGGCTTATCTCGACACTTATTGGAACACGGGGCGGCTGATCGACGCGCACATCCTGCTTTTCAAGGAGCGGGCGGGCTACGGGGAGAAGGTCATCCCCCGGCTCGCGAGCACGCTGGGCGTGGGCGACCGGCTGCTTTACCGCTGTCTGCGTTTTGCGCGGGAGTATCCGATTCTGTCCGGCCGGACAGAATTGGGGTGGAGCCATTACCGGGTGCTGCTGGATGTCGGGGACAAGGCGGAGCGGCGCGCGCTCGAAGTCCAGGCGCGCAAGGGCCGCTGGAAGGCCGAGGAGCTGGAGCGCCGCGTGCGGGCTTTGAACAACTCGATTAACGTGACTCCGGCAGCGGAGGCGTCCGGCGTCGCGCCTGTCGCCGTCCACAAGCCGCTCGTGCCGAAGCGCGGGACGCCGGGGGTTTATCGCGTGGCGACGGTGGACGGGCGGACGGTGGTGGATCTGGGGTTCGCGTGTTATTTTGACTTGGACGAGGAGCAGGCGTGCGGGGCGAAGGAGGGCGCGCTGGTGCGGCTGGACGGCGCGGGGCGGATCGCGCCGACGGAGGGCGCGACGAAGGCGGACTTGTTCAACTACCGCGTGGAGATCATCCGCGTGGTGGACGGCGACACGTTGTGGGTGCGGATCTACGTGCGTCCGCGCCAGTGGGTGAAGCAGAAGCTGCGGTTGCGCGGGCTGGACTGCCCGGAGATGAGCACGCCGGAGGGCAAGGCGGCGAAGCGGTGGGTGGAGGCGCTCGTGGCGAAGACGACGGCGGTCGCGATCAACACGACGAAGCCGGACAAGTATGACCGCTATCTGGCGGATGTTTTCCTGACGACGGACGACGGCGAGATTTTCCTGAACAACGCGCTGCTCGAAAACGGGCAGGCGGTGCGGAAGGACGCGTGGGAGTTCGGCGACTGGGAGCCGGAGCTGGCCGGGTGAGGAAAACCGCGCTTGCGAGCGGGTCGGGGCAGGCTAGGCTTGCGGCATGAGCTTCAACGAAGTCATGCAGGAATTGCCCAAGCTATCTTCGGAGCAGCGCGACTTGTTGCGAATCCGGCTGGCGGAGATGGCTGGCGAGGAGTGGATGGACGACGGCGAACTCAGCCCCGAAGAGAAGCGTTTGATCGAAGAACGTCTTGCGGAGCATGAGCGCAATCCTGAGTCGGCGATTCCGTTAAGTGTGATGGAGGCGAAGTTAAAGGCCCGCTACGGGCTATGAAGTGGCAGGTCTATTTGTGGCCGTTGGCCTTGGCTGACCTTGAAGATGCGGCGGCGTGGTATGAGGCGAGAAGCGTGAGTCTTGGGAAAGACCTCGTCAGGGAAGTCAGCGCGGCAATTTCTTCGTTGGCTGAGACGGCGCTGATGCCGCGACTGCGACATCGAATCGCAGGAGTCCGGTGGATTTATCCCCGGCGGTTTCCTTACCGGATCATCTATCGCGTCGAGGCCGACAGTGTCGTTGTTCTGGCGATTCTGCACGCGGCGCGTAGCGACGCGGCTTGGCGAGGGCGCAAATAAAAAGCCCCGCCGGGTGGCGGGGCTTGGGGATCGCGGCGTATAGCCGCTCCTACGGTCGGAGGTCAGGTTTTCGCGGGCTCGGTGTAGGCTTCCATGTCGGCGCAGCTGCAGATGAGGTTGCGGTCGCCGTAGACGTTGTCCACGCGGCCGACGGCCGGCCAGAACTTCGACTGGCGCGTGAACTCGCTCGGGAAGGCGGCGGTTTCGCGGGAATACGGATGGGGCCACTCGTCGGAGCACACGACTTTGGCGGTGTGCGGGGCGTGCTTGAGCGGGTTGTTGAGCTTGTCGGCTTCGCCGTTTACCACGGCCTGCATCTCGCCGTGGATGGAGATCATGGCGTCGCAGAAACGGTCGAGCTCGGCCTGCGTCTCGCTCTCGGTGGGCTCGATCATGAACGTGCCGGGGACAGGGAACGACATGGTGGGCGCGTGGTAGCCGTAATCCATGAGGCGCTTGGCGGGGTCGTCCACCTCGATGCCGTGCTTTTTCCAGCCGCGCAGATCGACGATGCATTCGTGGGCGACGAGACCGGTGGCGCCGCGGTAGAGGACGGGGAAATAATTCTGGAGGCGGGCGGCGACGTAGTTGGCGTTGAGGATGGCGATCTTGGTGGCGGCGGTGAGTCCGTCGGGACCCATCATGCGGATATACATCCAGGAGATGACGAGGATGGAGGCGGAGCCGAACGGCGCGGCTGAAACCGCACCCACGCGATTTGGGATTTGAGATTTGGGATTTGGGATTTCCACCACGACGTGGCCCGGAAGAAACGGCGCGAGGTGCGCGGCGACGCCGATGGGGCCCATGCCGGGGCCGCCGCCGCCGTGGGGGATGCAGAAGGTTTTGTGGAGGTTGAGGTGGCAGACGTCGGCGCCGATGTGGCCGGGCGAGGTGAGGCCGACTTGCGCGTTCATGTTGGCGCCATCCATGTAAACTTGGCCGCCGTGCGCGTGGATGGTGGCGCAGATGTCCTTGATGGTGGGTTCGAACACGCCGTGCGTGCTCGGGTAGGTGACCATGAGCGCGGCGAGATCCTTCGCGTGGGCGGCGGCTTTGGCGGTGAGGTCGGCGACATCGACGTTGCCGTTGGTGTCGCAGGCGACGGGGACGACTTTGAAGCCGCACATGGCGGCGCTGGCGGGGTTGGTGCCGTGGGCGCTGGTGGGGATGAGGCAGATGTTGCGGTGGCCTTCGCCGCGCGACTCGTGATAGGCGCGGATAACGAGGAGGCCGGCGTATTCGCCCTGCGAGCCGGCGTTGGGCTGGAGGGACATCGCGGCAAAGCCGGTGATCTCGCAGAGCCAGGTTTCGAGGTCTTCGAAGAGTTGCGCGTAGCCGCGTGTCTGCGAGGAAGGAGCGAAGGGGTGGAGTTTGCCGAACTCGGGCCAGGAGACGGGGAACATCTCGGAGGTGGCGTTGAGCTTCATCGTGCACGAGCCGAGCGAGATCATCGAGTGGACGAGGGAGAGATCTTTCGCCTCGAGGCGCTTGATGTAGCGGAGCATCTCGTGCTCGGTGTGGTAGCGGTTGAAGGTCGCGGCGGTGAGGAAGGACGAAGTGCGGGCGTGGGGCGCGGGGAAGTCGTAGCCGCGAGCGTGAGCGAGCGGGTTTTCGGAGTCGGGTCGCTCACTCTCCCCGCTACGAACGGCACCGAAGAGGGAGATCAACTCTTCGATCTGCTCCAAGGTGGTCGTCTCGTCGAGCGAGATGCCGACGGTGCGGGCGTCCACGGCGCGGAGGTTGACGTGTTTCGCGTGGGTGGCGGCGTGGAGTGCGGCGGCGTCGATGCCGGAGACGGTGAGCGTGTCGAAGACGGGCGCGGCGTTGAGCTTGAGGCCAGCGACGCGGAGACCGTCGGCGAGAAGCGCGGCGAGGGCGTTGATGCGGCGGGCGATTTTCTTGAGGCCTTCGGGGCCGTGGTAAACGGCATACATCGACGCCATGACCGCGAGGAGGACCTGCGCGGTGCAGATGTTGGACGTGGCCTTGTCGCGGCGGATGTGCTGCTCGCGCGTGCCGAGGGCGAGGCGCATGGCGGGATCGCCTTGGGCGTCCTTGGAAACGCCGACGAGGCGGCCGGGCATCTGGCGTTTAAAGGCGTCCTTGGTGGCGAGGAAGCCGGCGTGCGGTCCGCCGAAGCCCATGGGCACGCCAAAGCGCTGCGCGGAGCCGACGGCGACATCGGCGCCGAATTCGCCGGGGGCGCGGAGGAGGGTGAGCGCGAGCAGGTCAGTGGCGACGATGGTGAACGCGCCGGCGGCGTGGGCGGCGGCGAAGAATTTTTCAAAATCGTGGATGTCGCCGGTGGTGTCGGGGTATTGGACGAGGACACCGAAGGTGGCGGCGGTAGGCGCGAAGGTGGCGTGGTCGCCGACCACGACCTCGATGCCGAGGGGGATGGCGCGGGTTTTGACGATGTCGATGGTCTGCGGGTGGCAGGCGGCGGAGACGAAGAACGTGCGGTGGGCGGAGGCGTCGCCTTCCTTGAGGCGGTGGCACATCATCATGGCCTCGGCA
>JANYJB010000046.1 GCA_025361935.1 Verrucomicrobiota bacterium
GTTCGGCACCGCCGCACGCCCCCGTTTTGCCGTTCGCTTCACCAGCAAGCACATCTACGCACAAGCCATCGACGACGAAGCCGGCACCACGCTGGTTTTCCTGTCGAGCCTCGATGCGGAGCTGCGCAAGCAGAAGCTCACCTCCAACCTCGCCGGCGCCAAGGCGCTCGGCGTGGCTTTCGCCATCAAGGCCAAGGCTGCGGGTCTCTCCTCGGTCGTATTTGACCGTTCCGGCGCCCTCTACCACGGCAAAGTCAAAGTTTTCGCCGACGCCGCCCGTGAAGGTGGTCTTGCATTTTAATACTATATGAGCACTGGCAATTTCTCCAATAACGGTGGTGGCGGCGGTGGCAATCGTCGCGACCGTCGCGCTCCCGCTACCTCCGCCGACGGCGCTCCGGAGATGGTCGAAAAGATCGTCTTCATCAACCGCTGCGCCAAGGTGGTCAAGGGTGGCCGCCGCTTCAGCTTCTCCGCGCTCTGCGTGGTGGGCGACCGCAAGGGCAAAGTCGGTATCGGCTACGGCAAGGCGAACGAAGTTCCCGACGCCATCAAGAAAAGCACCGAGCACGCCAAGAAACACATGGTGACCGTGACCCTCAAGGGTGACACGATCTCCCATGACGTCATGGGCGTGGCCGACGGCGGCAAGGTTCTCCTCAAGCCCGCTTCGCCCGGCACCGGCCTTATCGCCGGCGGCGGTGTGCGCGCCGTTCTCGAGGCCGCTGGCATCAAGAACATCCTCACCAAGTCGATGGGTTCCAGCAACCACATCGCCATCGTCAACGCGACCCTGAACGGTCTGTTGCAGCTCCGCACCGCCGAGAAGATCAAGGCCGTGCGCGCCTCCGCCTGATTTATTAAAACATAATCCGAGTCCCGCCCTGCGCCAAAGCAGGGCGGGGCGCCCGCCCCAGGAACTCCCATGAAACTTCACGAACTCAAGAACGTTAAAGGCGCCATCCACCGCAAAAAGCGCGTCGGTTGCGGCGAAGGCGGCGGCCACGGCAAGACCTCCGGTCGCGGTGGCAAAGGCCAGAGCGCCCGCTCCGGCTCCAGCATCCGTCCCGGCTTCGAAGGCGGTCAGATGCCCCTTTACCGCAAGCTCCCCCATCGCGGCTTCAACCAGGCGTCGTTCCGCAACGCGCCTGAAGTCGTCAATGTCGGCGATCTCGCCCGCCTCGACGCCAGCGTCACCGAGGTTAACTCCGCCATCCTCGCCAAGGCCGGTATCGTCCGCGGCGACAAGTCCCTCCTCAAGATCCTTGGTGACGGCGAACTGACCCGCGCTTTCACGATCACGGCGGCCAAGTTCTCCGAGACGGCCAAAGCCAAGATCGAAAAGGCCGGCGGCCAGGCCATCGTAGCCTAAATTTGGTGCAGGCCGCGCGAAAACGATTCGCGCGGCCTTTTTTTGTTTTTCGACCCTAGTCCCACGATTTCACCGCTGTGCTTTCCGCTTTCACGAATTCACTGAAGATTCCCGAGCTGCGCTCCCGCATCTTCTACACCCTCGCACTCCTTTTCGTAGCCCGCGTCGGCGCGCACATCCCGCTGCCCGGTCTCGACCCGCACCCGCTGCAGGAGTTCTTCAAGCAGCAGGCCGGCAGCGCCGGTGGCGCGCTTGTGGGTCTCTACAACATGTTCACGGGCGGCGCGCTCGTGAAGGGCGCCGTTTTCGCGCTGGGCATCATGCCCTACATCAGCGCATCCATCATCTTCCAGTTGATGACCGCTGTGGTGCCGATGCTCAGTCGCCTCCAGCAAGAGGGCGACGTCGGTCGCCAGAAACTTACCCAATACACCCGTTATGCCACGGTGATCATCTGTCTGGTTCAGGGCACGCTGCTCATTCTGGCCCTGGAAAACCCGAGCCGCCTTTTCGGCCCCAACTTCGACGTCAATCTTTACGGTCCCATCGTGATCGTTTCCAAGGGCTGGTTTTTGGTGACTTCGGTGGTCTTCATGACCGCCGGCACGCTTCTCCTCATGTGGCTCGGCGAGCAGATCACCCAACGCGGTATCGGCAACGGCGTTTCGCTTCTCATCACCATCGGCATCTTGGCCGACATTCCTGGCGCGGCCACCGCTACCTACCAGTTGTTCTTCCCGGCCATCGGCGTTGCCGGACTGGGCGTTCCTCAGGCCATCGTCATGACCCTCCTCTTCGTGGCTGTCACGATGGGCATCATCATGGTGGTTCAGGGTCAGCGCAAAATTCCCGTCCAATACGCCAAGCGCGTCGTGGGCAACAAGGTCATGGGTGGCCAAAGCTCATTCCTGCCCCTCAAGGTCAATTATTCGGGCGTCATGCCGGTGATCTTCGCCAGCGCCATTCTCCTTTTCCCCCAGCAGATTTTCTCGCAGGTCGGTGCTGCCTTTAACCTCAAGTTTCTCACCGAGCTTTCTCAGAACCTCCTGCGCGGCCACTGGGTTTACTACACGAGCTATGGCACCTTGATCCTTTTCTTCAGCTATTTCTGGGTGTCCGTCATGTTCAAGCCCATCCAAATTGCCGATGACCTCAAGAAATACGGCGGCTACATCCCGGGCGTTCGCCCTGGCGAGCCCACCGCCCACTTCCTTGATTTCATCATGACCCGCATGACGCTCGCCGGAGCGCTCTTCCTGACGATCATCGCCGTCATGCCCGACGTTCTGCTCTTTGAGCTCAATGTCCCGCAGCGCATCGCGATTTTCTTCGGCGGCACGGGCATGCTGATCACCGTGGGCGTCATTCTCGACACCATGAAGCAGATCGAGACCTTCCTCCTGCAGCGTCACTATGACGGCTTCCTGAAGAAGGGCCGCATCCGCGCCCGCAGCCTGGGGGCCACCGCCATTGGCGAGGCCGCCGATATCAAGACCGTGGGCAAGCTCTGGCTCGTCCTCGGCATCATCTTCGCGGTTGGCATCATTGCCTGGTCGGTGAAGTATTTCCAGACGCACTAAAACAGTGCTTTACTTAGGGTAAAGTGTCTGCACGCTCTAATCTCTTTTCTTCTTTCGGCCCTCCCGCCAAACAGAAGTTGATACTGCTCGGTTCATCGCCGTTTTCCTCGGAAAATGGTCTGAATTGGCTCCGTTCTTTGAATATTGAGCACGTCTCTCTCGCCGATCTGATACGGCTTGAGATTTCGCGTCGCTCGTCCCTCGGCTCACAAGTCGAAAGGACGATTCGCCAAGGATCACCCTTGGCGGACGAAACCGCCCTCGCGCTTCTGCGCAGGTGGTTTTGGGCACGCAAACCCGATGCGGGATTCGCCCTGACCGGCTTCCCGGCTACGCTGCTCCAAGCCAAAGTGTTCGACGAATGGCTCGACGCCCGTGATGAAAATCTCGA
>JANYJB010000074.1 GCA_025361935.1 Verrucomicrobiota bacterium
CATCACCCCGATGTTGGACCTGGCCTACGTGCTGCTCGTCATCTTCATCCTCATGTGCACCGCCTCGGTGCAGGGCATCAAGGTCAACCTGCCCAAGGCCAGCACCGCCGCGCCCAGCCTCGTCAAACCCAAGACGAAATCCGTCACGATCAACAACGAGGGAAAAATCTTCCTCGATACTGTCCCCGTCTCGCTGGAGGAACTGGAGCAACGCCTCAACCAGCAGAAGGCGCAGACGCCCGATTTCCCCGTCGTGATCCGCGGCGACAGCCTCACCCAGTATCAGGGCGTGATGGACGTTTTGGACATCGTCGGACGCATCGGCATCACCCAGGTCGGCCTCGCCACCAAGCCCGCCAAGTGACCCTCCGCCCGCAACCGCGCCCATGAACGATCCCGCCCAAAATTCCGACGGCCGCGCCTTCCAGCGGCGCCACTACATCCAGATGGTGGTGGTGGCGGTCGTGCTTGTTGGCGGCATTTTCACGGTCAAGGCCCTCCTGAAAAAAGGCGGTTCCCCCCACAAGGCGCCGGAATTCACGATGGTGAAAATCCAACTGCCGCCGCCACCACCCCCTCCGCCGCCACCCCCGCCGGTCGAGCAAAAGATGGTTGAGCAAACGCCGGTCGATCCGAAGGAGGAGAAGCCCGACGACCAGCCGCCCGCTCCCGCGCCTTCGCTTGGCACCGGCATCAAGGGCGACGGTTCGGCCGACGGCTTTGGCATGGGTGGCTCTGGCGACGGCATGATCGGCGGTTCCGGTCGCAACGGCAGTCGCTTCGGTTGGTATGCCAATCAAGTCACCAGCAAGATCGAGGACGCGCTGCGCAAAAATCCCCGCACGCGCGACGCCAGTTTCCGCGTCGTCGCCCGCATCTGGCCCGATGCCACCGGACGCATCCGCCGTGTTTCTCTCCAAGGCTCCACGGGCGATCCCTCGATCGATGAACTGCTCAGGCGGGAAATTCTTACCGGCCTCCAACTTCAGGAGCCGCCGCCCGCCGGCATGCCCACGCCCATCGTGATGCGCCTCACCGGCCGTCGCCCTCTTTAACTTTTAAAGCCACCATCTATGTCTCACGTCGCATTCGTTTCCCGCCGCCGACTTCTTCCATTGCTCGTCTCTGCCTGTTGCGCCTCCGTCGCGCTTGTCGGTCATGCCGCCGATGCGCCCGCAGCGCCGGCGGCTCCCGTTGCGGCGCTGCCCGCGGCCTCTTCGCCCAACGCGACGATCAACCTCATCCGCCTCATGGCGGAGCGCGGTCTCTTGCCCGTTGCCGATGCGGAAAAACTCATCGCTCAGGCCGAAGCCGAGGCCATGCAAGCCCGCACCGCGATCGCCGCGGCGGCCGCCCAGCCCGCAGCCGCTCCGGTGGCTGACGATACCGTTCGCGTTACTTATATTCCAGGCAACGTCCGCCGCCAGATGGTCGAGGAAGTGCGTCAGGAAGTGATGTCGCAGGCGGTCGAGGAAAACTGGGCCGCCCCGCGCACCCTGCCCGAATGGGTGGCGCGTTGGAGATTTATGGGCGACATCCGCGTGCGTTACGAAGGCATCACCTATCCCTCGGGCAACGCCACCGGCCTGAACAGCAATTTCTGGAATTACAACGCGATCAACACCTCCTCCGCGCCCTATGATGTCACGGGCGCGGCTAATCCCTCTATTCTCAACGCCGATCAGGATCGCGACCGCACGCGCTTCCGCGTCCGTTTTGGCGCCGAGATTGATTTGGAGGAAGGTTTCACCAGCGGCGTGCGCCTCGCCACGGGAGAAAGCAATTCTCCTGTATCGCAAAACCAAAGCTTCGGCGCGGCCGGCGCGGGGCAGGGTGGCAATTTCTCAAAATACTCCATCTGGCTGGATCGCGGTTTCATCAAATACGAGAACACTTACGCCGCCTCCAACTGGTCGGTCACGATGGGCCGCTTCGAAAATCCCTTCTTCAGCACGACCATGCTCTGGGCCAGCGACCTTGGCTTCGACGGACTCGTCTTCCAGGGCCGCATGCAGCCCGGCGAAGAGCGCACGTTCCGTCCCTTTTTAACACTCGGCATGTTTCCCGTCTTCAACACCGACCTGAACTTCGCCTCCACTAATCCCAACAAGTTCAAAAGCACCGACAAGTGGCTGACCGCCGCCCAGCTCGGCTACGAATGGACGATCAACAAGGACTTCAGCGCCAAGGCTGCCATTGCCCTCTACGATTTCCAAAACATCGAAGGCCAGCTATCCGATGCCTACACACCGATTCTCGCCTCCGACGCAGGGAGCACGGATTCCACGCGGCCGACCTTCTCTCAAAAGGGCAACACCTACATGGCCCTGCGCAACATCACGCCCGACGCGAGCAATGGCTTCGGCACCACCAACCAATACCAGTATTTCGGTCTCGCCACGCCGTTCCGTGATGTAGTCCTCACCGGCCGCCTCGACTACAACCACTTCGATCCCGTGCAGATTTCCCTCATCGGCGAAGTGGTGCAAAACGTCGCCTTCAAACAAGACGCCATCAACACCAAGGCGGTCAACAACCTCAGCAAGTCCGGCAGTTTTGAGGGCGGAGATATCGGAGGCATTCTCAATCTCCAGGTTGGCTACCCCGTTCTCGACAAACGCTGGGATTGGAACGTCGCCATCGGTTACCGCTATGTCGAGTCCGACGCCGTTGTGGACGGCTTCACCGATTCCGACTTTGGCGGCGGCGGGACCAATCTCAAGGGCTATACCCTCGGCGGCAACCTCGCGCTCTCCCACCGCGTGTGGTTTGGCCTCAAACTCATGGCCGCCGACAGCATCGCCGGTCCCGCCTACAAAAACGACATTCTCCAACTCGACTTCAACGGCCGCTTCTAACCATGAACCGCTCACTCCTTTCCCTCCTCGCCGTCGCCGCCCTTGTGCTCGGCCTCAACTCCCCGCTTGTCGCCGCCGAAGCCGAAAACGCCGAGACCCGTCTGCGCGAAAACCTCAAGGCCTCATTGCTCCAGTTGCGCAGCGCTCAGAACGAACTTGCCGCCGCCCAGTCCGCCCAAAATGCGCTCACCGAGGAGAAAAAGACCCTCACCGCCCAGAACGACGCGCTGAAAAAACAGGCGATTGCCGACCACCTCGAATCCGACAAAGCCATCGCCGAGCTCAAGGCCACCAACGCCGATCAGGTTAAAGAAATCGCCCGGCTCAATGACACGCTTGCGAAAACCAAGGCCGCCTTCGAGCAGGCCGCCGCGCTCGCCCGCGCCAAGGAAACCGAACGCGCCCGGCTCGCCTCCGAACTCATCGTCTCAAACCGCCGCGCCGACGACCTCCACGTAAAGAACGTCGCGCTCTGCAAACTCGGCGGCGAAATCTTGGTGCGCTTCGAGAAGTTCGGCATCGGCGACGCCATCGGCGCCCGCGAGCCGTTCGTCGGCCTCACCCGCGTCAAACTTGAGAACCTCGTCCAGGACTACGGCGACAAGCTCGCCGAGCAGCGCGACGTCGCCACACCCTGATTTTTAATCTGCCGATCCGCCGACCGACCATGACCATGAGAGCGCAACCCGTTTCCCTCCGATCCTTCGCTTGGCGGGGTTTTCTGGCGACGCTCATGCTGGCGACCACCGGTCCTGCCGCCGGTGCGGCCGGTCTTCTGCGGGTTGGCGGCGGCACGTCCTCATCGTCTTCGACCGCGCCCGCCAACTCGGCGGTGACCGCCGCGCAGGCCGCCGCCCTCGCTCAGCGCGCTCAAGCCTCGCTCCTGCGCAGCAACACGGTGCAACAATCGTTGCAAGCCATGCAGGCCGCCGCCCGCGCCGCCGCCCAGGCCGCCACGAGCAGCGTGCCCGACGGACTTGGCGTCGGCGGCCTTCAGGTTGCAACGGGAGTGCCGGCAGATCTTTCAAACGTTCTCCCCGCCGAGAACGCCACGCTTTGGCAAGGCGCGCAGTTGCCTACCGAAACCAGTTCGGGCGGGAAAGTTGACGTCAACATTAAGCAGACGGCGCAGCAGGCGCTCCTGACCTGGCAGACCTTCAACATCGGCAAGAACACCACGCTGACCTACGACCAGAGCGCCGGCGGTTCCAACACGAGCCAATGGGTCGTCTTCAACAAGATCAACGATCCCTCCGGTAATCCCTCGCAGATTCTCGGTTCGATCAAGGCCACCGGGCAGGTCTATGTGATCAACCAGAACGGCATCATTTTCGGCGGCGCTTCGCAGGTGAACACCCACACACTCGTGGCCTCGGCGCTGCCGATCAACGACAACCTCGTCTCACGGGGTCTGCTCAACAACCCGGACGCTCAGTTTTTATTTTCCGCTTTGTCTCTTCCCGCCGGCAGCACAGGTCCCACGCCCGCATTCATCGCGCCAATGGCAAACACTGGCGACGGGCATTCAGGGGATGTTGTTATCCAGGCGGGAGCACAGATAACCAGTCCCACCAATGCAGACCATGTAGGCGGGCGCATCGCCCTGATTGGGGCCAACGTGACCAACGACGGCACGCTTTCCACGCCCGACGGGCAGGCCATCCTCGCCGCCGGACTTCAGGTCGGGTTTCAAGCCCACAGCATCACGGACGCTTCCTTGCGCGGCCTTGATGTTTATGTGGGAGCGGTGGCCGATCCTGCTTCCAGTGATCTTGTCTATGCCGGAACTGCCACCAATTCCGGGGTGATCGAAGCCCCGCGTTCAGATGTAACGATAGTGGGGAAAAATGTGAACCAATTGGGGGTTATCAACAGCAGCACATCCACCGCATTAAATGGGCGAATCGACTTGTTGGCCGAGTATGATGCCGAGAGCAGCGCGGGGCGAACTTCCGCGAATCTGTTTCTATCCCATGACACCGGCTTGGTCACTTTTGGAGGAAGCAGTGCGACTTTGATTTTACCGGAGCTGGACACCACAAGCCGGGTGGTCGGCACACAACTCAGTCTGCCATCCCAAATCAATGTCCGTGGTCTTGGCATTTATTTGGAGGATCAGGCGACGGTCTTCGCCCCCAGCGCACAGGTGCAGTTTGATGCCGGACGGTGGGAAACGTTGGAATCAAACTCGCTGCGGCTTGCCGGTATTTTTGCCCATACCGCCGGACAAATTTACCTGGGAAACAACGCCCTGATCGATGTCGCCGGCTCATCCGGGGTGAGCGCCAATGTGTCGGAAAACTTTGTTGCGGTGCAATTGCGCGGATCCGAGCTCGCCGACGCGCCCCTCCAGCGAGACGGCGCGTTACGCGGTCAAACCGTGCTCATCGACCTTCGTCAGATCGGCGTTTTCAATGGCAAGGCCTGGGTGGGCACACCCGTGGCCGACGCTTCGGGATATGTAAATCTGGCAGATCACACCGTAGGGGAACTCACGATTTCCGGCGGTTCAGTGAACCTAACCGCAGGCGAAGCCGTGGTGATAAATTCCGGGGCCACGGTCGACGTTTCGGGAGGATGGATCGACTATCAGGGAGGGCAGGTTTCCACGTCAAAAGTGATGTCGGGCGGACATATTTACGACATCTCGCAGGCAACGCCCGACCGCGTTTACAGCGGCCTCTATACCGGCGTAAACACCGCCTATGAGGCTGGCTATATTCAGGGAGGTTCCGCCGGTGGAATTTCAATCAAGGCCGCATCCATGTCGCTGGATGGCGGGCTGCGTGGTGGTTCCGTCGCGGGTCCGCGCCAGATATCACGAAGCGATGTCCTTGCGACGACGTTTGCCGGCAGCACGGTGCTGGCTACCGTGCAGTCCACCCTTGCCGCGCCCGCTTTAGGAAAACTATCGCTGACGTTCACCTCAGAACATCAAGATCCGACCACGCCGAATCCGCAGTATGTCCCCTATTCGCCGACGCCTCCCATAATTCGTTTGCAAGCGAACGGCACTCTGCCTGCGCCCGAGGCATTTGGGGTGGATTCCTCCGGAGTTCCGTTGTCCTTGAGCACGCCCCGCAAGGCTGAGATCGATCTTTCACCTTCGTTGTTTTCAGATCAAGGATTCGGTTCATTTACCATCAACAACAGCGATGGAGATGTCTTCATTCCAGCGGGCACTTCCCTCAAGTTGGCGGCGGGAGCTTCATTGGATATATTGGCGGGCAACCTTTCCATTGACGGGTCAATTTACGCGCCCGGCGGGAAACTTGGATTTACGGTGTATGATTTTTCCCCGACTTCCTCGCTTTACAGTAATACGACCGGCAGCTCAGTCACTCCGGCGGCCGATCCCGCGCGCGGCTTGTTTTCGTTGGGCGCGGGATCGATTCTCAGCACGGCTGGATTGGTCGTAGATGAGCGTGTTGGCGGGAGGGATGTGTCGTCTCAATTCACCAAAGGAGGCTCCATTCTGATTGATGCCTATGATGCAACGTTGGTCGATGGAAGTCGTCTCGATGTGTCGGGCGGAGGAAGTGTTTCCGCATCCGGCAAGGTCAGTTATAGGAACGGAGGGGGGATTGATGTGCGTGGGGGCCGAGATCCCAAGCTGAACTCACTGATTGGCGGACGTCTGGACTTGGGCGCGGGATATATATCGGGCACCGGCTTCAGTGGTTTCTCGGGTGCCACGGGCGGGCAGTTGAGCCTTCTGGCACCTCGCATCCGCGTCAGCGATGATTCGACCGCAGCAAATGAGGACCTCTTGGTGGTTGCGCCGGATTTCTTTAACCAAGGAGGGTTTGGCAGCTTTACTTTGAAAGGTCGGGGAACGGCCACCGGCGACCCTGGCATTTATCTGCCCGGGTTTGAAATTGCCGGACAAACCCGGATTTCCCCCACAGCGCAAGGTCTGCTGGCCAATGTCACCCGGCAGGGATTCACCCTTGAGCGTATCGTTAATCCCGGGACAATTCCGCAAACGCAACGCACGCCGGTGAGTGTGTCTTTCAGCGCGTCGGGGTTGCGCGAATATTTCGACCAAAATATCCTGATCGTCCGCGGCGATCTGGTCATGGGAAGCGGCGCCGTCATTAAGACCGACCCCAAGGCGTCCGTATCGTTGAGTGGTGACACGGTTTCCGTAAAGGGATCGGTCTACGCGCCAGCGGGACAGATTGTGATTACCGGCGGGGGCAATTCGAATTTGTTGTTCAACAGTCCCGATCAGGCCTTGCCCACGGTTGAAATTGATTCCGCCAGCGTCTTGTCGGTGGCTGGCACCACCCTTGCGCAGTTCACGCCCAATGCTAACGGAACACGCATGGGCTCGTCCGTTCTAGGGAGCAAGCAGACGGCGGGTTACCTGATCGGCGATGTATTGAACGGCGGCACTATTTCGGTTGCAGGTAACATCGTCGCCAAATCGGGAGCGGTCTTGGATGTTTCCGGAGCCACTGACGTGTTGGACAAACTCCCTGCCTATACTTCACTTGATGCGACAGGGATGGGGTTGCTTTCCTCGCGACCGGTTGCCACTCGGATCGACAGCAACGGCGGCACGATCACGCTTACCGGCAAGCAAGAACTGTTCACCGATGCCACCCTCAAGGGGGCGGCCGGCGGTTCGAAGGCGACGGGAGGCTCCTTGGTGGTTTCCTCCGAACGGTTTGTTCCTGCGGGATCAAGCATCGTGCCGTCATCCTTGGACATTCGCCTGACGGTCACGCAAAACACTCCGGCATTTGTGGCCGCCCAAGACGTTTTCACCATCGGGAAAAGCGTTTTGGATACGAACGGCAATGCGCTCGCAGGGCAGGGATATCTGACCGCCGATGCTTTACAAGCTGGCGGCTTTGACCGGTTGACCTTGAAGGGGACGGTGGAGTTTTCCGGCGATGTGACGCTTAGCGCGGGGCAAAGCCTCACCCTGTCCGACAACGGTGTGCTTTATGCCGGCGGCCAAGTCCATTTGATGGCGCCTTATGTGCAGCTTGGCACCGCTCTCCAGCCGCCGCAACAGCAGCAGGGGGTGTCCCCTTTTATAGCGCCGCCTACTCATGGCGGTGGTGTTCTCTCGGTGGATGCCAACTTGATAGACTTCGGATACCTGTCGCTTCAGAACGTAGGCTTGGCGCAATTTCACGCGGATGGCGGTGATATTCGTGGTGACGGCGTTTTGGATGTGGCGGGACGCATCGAGCTGCGCGCCGGCCAGATTTACCCGCCGACCGCGACAACGTTCACCATTTCGGCCCACGACTATTCCTTGAACGGTTCAATTTCCGAGGGGGCTGTTGCCATCATCGGCTCGGGCGAGCGTCAGACACCCTACTCGGCTGGCGGACAGCTTAATGTCTACGCCTCGATCATCGAGCAGGGCGGGGTGTTGCGCGCCCCGCTGGGGGGTATTGATTTGGGCTGGAATGGAACAGGCACGGCGCCAGTCGATTTACTGACCGGCCAAGCTGTCGCCAGCACCGGGCAGCTGACACTTGGAGCTGCAAGCAAAACATCGGTGTCCGCCATCGATCCGCTTACGGACAAAGGATTGGTCATTCCTTTTGGACTCAGCTCCGACGGCAAGACGTGGATTGATCCGTCCGGTCTGGATATCACTGTGAGCGGAGTCGCCGCCAAGACAGTGAATGTTTCAGCGAAAAACGTGAATGATCAGAAAGGGGCGGTGATAGACATCCGAGGTGGTGGCGATCTTTACGCTTATCAATGGGTTTCCGGGGTGGGCGGCACTCAGGACGTGCTCGCGTCGAACAAGAGCTTCGCGATCATCCCTGCCTATCAAGCCGATTACGCCCCCCTCGCGACATTTGGCTCCGGCTCGAAGCTAAATGGCGAAGCCGGCTACTTGAACGCCACCTTGGCTGTCGGCGATCAAGTCTATCTTGACGCCAGCAATGGACTTTCCGCGGGCTATTATACCCTGTTGCCGGCCCGCTATGCCCTTTTGCCAGGAGCCTATCTGGTGACTCCGCAGAGCGGAACTCCCGTCGCCAAAGCGGTCGCCAATCCGGATGGCTCGTATGTGGTTTCCGGATTTCGCGCCAATGGGTTGAGCAAAACTCAGTCTGATCAACCGCTGTTTGGTTCCTTCGAGGTAGCGTCCGAATCGGTCGTGAGCAAGCGCGCCCAATACGAGGATTTTTACGCCAACACGTTTTTAAGGCAGAGTGCATTGGATCACGACGCAACGCCCGCTCGCCTGCCTGTTGATTCGGGGCAGTTGGTGCTCACCGCACCGGCGGGAGGCAGCATGAATCTGAAGGGAACGGTGCTGTCGCAGGCTTTGGATCCGAAGGGGCGCGGCGGATTGGTGGACATAAGCAGCCCGGTGGACATCGTTATTGCCGGGGCCGAAGCCACTGCGGCACCGGAAGTCTTGGTTTTGAACGCGGCAGACCTCACTAATTTCGGAGCGGACAGCCTGCTCATCGGTGGCATTCGTGATGCCAGTGGCACGAAGGTCGCAGTCACGACCAATCATATGCTCGTCGACAACTCCGGGGCGGGCTCCCAGTTGAAGGGCAGTGAGATCATTCTGGTCGCCAACCAAAGTCTCGTCTTTGCGGATGGCGCGGCCATTGAACAGACGGGTAATCCCGCTGCCTATGAAACCCTGTATTTCGGCAATGCCGGACAGCTTGGAAGTGGGGATGGCGTGTTGTTGCGCATGACCGGCGACGAGTCCGCCAAGATTATCCGCAGCGGGGTCAGTTCATCGACGGCTCCTTCCCTTGTGATAGGGGTCGGCGTGCATATCAGCGGGCTGAATCTGACACTGGATTCGACTTATGGCACATCGTTGGATGCGAGCGCCATTTTGTCCGGCAACGCCGTTTCGCTCAACAGCGGCCAGATCAGTCTTCTGCTCGACGGCGCAGGCACCGTCGGCTCCACGTCGGGACTGGTTCTTACGGGGGCGAGTCTGGCCAATATCCAGTCGGGCACGAACGCGCTTTCGCTTTTGAGCTACTCGTCGATTGATATTTACGGGCATGGTCAGGTCGGCGTGTTCGGCGTCGATGGCCGACCCGAGATCGCCAGTCTTGAGCTGCATGCGGCTGCTTTGCGCGGTTTCAATGCCGACGGAGGCCAAACGACTTTTGCGGCACGCAGCATCTTGATCGACAATGAGGCCGGCCGGACGGCCCCGACGACTATGTCGTCTTCGTCCGGCACGCTTATGTTTCAAGCCGAGACTCTTCAGCTTGGTGCCAATAACGTGGCTGTGAATCAATACGACAGTCTTGAGATGCAGGCGTCCGATGGGGTTTTTATCAGCGGAACCGGTGTGTTGATTCAGCAAGGAACACTGAGCATCAAGACCCCCTTGATCACTGCGGCGACGGCTTCGAGCTATGATTTTACCGCCAGTGACTCTGTCAACCTACTGGCTTCAACCGGTGCGACTGAATCCACGTTGACCGGCGGATTGGGGGCGCGCGTGAGTTTCGCCGGTGCCAGCATCAACGACCAGACCAAGATTTCGTTGCCGAGCGGGCAGATCGCGCTTCATGCCACCACAGGAGATGTGGTGATCGGCGGTGTGATCGATGTGTCCGGCACGGTCCGGCATTTCTATGATCTCGACAAATTCACCGGAGGCGGGCTGATCCAGACGATTTCCGACACCGGCTCGGTCAACGTGACTTCATCCGCTTCGCTTCTGCTCGCCGCACAGGCGGGCGCGGGAAATGCGGGGACGCTTTCGGTCAACGCGCCCGCCGGTTCATTGTCCTTGAACGGCGTTTTGACGGGCCAAGGTGGCACGGGCGGCTATGGAGGAATTTTCTTTCTGGACGTCGGCTCCCTTTCTTCTCTCGGCACACTCGACGCACGGCTCAATGCCGACGGCTTCATGCAGTCGCGTTCCATACGGGTTCGCAGCGGCGATGTGCTCTTGGACGGACTGGCCGCCTCGCATATCTACAATTTATCGACAGACACGGGAGCGATCACCATGACCGGGCGCATCGACGCCACTGGGGAAACCGGTGGCCAAGTGGTGCTGGCCGCGAATCGCGGAGTCACGTTGGCGTTCGGGTCTGAAATCACGGTGGCGGCTCAGAAATTCGACTCCGCCGGAAAGGGAGGAACCATCTCGATCGAAACCCGTGGCGACGGTGGTTCAGTCATCGACCTTCAGCCTGGGGCGACCTTGGATCTTTCGGTCGCCGCCAACACGCCGACGAGCGCCGCTGACGGCAAGTTTACCGGGCAGCTCCATTTGAGGGCTCCTCAAAATGCGATCCAGACCGATCTTTCGATCAATCCCCTGGCCTCCGACATCATCGGGGCGTCCGCAATTCTCGTGGAAGGCTATCGGGTGTTTACACCTGCGGGAGGCTTGATTGATGGCGTGGAAGCGGCTGTTTCCCAGAATGCGAACAGATTTACGGCCAACACGGGTGATATTTCAACCACTGGCACTATGATGAACCGGTTGTTTTCAACCAACCAGTCTTTGGTCCCCGTGGTAAGTGTCATCCCTGGTGCGGAGATAGCGAATGCCAACACGACACTTACCCTGCTGGGCGTAAAGTTAAACACAAGTGGGTCAAGTGGCTTGACCGTCGCTGCGGGCGTTCCTCTCACCTTCCCGGCCGGCACGCTGGGCAACAATAAAATCAAAGCCACCGCCGCCGGGACCCTGTCAGCGGCGGATGGCACAGTCACGAAAACCACGGCCAATGCCATTTTCGCCGTGCCGGCGGGCTCCGTGCTAACCCTTGCTAGTTCTGGAACCGTTTCCTTCAGCTCCGGTTCAGGCGGGGGGGGTGCGGTCATCGTGCCCGCTCAAAGCGGCTTTACCTCTGTCGGCTCCACCACATTAACGCCTTCGGGCCCCGGTGGAGCGGTTCAACTCACCACCAGCGGTTCAAGCAGCCTGACCTTTCTGGCTGGGGCCACGCTTGCATTGCCGAGCGGAACGCCCGGCAACAACAAGATCACCTCCACGGTAGGCGGGGTCATCACGTTGCCCGACGGCACGGTCGGAACGTTGATCGCCAACACGCCCACGGTGATCACACCGGGCAGCGCGATCAATTTTACCCTCGGTGGCACGCTGGCATTTGCCTCCGGTGGAGCCGGGGGGCCTATTCCTGTGGTGCTCCCGATTGCTGGGACGATCACGTTGGCCGGAGCGGCCACGGTCAGCACGTCCACCAATGCGCTCACCCTTAACAAAACCTGGGATCTCTCGACCTACCGCTTCGGCCTTCAAAATGTTCCGGGCGTGCTGACGCTTCGTGCGGCCGGTGACCTCGTTTTCAACTTTGGCGCGAGCCTGAGCGATGGATTCGCTCCGACGGCCAACACAACGACGGCGCTCTGGCAGGCCCCGCTGATGACGGCAGGCAGCCGATCATGGTCTTATCGATTGGTATCCGGCGCGGATTTCCAGTCCGCCGATTACCGTTCGGTCCTGCAATTATCAACGCTCCCGACCGGCGCCGGATCGGTGCTTTTGGGCAAGGGTGCACCTGCGCTGCCGACAGCCACCGCTTCGGCCACAAGCCAGTCGATCATACCGACTTACTATCAGGTCATCCGCACCGGCACAGGTGACATCGACATAGTATCGGGCCGCGACGTGCAGTTGCTCAATTCCCTCGCCACCATCTACACGGCGGGCACGCAGGCCGCGAAGCTGGCGGATTTTGATGTGCCTATCCTGGATCTGGTGGGCAACAACGCTAATGGCGTGTTCGAGAGTCCCGCTGCGCGAGCGCAATACAGCTTTGGGGGTGGGAACGTCGACATCGTGGCTCAAAACGATATCGCCCACTATCGCACTAGCACCGGCGGCGCTTTAGTTGACGACTCCGCCAAGCAAATGCCGACCAACTGGCTTTACCGCCGGGGAGCCACAAATTCGGCGGGTGAGTTTGATGTATCTTCCTCGGGAGACATCGCCTCGACGACTTGGTGGGTGGATTTCAGTAATTTTTTCGAGGGTGTAGGAGCGCTCGGAGGTGGTAACGTCGCGCTCACTGCCGGCCGTAATATCACCAATGTAGATGCAGTCGTGCCTACCAATGCCCGGATGACCTACCAGGCTGTGGTCACGACTGGCGCAGGGGTCGTCACCGACAAGCTCGCAGCCAATCAGACTTTGCACGAACTCGGCGGAGGCGACCTGCTTGTCCAGGCCGGTAACAACATCAACGCAGGAGTCTATTATGTGGAGCGTGGCTCGGGTCTGCTCTCGGCCGACAGCTCCATCCTCACGAACCGCACACGCGCAGCTCTTACCCAAGCTACGCTCACCAACAGCGCATTCGCAAATGTCGCTCCCGACGCGAGCACTTGGTTGGCGACCACGTTGTTCGTCGGCAAGGGAACGTTTACCGTGGAGGCTGGCAATGACCTGCTGCTGGGGTCGGTGGCGAATGTCTTTTTGCTGCCCCAAGGTATCAACAACCGCAGCTACCAACGCAGCTACTTCTCCACTTATGACGCTTCCACTGCTGTGGACGTCTCTTCGTTGACCGGCACCGTTACGTTGCGCGACAACCCGACCAGCAGCGACGGTTTTGGCTCCGGTTCTCTGATCAGCTGGTATCTAAACGTCCTGTATCCATCGACCGTCAGCAGCGCCGTTTCGCTCGCGGCATCGCAACCGTGGTTGAAGATATTGGAGAAATCCATTTCGAAGCAATTGGCTCTTCAGCCGTTTCAGACGGTTGCCGCTCTGATGCCTCCGACCCTGCGAGCGACGGCGTTTTCCAGTGATATAAATGTGGTCGGGGGTCTGCTCTTATCTCCATCCTCCACGGGCACTCTGGAGTTATCGGCCGCTGGCTCTATAAACGGTTTTACGAGCACCAAACTATCCAATCCCACCCGGCCCTTTGATCCCACCACGAATACCTATACCTTCAGTGCAGGGCTTATAAATCTTTCAGATGCAGATCCGTCAGCCATCGCCTCAATCACCTCGCCCCTAACTACCCGTGAGATACTTACGCCCCAAAACCTCACGGATAGCATAAACGCTCTCTTTTCAGAATCGGGCGCGACTACTGGCACAAACGCGATTCTCCAGAATAAGTTGAAATTACATGCAGCGATCCCGTTACACGCCAATGACTACTCTCCTGTGCGCGTGTATGCGGTGAATGGCGATGTTTCTGGTGTAAACCTGTTCGCAGGTAAAGCCAGTCAAGTCATAGCCGGCCAAGATATCACCGATATCTCCCTCTACCTACAGAACATGCGAGCCACCGATATAACCCTCGTCCAAGCCGGACGTGATATCGTGGCCTACGCTCCGACTTCTTTGCTGCGCGAACAGGCTAATACGGTCGTGATACAAGCAGCCAACAACAACCTGCCATCAGCCTTGTCCGGAGACATCCAGATCGGCGGTCTTGGCACCTTGGAGGTGTTTGCTGGGCGAAACCTTAATCTGGGGGGCGGCCCTAACAACGCCGACGGCACTGGGATCGGAATTACCAGCATAGGCAACTTGCGCAACCCCGCCTTACCCTTTTCAGGAGCCAGCATCGTGGCAGGTGCCGGTCTTGGGAGTGCCAATGGACTGGAGTCCGCCGCCATCGATTTCAGCGCCTTCAGCCACTATTTTATGGATCCGGACACAAGCTCTTCGGAGGTTGCCGACTATTTGGCGAAGTTTCTTGATGCTGGGGCGGATGTCGGTGCCTTCAAGCAGCAGGTGGCTGCAGGCCAGCCTCTTTCCTCCCGATATCTGCCGATTCTCGGCACCTTGATGGGCGATGCCGGTGCAACCAACGATCAGATCTGGGATAATTTCACTCATAAATCGCAGGCCGAACAAAACCGTTTGGCCGTGGGGGTCTTTTATACGGTTTTGCGCGACGCAGGCCGCGATCATAATGATTACCTCACGCAACCAACGCCGTCGGGATATAAGAATTACAGTGCCGGTTTCGGAGCCGTAGCGGCGCTTTTCTCCGGTGATGCCTCGGCGGGAGATATTTTGACAGACTCCAGACTGATCAAGACCACGCGAGGCGGAGACGTGAGTTTACTCGCTCCGGGAGGTTCCGTGAAATTGGGTTCCAATAATGCCGGCAACAGTGCGATCAATAACGGCATTCTCACCGAATACGGCGGGAATATATCCATCTTTGTCCACAGCGATGTGGATGTGGGGACCTCCCGCATATTCACCCTGCGTGGTGGTAACGAGATCATCTGGGCATCCACCGGCAATATTGCAGCGGGTATTTCCTCCAAGACCATTCAGTCCGCGCCCCCTACGCGTGTGTTGATCGACCCTCAAAGTGGCGATGTGCAGAACGATCTTGCCGGTCTCTCCACCGGCGGCGGCATCGGTGTTCTCGATACTGTGGCTGGCGTCATGCCCGGAGACATCGATCTCATCGCGCCGATCGGGACCATCGACGCCGGTGACGCCGGTATCCGTTCTTCCGGCAATCTTAACATTGCGGCCTTGCAGGTTCTCAATGCCAGCAACATCCAGACCGGCGGAACAAGCACGGGCACGCCTGCGGCATCCGCCGCTCCCGTTTCCGCACCGTCTTCCACGACCACATCGGAATCCGCCAACTCGGCTTCCGGCCTGGCGCAATCCTCCCGTGATCAGAACCGCAACGGTGGCAATGGCGACAACGTGATGCCGTCCCTCATTTCTGTGGAGGTCCTCGGTTACGGCGGTTCGGATCCTTCCACTCCCGGTTCCGATCAAAACAAGGACGACAAAGACAAGAAGGACGAAGCCAAGGCCGATGAAGGCTCCTCACCCAAACAGCTCACCAAGCAGGACTCATCCCTGGAGGGTTACATCACGGCCATGCAAGTTCACGGTTCCACCAAGGGATGACCAGACGGCAGGAGGCTTGAAGGAAAGCGCCCTGCTAACTTTTCACTTGGCCTCTTTTGCCGACTCGGGTGGCGTCTGGCATCCAGACGTCCAAGACTTTCTTGGCCCGGCTAAACGAAGGGCTCGCCCGTAAAATTTCCTGCATCAAAATGATCGCCGAGTCGGTATCTCCCGCAGCGTGAACTTCCGTGGCGATGCCCAGGATTTTATTGGAACGAAGAAGATCACCTTTGAGGTAGAGGCGCGCCAGCCGTTGCATGGTCAGGACATCTTTCTCGCCTGCATACAGGCGGATTTCAATCAGCGACAGCTCTTCGTCTCGTGCGCCGAGCCATTCGGGCTGGCTACTGCGGGCCGTGCGGATGGCGGCGAGGGCGTCGTCTGTCTTGCCGCTTTTTATTTGAGCGTCCAAGTTCTTGAAAAACACGGTCTCGATATCCACGCCGGCGAGAGTCGAACGGGTGGCGGCTTGGATTTTGTCGGCTGAGGCGGAGTCCAATTTAACCGCCTGGATGACGGATTTAGGCTTTGCGGCCTCTGTCGCGGTCAAGGAAGCCGCGAGGCTTTCGGACGTTTGTTGGAGGGCGATGCTGTTGGGATAGTGGACGAGTGCCAGACGGGATATCTCCAGGGCGGTGGCATTTCTATCGGCTGCGCGCAGCACGCTGATCAGGCGGCGGTATGCCACCATGGACAGGCGTTGCTCCTGGACCTTGGCGATGAGATTCGACTGAACGGCGGCGGCTGGATCAAGACCGGCGGCGACCAGACGGGTCATTAAAACCCAATATCCAGCCAGGGGATCATTGGCCGCGTGCAAGGAAGCGAGTTCATCCAGCACTGCCTGCGCTGCCATCAGTTTTCCCTGGCTGATGTAGGCCTCCATCAAAAGTTGCTTGAGCGTGTAGGTGGCGAATCCTTGGGCTTCCGCCTGAGCGACGCACTGCTTTGAAAGGTTGGATTCCCCCAGTGGCACCAACGCTTCAGATAATTTGATAATATAGTCGGGGTAGCTGTTAAAACGTAGAAAAAACGCGTCCAACGCGGTCTGCGCACCTTCTTTGTTTTTGAGTGCCGCGAGGTTGGTTACCCCGTTGATGTAGGGCGTGGGACTTGTTGAATCGAGTCGGCGCCACTCCGACAACATCACGTCCAAGTCCTCGCGCCGTCCTGCTTCGCGCAAGGCCTGGGCTTGAAGCGGCAGAAGGCGGGGGCTTGGGCCATTTTTATGCCGCCACGTCTCGGCGAAGTTTGCGGCGATGTCTGCCTGCTGGTTTTTGAGCAGTGCCAGAATTTTCAATTCGGCGAAAGTCTCGCTCGAGTCCGCCCCCGATGCTTCGGCCAACTTGACGGCTTCCGTCAGGCGGCCGGCCTCCGTAAGGCCGGCGATTTTCTTTTGGATGATCCAAAGCCGGAAACTCGCCATATCCGGTCTGTTTTCGGACTGCTTGAGTGATGTTTCGCACGCCTCAAGCCAGAAGACAAAGTCTTCTCCATCAGCCGCCAATTGGAGAAGATTTTCCATGTAGTAGCGGTCAGTCGCGTTGCAGGGAAGACCTCCCCGGAGCAGACTTATTGCCATGGCGCGCGAGCCTAGAAGCAGCTGAATTTTCGCCAAGACGAGGCGCCCGTCTTTTTCTTCCGGATAACGCGCGATTCCCAAAGATAGCTTCTGTATGCCTGGGCGTATTTCACCGGCCTTGATGTCTTCCAATCCTTCTTGGATGAACGCCCGTCCTTGTTTTGCGTGAATAATATCGCTGCGGACGGGGTAGAGGGCGCAGTCCGCCAACGTGACCAGATTAAAGGGGCGTTGATGCATCCATTGGTAAAGTAAACCCACGGCTGCAATATAACCTAGGACGGCAAGCATCCCTGCCCAGAAAAGCAGGCCGCGAGTGCTGATGATCAGGCTTCGAATGACTATTACTCCGATCGCGTTGCGGCGTGTCGAGATACGCTCATGAATGCAAAAGAGACCACCATGCCAGCGGGCGGCGACTGCGCGTGAAGAACCCCAGATAAACTTGATGGTCATTGGCAAGGAAGCGCTTGGGTGCGTGTGGGACTACCTCACTGCGCCAAGTCCAACTTGGCCAGAAATAATTCAGCAGCCCTCGCTTGCAACCAAGACGTGGTCAACCTCGGCGAAGCTTTGAGGTCTTAAGATTTTTTTCTCCGCCAGCATGGTTTCGCGAACGAGAACCCGCAGCCGATGGGAACTCACCCGCAATCTTAAGACACGACGGAGCCAGCCGTAGTGTTTTGGATGTCTTGAGAATCCCTCGAAATAAAGATCAAACTCACGATAGCTCGTGAGTTGGCCGGCGTTGTTAACGAAGTCGTAGTCCGCTGCGAAATGATAGCGTTTGAAAAGAGTTATCAGGGTCACGAAAGGACGCGTATGGGGATAAAGTGCCCTGCTAAAAATAACCTTGGTGAAGTCTTCCGTCGGGATTTGGCGCTGACGGCAATACAGCTCTAAAAATGTTTTTCTTAAGGTTTTAATAATTGCTGAATTTACGGGATGATCGTGGCGTTCCCGTTACACGGCAGTTACGATTCTGTATGTTTTTACTTTGGGGCAGGTTTATATTGGAAACAGTTTACACTTCTAGGAGCTGGTCGGGCTGCCTCGCGGAGGGGGGGGGCTTACAGGGTTAAATCACAGCTGCAACCTGTCTGGTCTCTAGTTTCCGAAATCCAAAAACTAAAAAGCCCGCATCTCGTTTTGAGATACGGGCTTTAAAAATGGCGTCCCCACGGGGATTCGAACCCCGGTGCCCACCGTGAAAGGGTGGTGTCCTAACCGGGCTAGACGATGGGGACGCAAAGAACGAAGGGGCGGGAACCTAGCCTTCGCACGAGACGGCGCAAGGATTTTCTACTGGAAGCCCCTCACATTGGTTTCGCGGGTGTTGTGACCCCGTGCAAAAGCGATGTCCCCACCGAGATCGCCAAAATCCCCCCGATCACACCCAGCGAGACGCCGATCGACACGGGAAACACTTCTTCAAGCAGCATCTTGAGCCCAATAAACACCAAGATCACCGCCAGCCCCAACCCGAGGTGGCGGAACAATCCCATCACTCCGTGTAACGCGAAGTAAAGCGACCGCAGGCCGAGGATCGCAAAGATGTTGGATGTGAAAACGATGAAGGCGCTGCTGCTGATCGCCAGCACCGCCGGGATGGAGTCGAGCGCGAAGGCTACGTCGGTCGTCTCGATAACCAGCAAGACGATGAAAAGCGGGGTCGCCAGCCGGCGTCCGTCCCGCGTCACGAAGAACCGGCCGCCTTCATAGGCTGGTGTGACGGGGAAAAACTTCCGGAAGAGGCGCACCGCGATGTTTTTCTCGGGGTCGATCTTGTCCTTGTGCGGCAGGGCCATCTTGACGCCCGTGAACACGAGCAACACGCCGAAGCCGTAGATCAACCAGTGGAACCGGTCCAGCAGGTCCACGCCGACGATGATGAACACGAAGCGCATGATTGCTGCCCCGAGGATGCCCCAGAACAGCACGCGGTGCTGGTGCTGCTGCGGCACCTTGAAATAGCTGAAAATCACGATGAACACGAAGACGTTGTCCACGCTCAGGCAGATTTCCACGAGGTAGCCTGTGAACCATTGCAGGGCCAGTTCGCCGCCTTTTTCCGCGCCCAGTCCGTGGCTCCACCAAAACCAAAGCGCGGTGTTAAAGGTCATCGCCAGCGCGAGCCATACGATGCACCACGAGACGGCCTCCTTCATGCCGATGACGCCGGATTTTTTGCGGAAGACGCCGAGGTCGAGCGCGAGCATCGCTGCGATGAAGACGAGGAAGGCCGCCCAGGCCCACAGTGGCATGGTCTGCATGTTTGGTGCGCGAAGTGTGAATGGGCGCGGGTTGCGGGCAAGCCGGGTTTTTCTCGGCGGCGGGTTGACACGGTCGCCGCCGGGCAAAACATCGGCGCCTTATGAAACGTGCATGCGCCATTTTTCTTTTCGCCATCATCGGGCTTGCGCCTGTCCTTGTCCGGGCCGCTGAAGCCGATTCGCCGGTCGCATCTCCCGACGCGAATCAGGCCGTGATCAACACCCAGGCGGCCGCCGCGCTGGCCACGCAAGGGAAAGCCATCGTGCCGACGCCGCAGTTTCTCGAACACGTGGTCGATCTAGTCCTCGAGCTGTGCAACGTGAGCAGCAGCGGAAACACTTGGCAGCGCTACGCGATCTCGGCGGCGTTGTTCGTCGGCTTTTATCTGTTCCGGCGCATCGTCACCACGATCTGTTTTGCCTTTCTGAAGAAGCTCGCCTCGCGCACCGAGACGACGCTTGACGACAAGCTTTTCCCGGCGCTGGAGGCTCCGGTCGCCGCGTTCATCGCGCTGTTCGGCGTGTTTGCCTCGCTCAAGGTGCTCAAGCTCGCCGAGTCCACCGATCGGGTCATCGGCTACGCCTCGACCACCGCGTTTTCCCTGGCGTTTTTCTGGCTGCTGCTGCGCGCGTTCAACGCCGTGCTCGACCATGCGCACGAGATCGCGCTGGAAAAAAAGCTCGGCGTCGCCGCCTTCATGCCGTGGATCAAAAAGGCGCTCGTCACGATCTTCGTGGTCATCGGCGCGCTGATGACGGCGCAGAGCCTCGGGGCCGACGTGAAGGCGTTTCTCGCCGGTCTCGGCATCGGCGGCCTGGCCTTCGCCCTTGCGGCGCAGGACACGATCGCGAATCTCTTCGGCTCCGTGGTGGTCGCGATCGACCAGCCGTTCAAGCTTGGGGAAACCGTCCGCATCGGCGCGTTTACCGGCATGGTCGAGGACATCGGCCTGCGCTCGACCAAGCTGCGCGCGGTGGACAAGTCGCTCATCGTCATTCCCAACAAAACGGTGGCGGCGGAGGCCATCACTAATCTTGCGCGTTTCACGCAGCGCCGGGTCGAGCAGGTCATCGGCCTCACCTACGACACGACCGCGGAGCAGATGGACGCCATTGTGGAAGATTTTCGGAAACTCATTTTGGCCGAACCCGGAGTGGATCCGACTTCGGTGATGGTGTTTTTCCGCGATTACAGCGCCTCGTCGCTCGACATTTGGATCGTTTATGTGGCGAGCGACGCGGATTTTCAAAAACATCTCGGGCTGCGCCAGCGGATCAATCTGGCGATCATGCGCGCGGTGCAGGCGCGGGGACTGGCGTTTGCCTTCCCGACGCAGACGGTGCAGTTGGACGGTCCGGTCGCCAAGCAGTTGGCGGCGGGTAAGCTATAATGGGGATAAATCCGGTTTTGTTTGGTTTATAAAACCTTGATGCAGAATGAAATTAAAAAAGGTAAAGGGTAAAACCTGACCCCTTTTTGGGGCTTCACCAACTCAGCCGCCGCCAGCGCAGTTATATCAGCACAAAACATCTTCAAAATATCTCGAAATTGACGCTCAGAAATTCGTGACCTGAAATGATATTTGTTCTTCATTATCCATCCGTAGCTTATGCAGATTTACACCCGCTCAGCTAGGAAAGACCCATTTTATAATACAAATTCCACTTCATATAACTTATTATCCATTAACTTTTATGGATTTCGACGCCAATCTGGGTAAGTTCTTTGCTCGGGGCCCACGCCAAATATACTCCGGGTGTAAGAATTGTCTTCTTTTTCTCTATTAATGTTGGAATCTCGAGTCTGTAGTTCATCGGGGGTTAACGAACTACAACCAGAAAGCAATACGACTAATCCAGTGTAAAATAAAATGCAAAATATTCTCATACAATTATTGATTAAAATTGATGTGTGCAATAAATTTTATGGATATGTTTTCAAATAAAAATTTATTTAGTCGACATGACATACGCTTAGGTAGCTTCAGTCTAACTAAAATTTTATAGTTATAGATATTGATACATTATTTTTAACCGGATCCCTGTCCTTAGGGGCGTTTACTTCATCTATCGCATCTGAATTTATATTTATATCGACGCTAGTGCTGTCGTTAATTTTTTGATGCCCCGCACCCTTAATTGAATTGTATATATTAGTCAATTCATCTATTATGTCATTTATATCATCGCGTAAATCATCCGATTTGTTGCTTGAATTAGTATTATCTTCATTTTGATTTTCACTATTATCATCTGAACACAATCCATCTGAATCTTTTTTGTTTAACGAATTATTGCCGCAATACCTATAGATGTTAATATCTCCCGCATCAAATTTTATTGGATCGGTCTGGAGGAACCGTCCCAGGTCAGCCGAATACACCCGGTTCCTGTAATCATAAAGATTTACCTCCGCCAACCACTCGCGCCCAGTGAAGAGGAAGCGATTACCATAAGCGGAAGCCGTCAGCGGATTGCCAGAGCCATCCGTAATGCTCGGTTTGCCGAACACGTCGTAATTGTATTTCTCGACTATTAAGCCGCTGGCGTTCGTCAGATTGACGACGCTGCCAAGTGCGTTGTGGTGGTAATAGATCGTCCCGTTAACGGAATCGGTTTTGGAAAGCAGTTCATCTTGGCGCACTCCATGAACGTAAGTCGCCGACAAATTACCCGAGGCATCACGTTCTTCGATCAAGTCCCACCCATCGTAAATCAAGTAGGTATTTACCCCGTTGACGGTGCGTTGCACGACACGGTTTTTGCTGTCATAGAAGAACGAGTCAACATTTCCGCCAACTGAGGCGCTCATCAGACGATTTTGGGCATCGTAAAGGTAAATACCATTGCCACTCGTAAGATTGCCGTCGCCATCGTAGGCGTAGGAAGCAGCTCCCACGGAAGTGTATTGGTTCAGATTATTTACCGCATAGCTCGTGGTTCCAGTCGCGGTGTCCGTGACTGCCGTGCGATTGCCCGTAGGATCATAAGTGTAGCCCACCGTTCGCACCGCCGCTGTTGGCGTGCTGTTTGGCGTGGTGGCGTCATACTGTTAACGCGTGCCACCATCGTAGCAATGGCAACCGTTTTGGTTGAACTGCTCTCAACCGTAGAAACAGGGAAAAGGCCCGAGGGCGGGGGCGGCGCGCCTCTCGGAGAAAACGGGTTGGGCCACTCAGTCCAGCGTCTGCCGGTAGCGTTTCACGCCGACGGTCATCGCCACGACGAGGAAGAGAAGAAGCGGCCACAGCTCGGGCGCGATCTCGGCGGGGCCGTTGCCCTTCAGCATAATGCCGCGGACGATGCGCAGAAAGTGGGTGTTGGGTAGAACGCTGCCGACTGCCTGCGCCCACTCCGGCATTCCGCGGAAGGGAAACATGAAACCTGAAAGCAGAATCGACGGCAGGAAGAAGAACATCGCCATCTGCACGGCCTGCAGCTGGTTTTTCGCGAGCGTGGAAAAAGTGATGCCCATCGCGAGGTTGGCCGCGATGAAGAGCAGCGCCACCGCGTAGAGCAGCGGGAGGCTGCCGATCATCGGCACGTTGAAGATGCACCGCGAGGCGAGCAGGATGAGCGTCACTTGGATGTAGCCGACGGTGATGTAGGGGAGGATTTTTCCGACCATCACCTCGAACGGGCGCACGGGCGTGGCGAGGAGGTTTTCCATCGTGCCGCGCTCGCGTTCGCGCGTGATGGCGAGGGCGGTGATGACGACCATCGTCATCGTGAGGACGACGCCCATAAGCCCCGGGACGACGTTGTATTGGGTGATGTTCTCGGGGTTGTAGTGCGCGTGGATGCGGAAATCCACCGGGCCGTCCTTCGCCTGCAACCGGGCGAGCGGGCCGGGCAGGTCGCGGTTGAAGACGGTGTTGGCGAGCTTGCTGACGGCGGAGATCGCCGGGCCGGTGGCGGCGGGGTCGGCGGCATCGGCTTCGATGAGCACGGTCGGGCGTTCGCCGCGGAGAAGCCTGCGGGTGAAATCCTCGGGGATGTTGATGGCAAACTGAACCTCGCCGAGTTGGAGCAGGCGACGGGTCTCGTCCTCGGTTTCGGCCTCGCGCACAACTTGGAAGTAATCACTCGTGCGCAGGGCCTGCACGAGCGTGCGCGCGAACGGGCCCTGATCGGCGGCGCGGATGGCGGTCGGCAGGTGGCGCGGGTCAGAATTGATGGCGAAGCCGAACAGCAAGAGCTGCATGAGTGGGACGCCGACCATCATGCCGAAAGTCGCGCGGTCGCGTTTCATTTGGATGAACTCCTTGAGGACGACGGCCCAGAGGCGATGGAAGGCGAAGCGTCTCATTTGAAGTTGTCCTTGGCGCGGTCCATGAGGCCGATGAACACGTCTTCGAGGCCGGCGCGGATGCGTGTCCAGGTGTGGCGCGGATCGCGGACGGAATTGACGGCGGCTTCGAGTTTGGCGTCGTCGTGTCCGCTCACGTGGAGGGTGTTGCCGAAGGCGGTGACCTGTTCGACGCCGTCCCGCCCGCGCAGGGCGGCGGAGAGGGCGCGCAGATCGGGGCCGGTGACGCTCCAGGTGGAGAGGTTGGCGGCGGCGAGCACTTCGTCGAGCGAGCCGCGGGCGAGGAGGTTGCCGTAGGCAAGGTAGGCGAGGCGGTGGCAGCGCTCAGCTTCGTCCATGTAATGCGTGGTGATGAGCACGGTGAGGCCGTCGGCGGCGAGCTGGTGGATTTCGTCCCAGAACTCGCGGCGGGCCTTGGGGTCAACCCCGGCGGTGGGCTCGTCGAGAAGGAGAAGTTGCGGCGAATGGATGAGGCAGGCGGCGAGCGCGAGGCGCTGTTTCCAGCCGCCGGAGAGCTGGCCGGCGAGCTGCGCGCTGCGGTTGGCGAGGCCGAGGCGTTCGAGGCTGCGTTCGACGGAGGCGGCGCGGTCGGGCACGTCGTAAATGCGCGCGATGAAATCGAGATTTTCGCGGATGCTCAGGTCTTCGTAGTAGCTGAACCGCTGCGTCATGTAGCCGACGTGGCGTTTGATGTCGGCCTGCTGCGAACGCACGTCGTAGCCGAGGCAGGTGCCGGTGCCCGCGTCGGGCGTGAGCAGGCCGCAGAGCATACGGATGAAGGTGGTCTTGCCGGAGCCGTTGGGGCCGAGGAAGCCGTAGATCTCGCCGCGCCGCACCCGGAGGTCGATGGCGTTGACGACGGTTTTGTCGTCGAAGCGCTTGGTGACGCCGGTGACGTCGATGGCGAACTCGGGGGCGTTCATGCGGCCGGAGGAGGCGATCAGTTGGCGGGCGTCACGTCCACGGGCTGGCCGGGGTGGAGATCGCGGGCGGCGTTGGCGTCCGTAAAAACGGCCTCGACCATGAAGACGAGTTTGGAGCGGTTGTCGCGGTTGTAGAGAACAGGCGGAGTAAATTCCGGCTGGGGTGAAAGGTAGCTGATGCGGGCGTCGAGTGCGGGGCGTCCGTCGATGGCGACACGCACGGAGGCGCCGGCCTTGAGCGCGACGAAAGCGGACTCGTGCACGAAGAAACGCACCTTGATGTTTTCCGGCGGCAAGAGGCTGACGACCGGATTGCCAGCGGCGACGAACTCACCCTGGCGATAGAGGGTATCGTAAACGAGCGCGGCGCACGGAGAGGACTGGGATTTTTGGGTAACGCTCCAGTCGGCCTTGGCCTTCGCGGCGGTGGCGGCGCGCATGTCGGCCTCGGCGGCGGCGATCACGTCGGGGCGGCTGCCAAGGCGGGCGGTGTCTAGCTGGGCGGCGAGGTCGTCGGCTGCGCGGGCGGCCTGCTCATAAGTGAGGCGGGCGCGGTCGTAGTCGCTGGCGGAGATGGTGCGGCTTTTGAAGAGGGCATCCTGCCGGTCGAGTTCCAGGCGGGCGAGTTCGGCGGCGGCACGGGCTTGAGCGAGCCGGGCCTCGATGGCGGCGAGTTCGGATGGACGAAGACCTTTCTTGAAGTCGTCGAGGCGGGCTTGGGTGGAGCTCAACTGGTCGGCGGCCTGGCGCAGGGCGGCGAGTTCGGAGGCGTGTTCCAGAGTGAAGAGCGGGGCGCCGACGGCGACGCGCGCGCCCTTGAAGATAGAAAGAGTTTCAAGTTGGCCTGCAAGCGGGGAGGCGACGTAAACAAAGTCGCCCTCAAGGTATCCTTGATAAGAAGAGGCGGCATGCCGACCGCAGCCGGACAAAACGAAGCCAGACAAAAGAGCCAAAAGGAGCGGCTTGGCGCGGGACTGATTTTTCATGATCTTGGCGGTGATTTCGCGCGAATGGCAAGAACGGGCGCACGGTTTGCCATCGTGTTTTCAGGCCGATTTTTTGCGAGTTGATTCGATGGGTCGGCGGGCGTTTGGCGCATAAATGCGATGGCAGGTAACTTCGGCGGGTGGTGTTGCGTCGCTTGACCTAGGTTGCCTCGTCTTTATGCATTTTCCACAAATGTCTCCCTCGTTTCGCATTTTGCTTTTCGCGTTTCCGGTGCTTGCGGGTTCCCGGTTGTTTGGGGCCGTGGCGTTGGATGACTTGGTGAAAAGCTCGCCGTTTTTGCCGGGCGGCCAAGAAAGCGTCACGGCGGTTCCTTCGGAAAACGCGGTGGTGGAGTTCCGTGGCATGATCACGACCAAGGACGGCATACTCTTCGGGTTGTATGATCGCACGACCCAGACGGGTGCCTGGGTGCGCAAGCAGGACAAGGATGCGGATTTTCTGGTGGAGGCTTACGATGCGGCGAACGATGTCGTGGCGGTCAATTATCACGGGCAAAAATTCAATCTGGCGCTTTCCTCATCGAAAATCGCCAAGGCGGCCGCGTCGCCAGCTCTGCCTGCCGCAATGACTACGGACGCGCAACCGTCGTCCGCACCCGCCTTGACGGGTGGGCGCGGGGATGACTCGCGACGGTTGGAATCGATCGCTGCCGAGGTGAGGCGCAGGCGGGCGTTGCGCCAAGGGGAAGCCAACGGCGCCGCCGCGACCCAGCCTGCCAGCAGGCCTCGGCAGTGAACGTGGCGTCGGGTTTTTCCGCCGGCCAAACGGCTTCCAACGCCAAGCTCATACGCCGTCTCTTCGGCTTGGCCTGGCGCTACCGTGCGCGTTGCGTGCAGGTGCTTTCGCTTCAGCTGATGCTGCTTACCCTTGGCCTGAGCGGACTCAGCCTCACCGGTCTTGGTATCGACTACATTCGCCATGTGCTCGGTCGGCGCGGCGTGGGGCCGGCGATCCCGTTTCCCGAGGGAAAGATCGGGATTCGTCTCCCGCATGACTGGTCGCCCTTGCACGTTCTCCTGCTCGTGGCGGGGTGCATTCTGGCGTTCGCCGGGTTGCGCGCGGTGCTCAATTATTTTTACACCGTCTCAGTCAACCGTCTCGTGCAGCAACGGCTCGTGGTCGATCTGCGCGGCGAGGTTTACGAGAAGCTCCAAAGGCTGAGCTTTCGTTTTTTCGACGTCAACACCACCGGGTCGATCATCACGCGGGTGACAGGCGATGTGCAGGCCGTGCGCATGTTTGTCGATCAGGTGCTCATCCAAAGCGTCATCATGGTCGTGTCGCTCACCGTCTATATCATCTACATGGCGAGCCTTAGTCCGGCGCTGACGCTCGCGTGTCTCGCGACCACGCCTGTGCTCTGCATTCTCTCTGCGGTGTTTTCACGGCACATCCAGCCGCGCTACGCGAGGAGCCGAGAGCTGGTCGAGGAAATGGTGCAGCACTTCGCCGAGAGCATTCAGGGCGTGCAGGTCACGAAAGGCTTCGGGCGCGAGGCCGAGGATCGCGCGGCGTTTGAGGCGAAAAACAACGCCGTGCTCGCGCAGCAACAGGGCATTTTCTGGCGCCTGAGCCTGTTCACGCCGACAGTCGGCATCCTGACGCGGGTCAACATGATGGTGCTGCTCGGCTACGGCGGCTGGCTGGTCATCGAGGGACGGCTTCCGCTCGGGGCGGGCCTCGTGGTTTTCTACGGCCTGCTCGAACAGTTTTCGGGGCAGGTCAACCAGGTCGCCACGCTCGTCAACAGCGTGCAGCAGTCGCTCATCGGCGCCCGGCGGGTGTTTGAAATTCTCGACGCGCCGGTCGAGGTGCGAGATGCGCCCGACGCGATCGCCCGCCACCGCATCGAAGGCGCGGTGCGCTTCGAAAACGTTTTCTTCGCTTATGACGGCGCGGATGCCGTGCTCAACGACGTGACGATCGACGTGAAGCCCGGCGAGTGCGTGGCGATCCTCGGCGCGACGGGCGCGGGCAAGAGCGCGCTCATGAGCCTCATCCCGCGCTTCTACGATCCGACAGCGGGTCGTGTGCGGATCGACGGCGTCGATGCGCGTCAACTCCGCATCGACGACCTGCGGCGGAACATCGGCATCGTTTTTCAGGAGAGTTTTCTTTTTTCAAACAGTGTCGCCGCCAACATCGCCTTCGGCTACCCCAAGGCCACGCAGGCGCAGATCGAAAAGGCCGCGCGCATCGCCGCCGCCCACGACTTCATCACCGCACTTCCCCAGGGCTACGACACCGTCCTGGGCGAGAGCGGCAACAGCCTCTCCGGCGGGCAGCGCCAGCGCCTCGCCATCGCGCGCGCGGTGCTGCTTGAACCGAGTATTCTGCTGCTCGACGACCCGACGGCGGCGATCGACAGCGAGACGGAGCACGAGATTTTCGAGGCGCTGGAAAACGCCATCGCGGGCCGCACCACATTCATCGTCGCGCACCGGCTAAGCACGCTGCGACGGGCGGACTACATTATCGTCATGGACAACGGCCGCATCATCCAGCGCGGCACGCATGACGAGCTGATGAAAACGCCCGGCCCCTACCTGCGAGTGGCCTCGCTCCAGCTTGTTGATGCAGGCGGCCTGGCTGCCGACGGTTCCAGCGGGGGGGATTCCGCATGAGCGCATCTCCATCCAAGCCGCCCCTCACGCTGGTCCGGCGCGCGCCCGATCAGGAGAACGAGGATGTGATCAAGCCGCTGGAGTGGGGGCTCATCCGCCGCCTGCTTGGGTTCACGCGTCCTTTTGCCCGCAAGCGCAACGCCTTGATCGTGCTCACCGTTTTGCGGGCGACGCAACTGCCCGCTCTCGCGTGGCTCGCCAGCCTCGTCATCGCCGGGCCCATCGCGCGCCATGAATCATCAATGCTGATGTGGTGGGTCGCGGGCTATGCGGTTCTCGCGCTTTTCACGGACGGACTTTTCCACTTTCGCCAACGGCTCGCGCTCGAATTAGGAGAGGCGGTCGTGTGTCGGTTGCGGGCCGATATTTTTTCCCATGTGCAGCGTATGCCCATGAGCTTTTTTCACCGGGTGAAACTGGGGCGCATCCTTAGTCGCGTGACGAGCGATGTGGAGTCGTTGCGTGTGGGGATTCAGGACGTTTTCTTCGTCAGCATCGTGCAGGTGGGTAGCATGGCGTTCGCGGCCGTGGTGATGGCCTGCACCGACTGGGTGTTGTTTCTGGTTGTGCTGGCGATGGCCCCGGTGCTGTGGGTGATCAGCAACCGTTTCCGCGGCCGTCTCAGCGAGGCGACTCGCGCCGCGCAGGAGAGCTTCAGCCGCGTGACGGCCACGCTGGCCGAGTCGATCAACGGCATCCGCGTGACCCAAGGCTTCGTTCGTCAGGAGACCAACGCCGGGCTCTTCCGCAGCCTCATCGCCGACCACGCCCGCTATAACATGGGTGCAGCGCGTTCATCCGCCATCATGGTTCCGCTGCTGGAACTCAACAGCCAGTTTTTTGTAGCGATCCTGCTGCTGCTCGGTGGCTGGCGAGTGCTGGAGGGCCGCTCCGAGATCGGGGTGCTCATCACGTTCTTTCTTTTCGCCAACCAGTTTTTCGCGCCCATTCAGGTGCTGGGGAATCTCTACAATCAGGCGCTGGCCGCCATGGCCGGCGCCGAGCGCGTCTTCCGTTTGCTCGACACAAAACCCGATTGGGAGGACGCGCCCGATGCGGTCGCGCTGCCCGATCCGCGGGTTTCCGCGTCGGGTCCGAACGTGCCCGCGCCGGGCATGAAGGTTGAATTTCGCAACGTGATTTTCGCCTACGAGCCGGGCCGGCCCGTCCTGTATGACGTGAGTTTCACGGCGCAACCGGGCCAGACCATCGCATTGGTGGGGCACACCGGCAGCGGCAAAAGCTCGATCATCAATCTTGCGGCCAAGTTTTATCGCCCGACCGAGGGCGAAGTGTTGGTTGACGGGCGCGAGATGCGCACGCTTACCGGCGGTTCGCTGCACCGGCAGACAGGCATGGTGCAGCAGCAAAACTTTCTTTTTGGAGGCACGGTGTTCGACAACATCCGCTTCGGTCGTCCCGGCGCCACAGAGGAAGAAGTGCGCGCGGCGGTCGCGCGGCTCGATTGCCTCGACCTCATCGAAGCGTTGCCGCGCGGCTTGCATACCGGGGTGGGCGAGCGTGGCACGGGCCTTTCCGCCGGGCAGCGGCAGCTTGTGTGTTTCGCCCGCGCGCTGCTGGCCGATCCGCGTATGCTCATACTCGACGAGGCGACGAGCGCGATCGACGCGCTCACCGAGGCGCGGCTGCAAAAGGCGCTGCTCACGCTGCTCGCGGGGCGCACGAGCTTCGTGGTCGCGCATCGTCTCAGCACCATACGCCACGCGGACCTAGTGCTGGTGCTCGACCAAGGCAGGGTGGTGGAGCGCGGGACGCATGCGGAGCTTCTGTCATACCGCGGACACTACGCGGCGCTCCACGGGCAATTTACGCGGATGGACGGGCGGGCTTGATGGCGGTTCATGGAAATTGCGCAAGTGTTAAATTCCCCCTCTGAAATCGTAAAATTTACCTCTTAAAATTGGCGTTGCGTTCGGCGCGAGCACCTCTAAATCAGAACTCCGTTATGGCAAAAAAAACCACTCGCAAACCCAACGCAGCGTTTCTTAAACCGGTTCAGCCTGATGATGTCCTCTCGGCCATCGTGGGTTCGAAACCTCTCCCCCGCACCGATCTCACCAAAAAACTCTGGGACTACATTAAGAAGAACGGTCTTCAGGACAAGAAGGTCCGCACCCAGATCAACGCCGACGACAAGCTCAAGCCCGTGTTGAACGGCAAGAAGTCCGTCAGCATGTTCGAGCTCACCAAGCTCGTCTCCGGCCACTTGGTCAAGTAACCGCAAGGTTCCTTTACCGGAAGCCAGTTTGAAAGCCGTCCCGGGAAACCGAGGCGGCTTTTTTGTGTTCTCCCGCCAAAAGAGGGGCGCCCGGCCCTTTATGTCGCCAGCGCGTTCTCGATGGCCTTGGTTGCGGTTTTCAGGATTTGCAGGCGGGCGTGGCGCTTGTTGTTTGCGGGAATGAGGTGCCACGGAGCGAAGGGCGTGTGGGTAAGGGCGAGCATGTCGCCGACCGCGATCTCATAGGCATGCCATTTGCGGCGGTTGCGCCAGTCCTCGGCATTGATCTTGTGCTGTTTGTAGACGGTTCCCTCGCGTTCGCGGAAACGCTTGAGCTGTTCGTCGCGGCTCACGTGCATCCAGAACTTGATAACGATGATGCCGTGCTCGGTGAGCTGCTCCTCAAAGTCGTTCATCTCGGCGTAGGCGCGCTTCCACTCTTTTTCGGTGCAAAAGCCTTCGAGTCGTTCGACGAGGACGCGGCCATACCAAGAGCGGTCGTAGAGCGTGACGAGGCCGGCGCGCGGGACGTGGCGCCAGAAACGCCACCGGTAGTGGTGGGCTTTTTCCTCGTCGGTGGGCTTGGCGATGGGAATGACGCGGTAGTCGCGGGCGTCGATGGCGCTGGTGAGGCGGCGGATGGCGCCGCCCTTGCCGGCGGCGTCCCAGCCCTCGAAGACGAACACGACGGAGCGCTTTTTTGCCTGCGCGGCGCGCACGGCGCGGTTGAGGCGGCCGAGCCATTTCTCGCGCTTTTCCTCATAGTCGGAGGCGGAGAGTTTCTGGTCGAGTGGCAGGGAAAGGAGGCGGCGGAGACCGGCGGGCTTGAGCGACTTCGTGGCCTTGGCGCGGACGGGCGCAGTTGTTTTGACGGACTGGCGTTTCTGATGTGCGGCGAAACGACTGAGCAGGAGTTGGGCGACGGAGAGGTTGCGTGCACGGGGATCTGCCGCGTTGACGACGGTCCAGGGGGCGCCGAGCTGGTGGGTGGCGGTGCGGATTTTTTCGGCCGTGCGTGCCAGACGTGCGTAGATGCGATGGTGGTGGTGGGCTTCATCGGTCGCGCGCCAGGCGGTGTCGGGATCGGCGGCTAGTTCTTTGAGGCGGCGGCGCTGGTCGGTCTTGGAAAGATGTAGCCAGACCTTGACGATGAGGGTGCCGCTGTCCGCGAGGAGTTTTTCAAAATGGCGGATTCGGGCGAGTTCGTGGTCGAGCTGCGCGGGCATTTGTGAGCCGCGCGCCTGTTCGCGCAGGGCTTCGGTATACCATGATCCGGCGAAAATCCCGAGGCGACCTTCCGAGGGGAGGCAGCGCCAGTAGCGCCACATGAGGGGGCGTTCACGTTCCTCGTCCGTGGGTTCGCGGAAGGCGAATGTTTCCACTCCGCGCGGATCGAGCCAGCCGCTGAGGGTGTTGATGACTTCGCCGCGGCCGCAGCCTTCTTCGCCGGCGACGATGAGAAGGATTTTGAACGGAGCTTCCTTCAGCCGCACCTGAAGCTGGATAAGCTGCTCGCGCAGCCCGGGCACGCGGGCTTCGTAGGCTTTTTTGCTGAGGCGGGTGTCGGCGTTCGCTTTGGCCATCACTTAAAGAAGTGCAGGCGAGGGCGGAGGGTGTCGAGGCGGGTTTTCCCTCGGGTGCGTGACGATGGGGTGACGCCGGCGTTTTATTTGGCGGGTTTCGGCTTGGGCTTTGGCTTGATGGCTTGCGTGGTATTCCAATTGCCCGGGTTGGTGGGGTCGAAGCTGACGACGTTGCCCTTTTCGATTTCGTTGAGCCAGCGCATGCCGTTATTTTTGAAATAAGCCTCGGCGGCCTCGGCACCCAGCGCGGATGCGACTTGGGCGCGGGTGTTGGCGGCGAGGGCGGCGAAGGAGGCTTTCTTCTGCTCGTCTGAGAGGTTGGCGTTTTCGGCTATCTGTTTCGCACCGGCGGCGACGTCGTCGCGCAGGGCATACACTTTGGACGGAGTATCGGCGGGAAGTTCGAGGCGGCGGGTGGCGGCCTGGAGCTGCTGGTAGTCGTTTTCCTGGGAGCGGAGATAATCGTTGTAACGTTGCTCGCCGATGACCGACTTCATCTGCTCTTTGAGTTGCCGGTCGGCCTCCTGGCGTTCCTTCCAGAAACTTTGGTCACGCTCAATGTAGCCGCCGTAAGGGTCGTTCGTGCTGTATTTCTCGTCGAAGGTTTTTTGCAGGGGGAAAATTTTCAGGTATTCCTCTTCGGTGGCGTCGAATCTGGTCATTTGCCAGCGGAGTTGCTGGGCGGTCGATGACATTCTGAGATCGTAGGCCTTGCGTTCCTCAGGAGTCATGAGGGCCTCGATGTCACGTTTTTGTTCATCCTGAAGATAGCGGAGCTTTTCGCGGTCGGAGGGAAGGGTGAAGCCCTGCATATCCTGCTGAACGTCGCTCATCAGGTCCTGATAGTCCTGTTGAACCTGCTGGAGTTGCTGGCGTTTTTCGGCCGAAAGGAAACTCATGCGCGGATCCTGCCAGCCACCCCAGCCGTTGTTGTTTTTATCGGGGCCGAGGACACGTTCCATCTCGGCGCGCTGGTCTTTTTGAATTTGGCGCATCTCTTCACGCTGGGCTTTGCTCATGTTTCCATACCAGCCGTTTTGACGGAAGTCGTCTTTCCACCACGGCTTGCCGGGGTCGGGCTTTGGCTGGAGGGCTTTGTAGCGGGCCTCGTAACGTTTCCAGATGCGCATTTGGACGAGGGAGCGCACCATGTCGTCCGAAAAGCCGGATGCGCGCAGGATGTCGCGGAGGGCGGCGGGATCATCCGTGTTGAGCGCGGCGACGAGGTCGCGACCGTTTATATCCGATGAGCGATTGCCGATAGAACCCTGAGTCTGCTTGGCGGTGCCGCTGCGAGACGGTAACGAGTCATTTTTATCGCGGGAAAGCATGGCCAGGGTCGTCACGAGCGCGGCATTAGCGAGAAGCGATCCGGCTAGAATCAAGGGGAGTGCTTTCATGGGATAAGCTAAAATTGCCGCCCAGTTGCGCCCAAGACGCTCGGGCGGGCAACCCTTGAGTGTGGCCCAACGGCTTTAGAACCGATGTTTGAGAAGCCGAAGATTGGCAATCATGGCGATGGTTGGCATGGCTGCTGCTCAAGTGAATTATTCTCATCTCACAACATGTCTTCTGTCACGTTGTTCCAGATGGGTGTGCGGATACTTTTCGCACCGCTTGCCGGGTGCTTTTCTGATAGCTCACCAATACCTATATCTATGATTAAAAACCTACTACGAAACACCCGTGCAACGATGATTGCCGTGGTCGCCGTCTGCGCTTTGGCGCAGGTGAAGGCGGAAGACACGGCGGCGGCGGCCGCGCCCGCAGCCGCTGTTGCTGCTGCGGTGGCGGCGCCT
>JANYJB010000011.1 GCA_025361935.1 Verrucomicrobiota bacterium
GAGCGCGGGCTGCGGCCGATGGGTGACTGGTCCACTTGCACGAGCTTCTCGAAGAGATCGAGGTTCTCGATGTGGCGGTGTTTGCCGGGGATGGACTTGGCGCCGTTGAGCTTTCGCGCGGCGGCGGCGGCGAGGACGTCGTTCACGAGCGTGCTTTTGCCGGAGCCGGACACGCCGGTGACGACGGTGAGCAGGCCGACGGGGAAACGGGCGTCCACGTCGCGAAGGTTGTTGGCGCGGGCTTCGCGCACGGTGAGGAAGGTGCCGTCGCTCTTCTTGGTTTTCGCGTCCTTGGTGACGCGGATTTTTCGGGCGAGATACGGGCCGGTGCGCGAGACGGAGGGCGGCGCGGCGACGAGGGCGGCGGGCGTTCCCTGAAAGAGAAGTTGTCCGCCCTCGGTGCCGGCCTCGGGGCCGAGTTCGATGATCTCGTCGGCGATGCGCATGGTGTCCTCGTCGTGTTCGACCACGAGGACGGTGTTGCCGCGGTCGCGCAGCTCACGGAGGGTATCGAGGAGCTTCTGATTGTCGTGCGGGTGCAGGCCGATGCTGGGTTCGTCGAGGACGTAGATCACGCCCATGAGCCCCATGCCGAGCTGGGTCGCGAGGCGCACGCGCTGGGCCTCGCCGCCGGAAAGCGTGTCGTAGTCGCGCTCAAGCGTGAGGTAGCCGAGGCCGGTTTCGAGGAGGAAGCGGAGACGCTGCTCGATACCGGTGACGATCTCGCGAAGGGCGTCGCTCGCGCCGAGCGTGGCGACGAGGGAGCTGGCGAACGTGTGTGCGGTGCCGACGTCGAGGGCGAAGAATTCAGGGAGCGATTTGCCGGCGACGCGCACGCCGCCGCTGCGGGCGTTGAGGCGGTTGCCGTGGCACTCGGGACACTCGCCGCTGACCATGAAGGTGGTGAGGCGGGCGCGGAAGCCGTCGCTGTCGGTCTCGCGCCAGCTCGTCTCCAGGTCGGCGAGGATGCCGGGGAACGGCATGGCCTTGGGCTCGCGCATGCGCTTCAGCTTGAAAGCGAACAACCGCTCCCCCGCCCCGTTGAGCAACGTGTCACGCACGGCGGCGGGCAGATCTTTCCACGGGGTGTCGGCGTCGAAGGGGAGCTGCTCGGCCAGCTGCTTGAGCTGGGCGTTGTGCTTGATGATGAGATTTTTTCCGCCGATACGCCACGGTTTGATGGCGCCTCCGCGAACGGATTTCTCGGGGTCGGCGATGACGAGCTCGGGGACGAAGCGGAGCTTGCGGCCGAGACCGCCGCAGGTGCTACACGCGCCCTCGGTGTGGTTGAAGGAAAAGTGGCGCGGGGTGAGTTTCTCAAACGTGTCGCCGCAGATCTCGCAGGCGAGCGACTGGCTAAGGGTGAGCTCGCGCCAGGGGGCGTCGGCGGACTTCTGCGCGAGGACGATGGAGCGGTCCTTGCCCTCGCGGAAGGCGAGTTCGAGGGAGTCGGCGAGACGGCTGCGTTGGTCGGCGCTGGCGACGAGGCGGTCGATCACGAGTTCGACGCGGATTTCCTTCGAGCCCACGCCGGTAGGGAGAAGCTTGGGGTCGTCGAGATTTTTGATCTCGCCATCGAGACGGACGCGTTGAAAGCCGCGCTGGCGGAGGCGCGGGAGTTCGTCGCGGAGGACGGACGGTTTCGCGCTCAGGGCGGGCGAGAGAAGCATGATGCGTTCGCCGGGGACTTCGCGGAGAACGCGGGCGACGTTGTCGTCGAGGGAGCGCAGGATGACGCGGCCGCCGTCCTTGGGGCAGCGTTGCTCGCCGTGGAGCGCCCAGAGGAGGCGGGCGTAATCGGCGATCTCGGTGACAGTGGCGATGGTGCTGCGGGGCGAGCCGCCGCCAGTGCGCTGCTCGATGGCGAGGACCGGCGAAAGGCCGTGGATAAAATCGACGTCGGGGCGCTTGAGTTGTTCGAGGACTTGGCGGGCCTGAGTGGAGAGCGACTCCATGTATTTCCGGTAGCCCTCGGCGTAGATGGTGTCGAAGGCGAGCGACGACTTGCCGGAACCGGAGGGACCGGTGACGACCACGAGCTTGCCGCGCGGGATGCGCAACTCGAGGTTCTTCAAGTTGTGCTCACGGGCACCTTTGACGTGGATGTGGGTGGCGGCCTGCATGCGGGCAATCGACACGTTACCCAATCCACGGCGAACGCAAGACGGCAGACGCTGCGCGCGCCTTTCGGCTGGCGTCGGTCCACAGACCCCATTCTTGTCGGGGCCATGTCCGATCAAGAAAACACCGCCAACAGCCTCCTCACTCCCAGCCAGCGCCGGGTGGTGGGCTTTTCCCTTGGCTTTAGCGCCCTGACGTTGTCGGTCGCGCTTCTCGTCGGGGTGATGTGGGTGTTCTCGCTGCTGCTTGGCCGAATTTCCGGCGTGCTCTGGCCGCTGGCGGTGGCCGGCATCATGGCGATGATCATGCGCCCCGTCGTGGAGCTGCTGGAATCGAAGCTTAAACTTCGCCGCGCCAGCGCGGTCATCACGCTCTACGGTTTTTTTGTGCTGCTGGTCGCGGGCGCGCTGTTCCTGATCACGCCTCCACTGGTGGGGCAGGTTTTGGATTTCATCGCGTTTATCCCGACGTTCTGGACGCGGGCGTTTCATTACGTCGAACTGCACTACCCTGACTGGATCACGCTTGCGCGAAACCAAATGCAGAACGAGACGGTCAACAAGATCGTTCACGGGATGTTGAGCGAAGCCAAACAGATGGCAGACCACGCCCTGCCCACCCTTAAGTCCGCCGGCCTCGGCGTCATCACGGTCTTCGGCTTCATCACGCATCTCGCGGTGGTGCCCATCTATCTTTTCTTCTTCCTGCTCTCCAGCAACGAGCCGACCCAAAACCTCGGTCGGCATCTGCCGTTCCTGAAGCCGCACCTGCGCGAGGACGTGGTGTTCCTCGTCGGGGAATTTATCGCCATCGTCATTTCATTTTTTCGCGGGCAACTGCTCATCGGCCTGATCATGGGGGCGCTGCTGGCCACCGGATTTTCCATCGTCGGACTTAAGTTCGGTCTTTTTATCGGGCTTGGCCTTGGCGTGCTCAACATCGTGCCCTACCTCGGCACGATCCTCGGACTGAGCGTCGCGATCCCACTGGCGTTCTTCCAGCCCGACGGTGGTGGCGCACCGCTGGTCGGTCTGGTGCTAGGCGTGTTCGGCCTCGTGCAGATGACGGAAGGCTGGTTCCTCACTCCGCGAATCATGGGTAGTCGCACCGGTCTGCATCCGGTCGCCATCATGGTTTCGATTTTCTTCTGGGGCACGGCCCTAAACAGCATCCTCGGCATGGTGCTGGCGATTCCGTTGACGGCGTTCTTCGTGACCGCATGGCGCCTCGCGAAGCGGAAGTATTTCCGCGTAGAACCGGCGGCCTGATCCGTCCACGGAAATGGCCCGCGCAAACCCGCCCGCCCCCGACGAGTGCGCGCAGTGCGGCGTCGCCATCCCGCGCGACGCCCGCGCCTGCCCCGAATGCGGAGCCGACGAACGCACCGGCTGGCGAGAGACCTCGGTCTACGACGGGCTCGACCTGCCTGAGGATGATTTCGCGAATGACAACGGCGCGCCTGCGGGACGTTCGCCGCGCGGTGTCGGCGGGCTGGCGTGGTATTGGTGGGTGATCGGGGTAATGTTGTTGTTTACCCTCGGGTTCGCGGCGCTAGGATTGCTCCCATGAATCTGCAATGGAAGAAACTGGACACGTTTTCAGACTTTGGCCTGCTCGTCATGCGCGCGGGCGTAGGCGCGCTTTTTATGATCGTCCACGGCTTCCCCAAGCTGGCCGGCGGCTCGGGTGAATGGGCCTCGGTCGGACGCGCGGTGAGCTACCTCGGCATCCATTTTGGCTACACCGGCTGGGGACTGGCGGCAGCGGTGACGGAGACGCTGGGCGGGCTCTGCCTCATCCTCGGCTTCGCGCACCGGCCGGCGGCGCTCGCGCTTTTCGTGACGATGACGGTGGCGGCGATTTGGAAATTTTATCCGTTCGGAGGCTGGGATGCGGCGGCACATCCGGCGGCGTTGGCTACCGTCTGCCTCGGCCTGCTTTTCACCGGCCCGGGTAAATATTCCCTCGACGACAAAGGCTGAAACTCCGTCCGCGCATCTTCCAACAAGCGCGGAACTTGCCATCCGTCCACCCGTCACACCCCATACCCACGCATGCAGCTGCCTCGTTTAATTCTCGCAGGCCTGATTTTGGCTTCAACTGTGCGCGCCGAGACGACAAATGCCCTGCGCGCCGGAGAATCCTACTCCTATCGCGTTAGCTGGGGACCGTTTTTCGATGCAGGCGAAATCAACCTCACCGCCGCCACGGACACGACGAACGGCCTTGATCGCCTGCGCATCACCACGCGCACAAGCTCGCGCGGCATCATCCGCGTGCTTTTCCCCTTCGACGGCGCCGGGGATTCCTTTTTCGATGGACGCGACGGCCGCCTGTTGGAGGCGCACGCCACGACGCAAGCGCGATCAGACAAGACAGACGCCTCCATCTTGTTCGATTACCGCACGGCCAAGGCGGTCTATACCGACCACCTCAAGCCGAAGCGAAGCACCACGCTGGCCGTGCCCGAAGGCCAGTTTTCCGATTTCATCACCACGCTCATCCAGGCGCGCCAATGGAATCTGTCTCCCGGGCAATCGCGCGAGGTTCACGTGCTGTTCGACAATGAGTTTTACCACCTGAACATCACTGCGGAGCGCATCGAAAAAATCAGCACGGCCGACGGCAAAAAATCGGCCCTGCTGCTGATCCCCCGCATGGTGGGCAAGCCGAAGGGCATGTTCCGCAAGGGCGGCGAGGTGCGCGTGTGGATCGCGGACGACACCACCCGCCTGCCCGTGCGCTTCGAGGTGAAGTTGCAGGTGGGCACGGCCGTAGCGCTGCTCACCGCCCACACAGAGCCGGATAGCCAGCGCGTGACCCTGGCTGCACAATGACTGCCTCCTCCCTGCGCCGCAACCTGCGCCGATGCACCTACGACGGCTTGGCGGCCACGCCGATCGTTTATCTGCTGCAACCGGGCAACTTCATCGTCGCGGCGCTTCTCGTGGAGACGTTCCACCTGCCGCCCGATCTATACGGCCTGATCGTGGCGCTGCCCTTCTGCGGGAATTTCGCCCAGGCGTTCCTGATGCCGTTCGTGAACTCCTGGCTCTCCCCGAAGAACGTATCGGTGACGTTTACCTCCCTGCAGGCACTCTGCTGGATGGCGCTGGCGGTGATGCTTTCATTTTTGCCGCTCAACAATCCGAGTGCAAGCGGCCCGTGGTTCGTCGGTCTGTTTGCGGTGTCGGCCGCAATCACCTCCCTCACCGGCGTGAGTTGGATGTCGTGGGTGCAGGAGTGGATTCCGGTAAGATTGCGGGGAAAATATTTTGGCCGCCGCAACCAGCTGCTGCAAAGCGCCCAGATCGTATTTCTTTTGTTGGCAGGCTTGTTGGTGAGCCGCCTGGCGGGTTCCGTGGTCGCGTTCCAATGCCTGATTCTGGGGGCCGCCCTGTTGAGGGTGGTCTCCGTGCTTTTTCAACGGAGCATCGTCGCGCCACGAACGGACGTATCGCTCATCGAAACCACAAAAACATGGGATGCACAGCTGAAGGCGCTGCTGGCGACACCGGCCTTCCTCTGGCTCATCGCCTACGGGGCAGGCTTGGGGTTTGCGACGAGCTGCTTCGGCCCGTTTTATCCGTTGTTCATGTATAAGAACCTCGGGTTTTCCGTCGGGCAAGTGGGCCTGCTGGTCGTTCTCGCCAGCGCCGGCGGGGCGATTTCCTCGTCGGCATGGGGCACCCTGGCCGACCGCTTCGGCAACAAACCCGTGATGCTGTTCTGCATGATCGCCTGGCAGCTTCAAAATTACCTCTGGTGCTTAATCACGCCGGATAATTCCTGGCTGCTTTACGCCATGTGGGTGTTTGGCGGAACCGTCGGGGCGGGCTTCGCGCTGTCGTTGTTCAATCTTCAGCTCAAGGTCATCCCCCCCGAGGCAAAAACCCTCGCGATAAGCGTGAACCTTGCCGTCACCTCCCTCGTCACCGCCATCGCCCCGATCATCGGCGGCGTGATCCTTCGGCATCTGCTCGCCCAAAACTTCAACCCCGTGGACGTTTATCATCACGTCTTCCTCGTGACGCCCACACTGGCCCTGCTCTCCTGCTTGATGCTGGTAAAAGTGCATGAACAGACCGCCAGCCCCCTCTCCAGCGTGGTCGGGGCCATGCGCAACATCCGCACCCTCAGCGGTCTTTTGGGCGTCAGTTTCCTGGTGGATTACATCTTCGTAAAACCGTCCGGCAAACGATGACGCTGGCCGCCGCAGGCTGTTCTGCGGACGCGATTCCTTGCCCCATCAGGCAGGTTTGCCTTGCCTTGCCCGCCCGCCGATGCAGCAAGGAAAGGCGTGCGGGGCCCGTATTATAAAGCCTTTGCCACAATTCAGACTCATCCGCGCATTCTATTTATGAAAAGAAACGTCATTATCGCCGTCGTGGTCATCATCGTGGCCCTGCTCTCCGTGTTCGGATTCAAGTTCTACAAAGAACAGTCCGAAAAAGCCCTGGCCGAGCAGCGCGAAGCCGCCGACAAAGCCGAACAGGCACGCTTGCAGGCCGAGGCCGACAAACGCGCAGCCGCCGAAGCCGAAGCGCACCGCCTAGCCGCGCTCAAGGCCCAGCAAGAAGCGGAAGCCTCCGCCCTTCAGCTCGAAAAACTCCGCGCCGATCAGGCAGCCGCAGAAGCCGCCCGCATCGCCGCGGAAAAAATCGCCGCCGCTGCTGAAGCCGAAAACGCACGCCTAGCCAAAGAAAGGGAATCCCTAGAAGCAGAAGCACGCCGCCAAGCCGAGCTCCGCGCCAAGGACGAAGCCGCCGCCGATGCCGCCCGCCGCGAGGCCCTGATCAAGCTGGCCCAAGCCGAGCAAGAAAAACGGGAACTGGCCGATCGTGAAGCCGCCCGGCTTGCCTCGCTCAAGGCGCAACAGGCCTTGGAAGAGCAAGCCGCCAAGCGCGTCCTAATCGGCAAAACTATCCAGCCCCCCGACTACCATCGCCGCGAGCACTACTACATGCAGATCGACATACTGAACAACGCCTCGGGCGCCTCCGTCAAAAAGACCGTCACACCTTCGGCCCAGCCGTAAATCAACTCCCCGCACGATCATGCGCCGGCTTAAGCAGCCGGCGCTTTTTTGCGTCCCGATCCCGAGTTTCAAAGCCCCGAGATGCTTTCCGGGGCTCTCAAAGCCTGATCGCGTTTTTGCTGCTCTTTGAGCGCATCATTCGACGCTTTTGCCGCTACCTGCTGCTGCATCATATAGTTGTCCAATTTGGTCGAAAAAACAATCAGCCAGTTGTCCTGTTGCTTGGCGCGCAGCGAACCATCCTCCAACTCGTAATCGTAGCCGATGCCGTTCACGCCGCCGCCGTCGTTACTGTTTCTTCGCCAGGAGGAATTGCCCTTGTTCAGCCCCAAAATCCCGCGGACCTCGAATTCGCTGAGCGAATCGCCCACGCGACGATAGGCTTCAAGAGCTGACCGGCCTCCGACGAACCACACTTCTATCTTCCAGCCGGTTTCGTTGCTGAGCTGGTTGGCGACCGCCGATTTCCAGTAAACCATCTCTCGCGTGTCGGAGGGCATCAGCGTCCGAATATCCTTCAAGGGATCCTCGTCTTTTTTCTTGGGCCTCTCCTTTTCCTTGGAGACTTCGGAAGCATGGGGATACAGTTTACCCACTCCCGGCTGAAGAATGCGTTTCTCCAAAGTCGCCTGGGCTTCACCCAACCGAGCATGCAACACGCAGGGGGCAATTAGAACGCCAATGGCAAGCAAGGCTCCCATGCCGCCGTGTAAACGAGGGGTATTCACACCGGTAAACTGGAAGAATCATCAGCGGAGCGCTATCCCAAACACACATGCACGGGCACAGAGTTTCTCCGCGGTTGAGACAACGCAAATTATCCAAATATCTCCTTGCATGCGTGCGGCCAAAACCTCTTAGTTCGACGTTTTATTTATGAAAGCGACCATCAAAACCCAAGGACAGCAGTTCGCTGTATCCGAAGGAGACATTCTTATTGTAAACCGTTACCCGAACACGGAAGCCGGCTCGACCGTCGAGATTACCGACGTTCTTTCCGCCGGCGAAGGCGCTGACTTTAAGGTCGGCACCCCCACCCTTACGGGAGCCAAGGTCACCGCCAAAATCCTCGAAAACAAGCGCGGCGACAAAGTCATCGTCTTCAAGAAGAAGAAGCGCAAGGGCCACGAGAAAAAGCGCGGCCACCGCCAAGAACTGTCCGTCATCAAGATCGAAGCCATCACGGCTTGATCGTCTACCACTTTAACACAGGAGATATAACGTCATGGCCCACAAAAAAGGTGCAGGTTCAACAAGCAACGGTCGCGAGAGCCACTCGAAGCGTCTCGGCATCAAGAAATTTGGCGGCCAAGCCGTCATCGCCGGCAACATCATCGTCCGTCAGCGCGGCAGTAAAATGCACGCCGGCAAGAATATCGGCATCGGTCGCGATTGGACACTCTTCGCCCTCAAGGACGGCGTCGTCGAATTCGACAAGGTCCACCGCAAGGTGAACGTCGTCTAAGGCCATCCGAGTCACCGCTTTCATCCCAAGCGCCGAGCTAACCCCTCGGCGCTTTTTTATTTTGCAGAAACGCAACGCGGCGAACCTAGTCATCTGCACCTTATGAGTGACCGCCATGATAAACTCCTCCGCCAGCACAAGCTGTTGAGCGAGCATCTTGCGTGGATCGATCGCGAATAGCGAGAGAGGCAGCTTCATCTCCGGTATCTGCGGCGACCGTAACCGTGCCGCCCGTCGGCACACCAAAACGCACGACCTCTTCCGACGCGGTCGCCGACGTCCTCATCAAAGATTACGCCGCCGCTGAGCGCCACGATCCGGCATCCACCAAACGGGGATGCCTGCTGGCATTTGGCGCAGGGCTGGGACTGTTGATTGCCTTGGTGGCAACGGTCTATTTTCTTTTTTACGCTAGGCGTTGACAGGTTTGAGGCGGTTATTTCGAGGATGCGGGGAAAAGAAAACTTCCCTCTTGCTCCACCCGCCAAAAAGCTGAACATCCTTACCTTTCCGGTGTTCGCGAGGTGCGGGCGCTGGCGATCTGTCAGACCGCAACCTACTACGCATGCATAGTTTTTCCGAGCAGTGCCTCGACATGGCCCGATCCATTCTGGCCCACAACCTTGATTCCATCCAAGCCGACGGCACCATTCTGCCCGTCCCCGGCGAAGAACCCCGTGCCGACGAGCCCGGCCATGTGGCCTACGCACTCGGCGACTATTACCGCGCCACCGGTGAAACCACGCTGAAGGGTTACGACCTCATCGACCTCACGGCCCGTTGCGTAACCGCCCAGATGTTCACAGAGCCCGCCACAGAAAACGGTCTCGCCTACGCCGCCCTCGGCCTCCTCAGCTTCGGCCCGTCCAAGGAACGAAACCCCGTTTGGGAACGCCTCGTCGAGGAAACCCAGGTTCGTATCGACAAACAGCTCCTCCACCGCAGCGACCACGACAACCACTGGCAGGCATTCAACATCGCCAAGGCCGTCGCCCGTTACAGCTTCGGGCTCTCCAAGAAAGACGAAACCTCCCGCCTCATCGAGCGCATGGTTGACCGCATCAACCAGACCAGCTCCAACGGCTTCTTCGACGACTCGACCACCGGTCTCGGCGGCAACTTCAATCTCTACGGCGTGATGACCTTCGTGTTCGTCCGCTCCGCCCTCCAGCTCCACGCCAACAGCGGCGTGCGCGACCGCAAACTCCCCACCCTCCGCACCTACGCAGAAAAATATCTCAAAATCGCCCCCGATCTCGTCCGCGCCGACGGTCTCGGCTGGGCGTTCGGCCGCGCGGCCGGTGCCTACGGCCAGATGCACCTCATTTCGCTCATCCTTCAAGGACTGCGCGACGGCTGGATCCTCGACGACCAGAAATCGAAATATTTCGACGTCCTGCGCCGCCTGTTCGTGTTTTTCTACCAGACGTATCTGGACCAGGAGCACGGCTTCCTCGATCTCCGCGACGACGAACGCACCGCCTACGGCCACCACACCACGCGCATGGCCAACTTCGATGCCGCGCGCTATCTGTCCCAGTGGTCGCGCCTCGCCAAGACCGTGCAGGTTCCCGCCGGCGCCAAGCCCGAGCCCGCCCGCACCGTCGGCCGATTTGTCATGTTCGACAAGTCCAACCGCAAGGAACAGGGCCTCTTCCTCTATCGTGACGCTGAGAGCGGCCTCCACGCGCAGATTCCGCTCATCAGCTCCGGCTCCCGTCTTACCAGCGATTCACTGCCCTTCCCTCATTGCCCGGGCGTCTTCGACTGGCCCAACAACGTTTACATGCCTGTCATGCTCCCGGAGCTGACCTTCAATGTCGGCGGCGTCGAGCAAGTCACCATTCCCGCATTTTACGGCAAGAACTGCGTGACCGGCCTGGGTCTTAAAAACAGCTTCTACTTCAAATACGATCAGCCCGACCTCATCAACACCAAGGAGGAAATGCTGAAGAGCCTTGGAAGCGTAAAGGTCCAGTGGAATTTCTCCGGATCAAAGATCAACTGCACGTTCGTCTACACGGTCAAACAGCAGGTCGAGCTCACCAAGTTCCGCTACGTTCTGGCGATCGCCGCCCCTCACTCCAAATACCACGTCAACGGCGCCCTCGCGCTCGGTCCCCAAGGCCATCGCTGCACCGTGCAGAAGGACGACTTCCAAGGCGTGTGGCAGGAGACCGAGGTCGTCAGCGCCGACCCTGTTTACCGCACCAACTACGGCAAGATCCACTACCTGCAGCATCTCGTGCGCGACCACCCGCTCATCATGCGTCCCGGCCAGTCCTACCACTTGGCCGTGAACTTCGAGCCCGACGTCGCCCACATCGACGGCTGAGCCGCCACGGCACGGAGCAACCATGCTCTCCCGACGCATCATCCCCTGTCTCGACGTCACCAACGGCCGCGTGGTGAAAGGCGTAAAGTTCCAGGAACTGCGCGACGCCGGCGACCCCGTCGCCTGCGCCAAAGCCTACGACACCCAGGGCGCGGACGAGCTAGTCTTTCTCGACATCACCGCCTCCAGCGACGGGCGCGGGATCATGCACGACGTCGTCGCCCGCACCGCCGAGCAATGCTTCATGCCTCTCACCGTGGGCGGCGGCCTGCGCTACCTCGAAGACATTGAAAAAATGCTCAAGGCCGGTGCCGACAAGGTCTCTCTCAACACCTCCGCCATCAAGACCCCGCAGCTCATCGCCGACGCCTCCCGTCGCTTCGGCGCACAGTGCATCGTCGTCGCCATCGACGCCCGCCGCGAACCCGACGGCAAATCCTGGCGCGTGTTCACACACGGCGGGCGCAACCCCACCGAGCTCAACGCCGTGGACTGGGCCCGCCGCGCCGTCGAGCTCGGCGCCGGCGAGATTTTGCTTACCAGCATGGACTGCGACGGCATGAAGACCGGCTACGACTGCGCCCTCACCCGCGCCGTAAGCGACGCCGTCACCGTGCCCGTCATCGCCAGCGGAGGCGCCGGCGAACTTTCCCATTTTGCCGACGCCATCACCGAGGGCCACGCCAGCGCCGTGCTCGCCGCCAGCCTTTTCCACTTCGGCACGCTCACGATTCCGCAGGTGAAAACCTACCTCGCGGAACACAAAGTTCCCGTCCGCCGCTGAGTGATAACGCTCAGGGCGTCGTCTCGACTTTCACCGCAGCCGGCGGCTCCTCCGTTTTCTTCGGACCGCCGACCAGCGCGCCCAATTGCTCCTGGATCGAAAGGAAAAACTCCGGGCTAAGCTCGCCTGCGGGCACTTCGTAGAGCTGCTTCGTCTTGGCGTGCTCATAAACCGCCCGCTTGCCGTCCGCCGTGCGACCCTTGGGTCGCAGCAGGCGTTTCCGCTCCAGCATAAGGGCAAGGAACTGCACCAGCCGCTCGTTTTCGGGCGCCAGCTCCACGGCAGGATCGGCCAGGGTCACAAAGAGGTTTTCCGCCGTCAGCTTGAGTTCGCGCTCGGGATTTTCGCCCGCCTTGCGCGGCTTGAAGACGTGCGCCCATTGGCAGGCGACAAAGCCCGCCGCCACAAATTCTCCTCTGGCCGAATCGAGCAAATCGTAGCGCACCACCTCGACCGATTTTTCATTGCGGATGAGGAAACTGAGCACGCGATCGCCCTCCTTGAATGTCTGACCGGTTATGCAACAGGTGGGGGCAAGGGGCTGCAGATTCAGTTCCATGGGCTTTCTTGTTTACTTCCCCAGGGTGCAGACGCTAGCAAATTTGCGCACCAGCACGAATGAACGGACGTCTTATCGCCATCGGCGACATCCACGGGTGTCATCAGGAGTTCGCAGAGCTTCTCGAACGCCTCTCCCTCACCAAGGATGACAGCCTTGTTCTCCTCGGAGATCTCGTGAATCGCGGCCCCGATAGTTGCAAGGTCATCGACCTCGCCAGGCAGTGTCGCGCCATTTCGCTGCTTGGAAATCATGAGCTTCGCCTCCTGAACTACCGCCGCACCAAAGAACCTTACAGCAACAAAGAAACCGACGCGGAAACATTCGCCAAACTGCGCCCCGAGGATTGGTCGTATCTCGAAGAGATGCCGCTCACCCACTTTGTCGAAGAGCTCAACACCGTTTTCGTGCACGGCGGATTTCTTCCGGACGAGCCCTGGCAGCGCCAACCCGCCTCGGTGGTCACCCGCATCCAGATCATCGACAAGGATGGCAAACCCGGCAAACGCGCCGAATCGCCCGAATCCCCGCTCTGGGCCGATCTTTGGAACGGACCGCCTTTCGTCGTTTACGGCCACACGCCCCGCCCCGAGATATACAAGCTCAAGTGGTCCGTGGGCATCGACACGGCCTGCGTGATGGGTGGCCATCTCACCGCCTACATCCTGCCCGAAAAACGGTTCGTGCAAGTGAAGGCGCGGCGTCGTTACTTTCCCTGATCATGGCAACCGAACCCTCTCTCGTTTCCGGCGTCATGCTGCTCTGTGTGGACCTCCAGCCGCCGTTTCTCAAGGCGATGCCCGATGCCGAGGAGTTACTCAAACGCTGCTCGTTCGCCATCGAAGCTGCGACCGGCCTCGGCATTCCCGTCGCCTTCACCGAACAAATGCCCGCGAAGCTAGGCGGCACCGCTCCCAAGCTTCTGAAGCTCGCACCCTCCGCGCCGGTTTACTCAAAAACGGCTTTCTCGGTTTTCGCCGACGACGGCATCCGCGACGCCCTCCGCGCGCTGGACATTGAGCACGTCATCCTCTGTGGCCTCGAAACCTCCGTGTGTATTTACCAGACAGCCCTCGGCGCGCTCGAAGAAAACATCCAAGTCACTGTTCTCACCGATGCCATCAGTGCCCGCCGGCCTGCCGATGCCGCCACCTGCCTATCCGTGATGGCCCGCAGCGGGATTCACCTGCTGCCGAGTGAAACCATTTTTTACTCGCTGCTGCACGATGCCGCCCACCCGTTCTTCAAAGATTTCACAAAGCTGGTCAAACAATACGCCTAAGCCATGTCCGACGCCGCTCCCCTGCTCTCCGTCCGCGAACTCAAGGCCCTCGACGAGAACGCGGGCAAGGCTTTTGCCAGCGTGCTGGTCGTCAAAAAACTTGCGGGCAAAACCGCCTCCAACGGCAACCCCTTCCTCATCGTCGAACTCGGCGACCGCACCGGCTCCTTTGGCTGCACGGTGTTCAGCGACGGCGCGGTGTTCGACTCCATCAAGGCCGCTGGCGAAGGCGGTGTTCTCCGCATCGAAGGCCGTGTGGACTACTATCAAGGACGACTCTCACCAAAACTCCTCAAGGTCGTCGCCCTTGGCGAAGAGGAACTGGCCGCCCCCGGACTCATCGACAACCTCGTCGAAGTCGCCCCTGAACCCGCGGAGGTCTTATGGGCGGAGCTTCAAGCCTTCATCGAGGCCATCGGTCACGACGAATTAAGAATGACGGTGCGCAGTGTTTTTGAGGAAGTGGGCGAAACCTTTCGTTGGACTCCCGCCGCCGTCTCGATGCACCACGCCTACCGTCACGGCCTGCTGGAGCACACCATCCACATGGCCCGCGTCTGCAAGGCACTGCTCCCGCTTTACAAGGAAGTGGACGCCGACCTCGCGATGGCGGGCATCCTTCTTCACGACACCGGCAAAACCATCGAATACCAGGGCACGCTCGCGACCAAACGCAGCCGCAAGGGCATCCTGCAGGGCCACGTCGTCCTAGGCTACCAACTCGCCCGCAAAGCCGGCATCAAGGCCCGCCTCGATCACGACCGGCTCGAACGCCTGGAGCACATCATCCTCAGCCACCAAGGCGAACCCGAATGGGGCGCGGCGGTTTACGCGGCAACGCCCGAGGCCGTCTTTGTTTCGATGATCGACAACCTCGACGCCAAGATGGGCATGGTCCAGCGGACGCTCCGCCAAGCCAACGATCAGGACGAATTTTCCGAGCGACTGCCGGGATTGAACACTGCCTTGCTCACCAAGCCGGTCGAGTGAGTTTTCAGAGTTTTGCCAGACGCAGCGAGAATCCTCGCTGCGTTCAAATCAATACCCCTGATGAAGCGATTTTTTACAGTTATTCTTATTATTTGGAGCATCGGCGTTTCCCACGCCGCTACGAGCCCCACATCCTTACGATGCGAAAATCAAATTGATCCGCTTGGGCTTGATGTGGCGCAACCAACGCTGAGTTGGATCATTGAATCAACCGATCGCGGTGAGCAACAGACGGCATATCAGGTTTGGGTCGCTTCGTCGCCGGATATTCTGAGCCATGATCAGGGAGACTATTGGGATAGCGGCAAGGTGGTATCCGATGAGAGCATCCAAATCCACTATGCCGGAAAACCGCTGGCATCTCGGACGCGTTGCTATTGGAAAGCGCGAGTGTGGGATCAGCACGGCAAGGCGACAAAGTGGAGCAAACCCGCGACATGGACGACGGGATTACTGCGTCCCGAAGATTGGTCGGCTCAATGGATCACGGCTTCGAAATGGTTCATGCCTCCGGAAGTCCGGCCCCGTGGCTTGGTTGTCAGTTCAGGCGGCTGGGCGGATGTTGATCTGGGTGAATCGTTCCCGATCGATTCGATAAAACTGTATTTTTCGAATCCAAAGAAGGCGCCCAAGCGATTCAAGATTCTGGGGGCAGACGACATGCAGTTTTCCCAGCCGCAAGTCCTCGTGGATCAGTCGGCTGCGGATTATCAAGCAAACGGTATCGGACCGCAGGTATTTGCAGTGGATGGCGCCAAGTTTCGCCACGTCCGCCTTTGGATTATGGGCACGCCGACCCAAAACGATACGATCATGCGTCAGGCTCCGGCCGGACCACGTGCGCCTATCGCCGAAGTCGAGGTGAGGCAGATGGAAGTTCTTTCCGGCGGACGCAATGTCGCGTTGATGAAACCCACGCGCGAATTCGGAACCCAGTGGAATTATGGCCATGCGACTTACCTCGTGGACGGCATGCCTTCGGCCTATGACGGCAACGAATGCCCTCCGGAAGCGTGCCCGACCACCACCGCGCCTTTGCTACGCAAAACATTTACCCTGCCGAAACCGATCAGGCGGGCCACGATGTATGTCGCCGCGCTGGGCATGGTTGATGTCACGATCAATGGTCGGCCAGTGACCGACGCGGTTCTTGGACCACCTTTCAGTGATTACACAAAACGCGTGGTTTATCTCACGCAGGATATCACCGGATTACTGGTCAACGGCGAGAACGTGATCGGGGCGACGCTGGGCAACGGATTTTTCAGCACCCCAAAAAGAGGATTCGGTGAACGTCACTGCGGCCACGGCCCGGTGCGTGCGTTGATCCAGACTGAAATCGAGTTTTCGGATGGCAGTCGCCAGGTCGTTTCCTCGGACAAAACCTGGAAATGGGCGCGCAGCGAGATCGTGGATAACGACACCTTCGCCGCTTACACCGAGGATCGCCGGCAGGCGAAGCCGGGATGGAATCGTTCAGGTTATGATGACCATGATTGGCAACCGGTCGCTGTCACCGAAGCGCTGGGCGGAAAACTCGTGGCGCCCACAGGACCGCCGATCCGCATGATTGGCGAACTCAAGCCGTATCGCGTTGAAGGCGACCGCGCCTACTTTAAGGTCCTGACTGCAGGCTGGCCGCGCGTGCAAGTAAACGGTCGTGCAGGCCAAACAATCACCATCATCGGCCATGCGCCCGGTTACAAAGCGCCCCCCCTCACCTTCACTCTGGCGGCGAACGGGCCTGCCGTGCTGGAACCTCGTTTCATGTATCTCTCAGGCACGCTGGAAATCGAGGTGAAAGGGTTGTCCGAACCCCTCGGCTTGAATGCGGTGACAATCCAACTTGTTCGCGCAGATGTGAAGATCGCCGGCGACTTCGCCTGTTCGAATCCGTTTTTGAATCAAGTTTATGAAGCCACCTTGCGAACCCATCTAAATTACAACGGCGATCAGCCGATGGATCCGATGCGCGAGAAACAGGGCTGGACACAGGACGTGCAAGGCATGTTCGAAACGGCGGTTTACATGACCGATGTGGCGGGTCTTTACCAAAAATGGTGGCGTGATTTAGCCGATGGGCAGGACGAATCCGGTCACCTCGGCTCGGTGCTGCCACTCGTGGGTCGTCAGGTGGACGACTGGAACTCGCCATGGTGGAGCGGCGTCGTGGTATTTTTGCCGTGGCAACATTATCAATACTACGGCGACCGAGGCATGCTCGCTGAAAGTTACGACACCATGAGGCGTTATGTGGACTTTCTCGGAAAGCTCACGACGAGCGGTTCGGTGCGTGGCTGGGGTGATTATCCTTATTTGAACGGTGGTAATACAGACTCACCCGAGGCCAAGGAAGGCATTCTGAGTTGGAAGGGCGCCGGTGACTGGGAAAATCCATACGACGGTAAAGAGGCTGTGCCGGCACCCCTGCTCGACATGCCCGCGTGGTATTACTACGCGACCATCGTTAGTGATACAGCGGCGCTGCTCGGCAAAAAAGCGGATGCAGAAAAATATGCCGCCATCGCCGAAGGTGTGAAAAACCGGTTTAACAACAAATATCTCAACCGTGAGACCGGATTATATGGCAGCCAGACCAACAGCCAAACGGCGCAAGTGCTGCCCCTCGCCCTGAATGTCGTTCCCGCCGCGCAGCGCGAACTGACTTATCAGCGGCTGCTCACGGCAATCCATGAAAGAAAAGACCATCTGGGCACCGGATTTGTCGGGCTTCCCTTTTTGCTCTCAACGCTGACCGTCAACCGAGAGACGGCGCTGGCCAACACAATCATGAACCAACAGGATTATCCCAGTTGGAAAACCCTCATCCACGACGGCGTTCTGGCGGAAAGCTGGAATGGCGGCGGCGCGCAAATGCCCTCTTGCGGCGGTGCGATTGGCATGTGGCTTTATCAGTCCGTTCTGGGCATCCGTCCCGATCCAGCGGGACCCGGTTTCAAAAAATTCATTCTGGCTCCGCAACCTGATCCAGCCACAGGGCTGACCTCGGCGCACGGAAGCTACAACTCAGTTCACGGACGCATCGTCAGTGATTGGACTTGGGAGAACGGGATTTTTACCCTTCACGCTGTCATTCCCGCCAATACCACCGCGACGGTCTATGTGCCGGCCAAGAATGCGAACGCCGTTACAGAATCGGGGAAACCTGCGAGCAAAGCGACGGGCGTGACATTCTTGAGAACAGGAAAAAACGCTGCCGTCTATACCGTCAGCTCGGGAACGTATCTCTTCCAATCCCCTGCGCCTAATTAGTTAATAAACCCGTCCACGCTCAGACTCTGGCCGTTGTCCTTTGGGCCGAGTTGCAGGATAAACGGCGCGGCAACCTTGGCCCACGACTCGGCCTTGGCGCAATCGGCGGCACCCTCGGCAAGGACGATGCGCAGCATGTCGGTGTCAATGGAGCCGGGATCGAGCGGAATCGCCGCCATGCCCGCAGGCAACTCCTTCGCGAGCGCATGGGTGAGTCCTTCGATGGCCCACTTGCTCGCGCAATACGGCGCGAACTTCGGCGATACGCTCCGGCCCCATGTTGAGGAGATATTCACGATCACGCCTTTCCTGGCGGCCACCATCGAGGGAACGAACTCGTGGATGACGTTGGCGACGCCGGCGATGTTGATGCTCACGAGCGACGCAAACTCATCGGGCGGCACCTCCCAGAGCGGTGAAGGGGTGTTTATGACGGCGGCGTTGTTGATAAGGATGTCCGGCGCCTCGCCGAAGTTGAGCGTCTTGGCGGCCCAGATGCCGACCTTGGTGGCGTTAGACACGTCCACGACCTCGAAGCTGTGGGGCGCGCCGTGTTCAAAGCGCAGGTCGATGATGCCCGAGCCGCGTCCGCAGCCGGAAACGGTATGCCCCAAGCGAATAAACTCCTCGGCCAGCGCCCGGCCGAGCCCGCGGGTGACTCCGGTGATGACGATTTTTTTGCCCATACCGCAAGCGTGGCGGATCTCAGCGGCTTTGCAGGCTGAATTTGTTCAGCCCCGTCTTGCGGCAGGCGTCCATGACGAAGGCGAGTTCCTTCAGGCGCGTGCTTTCGTCGGCCTTGATCAATACGGGCGTGTCCTTGTCAATGCGCTTCACCTGCTGGAGTAGGAACGTCAGTTGCATCTCGGTGGCGGCCTTGCCGTTAAAGTAAATGACGCCCTCCTTGTCGATGCCGATGGTGACGGTGCTGTTGAGTTCGTTTTTACCGGCGGTCTCGACCTTGGGCAACGTGAGATTAAGCGTGGCAGCAGTGCGAAACTGCATCGTGACGAAGGCGAAAAAAACGATCATCACGAGCACGTCGATAAGCGGCACGAGGTTCAGCTCGGGGCGCTTGCGACGGCGTTGGTAGAGTCCGCTCATGAACGTTATTTCGCGGAACCTCGCGCGAGGATGCGCTCCAGCAGCACGTCAAGCTGGGCGGCGAATTTTTCCACGCGGCGTTGCAAAATGCCTCCGCCCACCAGCGCGGGCACGGCGATCATGAGGCCGAGCACAGTGGCGGAGAGCGCGAGTGAAACGCCGCTCGTGAACTTCGCGGGATCGGGCAGGCCATTGTCGCCGGTGACGCTGGAGAACACGCGAATGAGCGACCACACGGTGCCAGTGAGGCCGATGAGCGGCGCGCCGGCGTAGATCACGTCGAGGTAGGGAATGCCACGCTCCATGCGCACGATTTCGAGACGGGCGAAGGCCTTGACGGCGTCGGGATCGCTGGGGTGTTCTTCGGCGAAAGTCACCACGCGACCGAGGGTCGAGAACTGCCCGCCTGAGACGGGTTTCCCGGCGACAATAGCCTGGACCAGATCGTCGGGCAGGACGGCGGACTTGCGCAACGCGTAGGAGCGCTCGACCAGAATGAAGACCAGAGCGATCGAGCAGAGCGCGAGGGGATAAATGAGGATATCGGCCCCTTTAAAAATATCGATGGCTGCGAGGAACATGGAAAATGGTGGTGCTGCTATGACGCCGGCGGCCGGATTAAGTTCATAAAAAACCGGCAGGCCCAAAGAAGACCTGCCGGCGCGGGTTAAGCAATTTTTAAGCGGCCATGTAGGGAAGGCCAGCCGCAGTCGCGCGCACGGTGGGCAATCCTTCGATGAGCTCGCCGATGGCGTCCCAACGGCCATTGACGAGAGCGTCGCGGGCGGATTCACGCTGGGATATCTTCACGGTCTGACCAGCGAAACGGGCCTCCAGCTTCACGAGGTCGATAGTGACTTCGGTCTGCGGGTCCGCCTCGACGGCGGCGGCGATTTTGGCGATGTCTTCACGAGCGGCGGTTACGCAGGGCATGCCGAGCGTGGTGCTGTTGCCAAAGAAAATCTCGGCGAAGTTTTCGGCGATGATGGCCTTGAAGCCGGCCTTGGAGATGGCCTGCGGGGCGTGTTCGCGGGAAGAGCCGCAGCCGAAGTTGGCGCCGGAGAGGAGGATCGTCGCGCCCTTGTGTTGGGGTTTGTCGATCGGGTGGCCGGTGGGCTTGCCTTCGGGCGTGTGGCGGACGTCGAAGAAGACAAATTCGCCGAGACCGTCGAAGGTGACGCACTTCATGAAGCGCGCCGGGATGATGCGGTCGGTGTCGATGTCGTTACCGGGGACGTAAACGCCGCGACCGGAAACGGAGGTGATTTTAGCGAGAGACATTTTGTTAAAGAGTCGGGCGGTTTAGTTGTTAGCGACGTGGAAAACCTCGCGAGCGTCGGCGACCTCGCCGGTAACAGCGGCAGCAGCAACCATGACGGGGCTCATCAGGATCGTGCGACCGGTGATGGAGCCCTGGCGTCCTTTGAAGTTGCGGTTGGAGGACGAGGCACAGAGCTGATCGCCGATGAGTTTATCGGGATTCATGGCAAGGCACATGGAGCATCCCGCGTCGCGCCACTCAAAACCAGCTTCGGCGAGAACCTTGTCGATACCTTCCTTTTGGCACTGGAGCGCGACGATCTGCGAACCGGGGACGGCGATGGCCTTGACCCCGGCGGCGACCTTGCGGCCCTTGACGTATTTGGCGACCTCGCGGAAATCGGAGAGGCGGCCATTGGTGCAGGAGCCGAGGAATGCGACGTTGATCTTAGTGCCCTTGATGGGCTTGCCGGCGGGGAGCTTCATGTATTCGAGCGCCTCGATGATGCCGGCCTTGTCGTCGGCAGAGGTGGCGGTATCCGGGCTGGGGACGTTCTCGTTGATAGAGATGCCTTGGCCGGGATTGATGCCCCACGTAACAGTCGGAGCGATGTCGGCGGCGTCGATTTTCATGACGTCGTCGTAGGTGGCGCCGGGGTCGGAAGCGTAGGACTTCCAACGCTCGACGGCGGCATCCCACTCCGCGCCCTTCGGCGAATAGGGACGGTCCTTCAGGTAGGCAAAGGTAGTCTCGTCGGGATTAACGTAGCCGACGCGCGCACCGCCCTCGATAGACATGTTACAAACGGTCATGCGCTCTTCCATGGTGAAGGCGTCGAAGGTGGAGCCGGCGTATTCGTAGGCGAAGCCCGTGCCGCCATTCACGCCGGTGAGACGGATGATATGGAGGATAACGTCCTTGGCGTAAACGCCGGGGCGCAGCTTGCCGTTAACCTCGATGCGACGAACCTTGAGGGCGCCAAGAGCCATCGTCTGCGTGGCAAGCACGTCGCGCACTTGGCTCGTGCCGATGCCAAACGCGATCGCGCCGAACGCGCCGTGGGTGGAGGTGTGAGAGTCGCCGCAGGCGATGGTCGTGCCGGGCTGGGTGATGCCCTGCTCGGGGCCGACGATGTGGACGACACCCTGCTTGCCGCTGGCGCGGTCGAAGAAAGTGATGCCGAACTCGGCGCAGTTTTTACGGATTTCGTCCATCATCGCCTGGGCGAGCGGATCAGCGTAGGGCTCGACCAATTCGTTGGTAGGGATGATGTGATCGACCGTCGCGAACGTGCGGTGCGGATAGGCGACCTTGAGGCCGAGATCGCGCAACATGCCGAAGGCTTGGGGCGAGGTGACTTCGTGGATCAGATGAGTGCCGATGAGCAGCTGCGTCTGGCCGTTGGCCAGCTTGCGGACGGAGTGGGCGTCCCAGACTTTTTGAAACAGGGATTTGGGCATGGGGAGATAGTTATAATGGAACTCAGGAAATCAGGAACGGAATTTTCCCAATCGAGGCCGATAATCTACCAGAGTATTGCATGACTGGGAAATACTTGTTTAGTCGCTGGTGATGCCTCGTGAGTATCAGTTTGATTACGATCTCCGCCACCTCGTTTACTTTCGCGAGGTCGCGCGGCAGCTGCATTTCCGCAAGGCGGCCGAGGCGCTGGCGGTGGCGCAACCCGCTCTAAGTCGTCAGATTGCGCAGCTTGAAGCGGCGCTGGGAGTGCCTCTCTTCACCCGTTCGCGTCGCAAGGTGGAGCTGACTCCGGCAGGCAAGGCGCTGCTAGAGCGCACCGATCCCCTGCTCCGCTCACTCAACGGCCTGCCTGGCGAACTCCGGGCTCTGGCGGGCGGCGAGACCGGCCACCTCAAGGTCGCGTTCACTGGTCTGGCGATGGCGACGGTGCTGCCCGGCATCCTGCGGGAGTTTCACCGGAAGTTTCCCGGCATACGCCTCGAATTAGGAGAGTCGCCTACGGCGGTGCAGCTGGGAGCGCTGCAATCTGGAGAGTTGGCGTGCGGTTTTTTTCATCCCGACGCGTCCACCCCGGGATTAAAGACCCGCCTGCTGTTGCGCGAAAAAAACAGCGTGCTGCTCCCCTCCGACCATCCCCTCGCCGCGCAACCCGTGTTACGCCTGCGCGACCTAGCCTCAACGCCGTTCGTGCTTTTCCCGCGCGCGCACAACCCCGGTTTCTACGACCGCGTGCTGGCGGCATTTTCTCGCGCCGGGGTGACTCCACGCATCGCCGAGGAAGTCTGGCCGCGCGCCAACGGCGTAGGCCTCGTGCGCGCCGGCGTAGGGGCGACCTTCATGTGTCCGTCGGAGGCGCGCCATCTTCCGCCGGAGGTTGTTTTTCGTCCGCTGGAAGGCCCGACGCCGGAGAGCCGACTCGTGCTCGGCTGGCGGGCCTCACCCAAGCCGGAACCGGCGCTGGCGGCTTTTCTGGCCGTGGTCGCCGATCTCCCCCGCGCAAGACTGATCACTTCAACTGCGCGTCCAGCTTAAGGATGTCTTTTTCGAGCTGGCTGCCGAAATCGGGTTTGAGCGTAAACCGGGCCTGACCGAGAGCCGCGCGCGCTTCGCCCTTGTGACCCTGGCTCGCGACCTTCGTAACAAACGGCACCACGACCCGGTCAAAAAAATCCGTCCCTCCGCCCGCGCCATATTTCCGGAGCGCGTCGCGATACACCGCCATTTCTTGCTGCACCGTGGCCCCCGGCAACAAAACCTCGTCCACCAGTTTGGCCGCCTGCTCGATGCCGATGTCTGCGCGGCCTCCCTTGTTTTTCAGCGCCACGGTGCGTTCCTCGAAATCGGCGGCGCTTCCTTCTCCCCGCGCCCTCAGGCTTTCGGCAAGCTCACGAATATAACGGGCGTTAAGATCGGGATACCGCACCAATGCCATCGCCGCATCGCGCAACAAGGCCTCCCGCGTCTTCGGCGGTGCATCAGCATTGGCGGCAATGAGCAGGTCCCAGGCCTCCGCATTGCGGCGCTCGTAGTTCACCGCCTTGCGCGCGGCCAAGGCGGCGGCGGGCCGAGCTTTGTTGCCAAGCCCTAGGTAGATCTCCGCAAAAATCGTGTGCAGCCACGATTGCCTGTAGGGCGGAAGTTTCCGGAATCCCTCGGACAAAAACTGTAATTCGTGATCGGATATCAAGCTCCACGTCTGCGGGTCATAGGCGACCCCGGTCACAAAACGCTGCTCCTCGTAGCGGCCGGCATCGAGCATCCACTTGTCGTCGCGATCCAAATAACCGAACCACGCATGC
>JANYJB010000058.1 GCA_025361935.1 Verrucomicrobiota bacterium
CTAGTGCTCTAACCAACTGAGCTATGGCCGCCGTGAAGAGCCGGAAAAAATCACGGGCGCGACGCACGCTGTCAACTCCTTCTTCCCAAGCTTTCCCGTTGCTGGTTTTTTGGCGGTGAGGATAATCATGCATCATGCCTCGCATCAGGATAGTCACTTACAACATCGCTCATGGGAGGGGACTGGCCCCTATCCAAGGCATGACGTCAAGGCGACGAATCCGCGCGACTCTTCTCAAAATCGCCCGCCTGCTTGCTGAGCTTAAGCCGGATATCGTCGCCTTGCAGGAGATTGACGAGAACTCGCGCTGGGCGGGTAATTTTGACCATTTGGAATTTCTTAGAGAATTCGGCGGCTTCGAACACGCTGCGTTCGGTATCAACAACCGCCGCGCCGGTCTGCTTAATTTGAACTACGGCAACGCCATCCTGTCGCGCCATCCGATCGCCGAGTGGGAAAACATCGCGTTTGGCCAGCGCAGTGTTGGTGAGAAAGGCTTTTTGTTTGCGGAGATCGATATTCACGGCCGACGCCTGCCGGTGGCCAACATGCATCTTCACTACCGTTCCAAGCTGCATCGTTTTGAGCAGGTCGATCGATTTCTAGCCTATTTGCATGAGAGGCAGAGACTGCGGCACGCACATTGGGCCGTTCCCCCTGTGGTGTGCGGTGATCTCAACAACACGCAAAAAAGCTCTGATGCGACCGCCACGCTGCTGAGTCATCTCCATGATTATGGCGATTATAGCCTTCATCCCAAGGAGGGGTGCACGTTTCCGTCCCCTTTGCCCAGCCTCCTGCTCGATTTTGTATTTTTGCCGCCGGGTGTGACTTCCGCCGAAAGCCACATTGTGCGCACGTTCCTCTCCGATCACCTGCCCGTGGTCGTGGACTTTGAATTGTCATAAAATGGATGACAAAAAATCCCTTTGCGCCAGTCGCCGCTTTTTGCGGCGATAGTTAATTCATGGATCGCATAGCCCAAGCCTTTGCCCGCGCCCGTTCCGAAAACCGTGCCGCCTTTGTCGCCTACCTGTGCGCGGGCGACCCCGATTTCGACACGTCGCTCGCCGCCTGCCGCGCCCTCATCGAAAACGGCGTCGACGTTCTGGAACTTGGCGTGCCGTTTTCCGATCCGCTGGCCGACGGCCTTACCAACCAACTTGCCGCCCAACGTGCCCTCGAAGGTGGCATGACAGCCGCCCGTGTTTTCGAGCTAGTGCGCCGTATCCGCGAATTCAGCGAGGTGCCCGTTGTTTTTTACACCTACTACAACCTGGTTTTCTCAAACGGCGTTGAGGCTTACGTCCATGCCGCGAAAGTAGCAGGCGTTGACGGCATGCTTACGCTAGACTTGCCGCCTGAAGAGGCTGGCGAGGTTCAGGCGGCCTGTAAAAAGCATAGCGTCAAAACCGTCTTCATCGTGGCTCCGACGACTCCTGAGGCACGCCTCTCGATCATCGGTGCGGCGGCGACGGGGTTTATTTATTATGTGTCCCGCGAGGGCGTCACAGGTGTGCGCGACTCTGTGGCGGCGAACATTCCCGAGGCGGTCGTCGCCATCAAACGGCACACGTCGCTCCCGGTGGTCGTCGGTTTCGGTATTGGCAAGCGCGAGCATGTGGCCGAGGTCGCCGCCCATGCGGACGGGGTTGTGGTCGGCTCCGCTTTGGTTAACGTGATCCGTGACAACCTCGGTGATCGCACCGCCATCGCCCCTCGTCTGGCAGCCAAAGCGGCCGACCTGGTGGCCGGCGCGCTCCGCCGCTAATCCCCATCGCTTAATCCACCCCAATCATGCGCCGCATTCTCCTGATCGATGACGACCGGCTCCAGTTCCGCCTCACGGAACAGATGTTCCGGTCGTTTTACGGTGAGCAGTTCGCGCTCGACTGGTCTTCCACCTACGAGGACGGGTTGCCCAAGCTTCTTTCGGGCGGGTATGCGGCCTGCCTGCTCGATTACCAACTAGGCCCGCGCGACGGCTTGAAACTCATCGCCGAGGCCATCGCGGCGGACTGCGCCACGCCGATCATTTTTTTGACCGCCGAGACCTCGGCCAACGTCGATACCGCCGCCATGCGCGCTGGAGCGCTCGACTATCTCGTAAAAGGCGAAATCACGCCGGGCAGTCTTGAGAGGTCGCTGCGTTATGCTCTTCAGCTCAGCGATACGTTGAAGCAGCTCAAGCTGCTAGCCACGCGCGACGAGCTCACGGGCTTGATCAACCGCCGGGAATTCGACCGCGTGCTGGCGGAGGAAACAGAGCGCGCACTGCGCTTCAAGCGCCCGCTGGCCTTGGTGATGTGCGACCTTGATTATTTCAAGAGCGTCAACGACACGCACGGGCATCCCGCGGGGGATGCTGTGCTCAAAGCCGCCGCCGGAGTTTTGCTGGCTGGAGTTCGCACCATTGACCGCGTGGCGCGCGTCGGCGGCGAGGAATTTGCAATTTTACTGATGGAGACGGATCGCGCCGATGCGCTTATTGCGGCGGAGCGTATGGTGGCGACGATGCGTGCCAAAAAAATTTCTCTTCCGGACGGGAAAATAGCCAGCGTCACCCTAAGCGCCGGCGTGTCAGTGTTTCCGCTGCAAGGCAACGATGCGGCGTCGCTGGTGAAGTCCGCCGACGAAGCGCTCTACATGGCCAAGCGGGCGGGCCGCGACCGGGTGGTGCCGGCCTGAAACGATAAGGCGGAGCAGGGCTTGCGCCCGCAGTTCGATATGGCGAGCCTAGAGACATGGCGTTCACCGACTCTTCAACGACCGTGGCCGAGATCAAAGCCCGCGTGCTGTCTTTTGCCCGCGAACGCGATTGGGAGCAATTCCACGCACCCAAAAACCTGAGCATGGCGCTCGCCGCTGAAGCGGGCGAACTCATGGAGCATTTCCTCTGGGCCACGCCGGAGGCATCGCGCACCATCGCGCAGGACGCCGTCAAGCGCCGCAAGATCGAGGAGGAGCTGGCGGACGTTGTGATCTATGCCTTGGAATTCGCCAACATGACCGGGATCGACGTGGCCACCGTCATCGAGAACAAGATGGCGTCCAACGCCGCCAAGTATCCCGTCGAGAAGGCGAAGGGGCGTTCCGACAAATACACCGAGCTCTAGGCGCGGCGAACGTGCTCAGGCTTTGCCGCCGTAACTGATGTAATCGTCGAAATCGAGCAGGTCGGCGAACGAACGGATGTCGTCGCGTTCGGACTTGTTGCCCTTGATGACGGAGGCTGCCCACTCGTGACCTTCCGCGCTGCCGGGGCCGTTTTGTTCGAGCCAGGCGGACCAGGCGGCGACTTCCCAGGGCTGTCGTTTCGAGGTGATTTCCACCCATTCAAGAATCTGCACGTCGGTTTTGCCGGTTTTGATTTCTGCGAGCATCGCGTCGGGCGAAATGCCAGTGAAGGCGAAGAGGCGTTCGTCGAGCGGACAGTTGTAGTGGTAGTCGCCGCCCTTGCCGGCGATGACGGCGCGGGCTTTGTCGAGCAGACGGGGGAGATGCGCGTAGCCACCGAGACGGACGCGGACGCTGCGAGGCGGATGTTGGGTAAGGTCGGGAGCGGAGTAGTTGATCATAAGGGAGCTATTTTCTCGTTCCAATTGGGATTAAAAGCAAACGGCAGCGAACGATTTTGGGCGGAAGTTTGACAGTCATGCCGAGTTTGCCGAAGCACGGGTGCCCTCCGTTCCGTGATGAATAAAAATTCCGTCCTTAAAAACTACTATGTCCTGCCGTGCTGCCTTCTGTTGTTGAACGTCATCAACAACGTGGTCGCCTATAAATCGGGGGAGATTGGCGATCCGCTTTTGCGCACGATGGCGGTCATACTGCTCGTGCTGGTGGGGTCGGCACTGGTCGCGTTCGTTTTCGCGCCGGCGGTCGTGCGCGTGGTGCAGTCGCTTCATGCCAGCAGCAGGCGAGGTGCGGGTGAGCTCGGGGAGATTATCTTTCTCGTGGTTCTCGGTGGGGCGGTGTTCTGGATCTACTACCGTATGACCATCCACGGCGTCGCCTCGATTCTACCGCCGGACTGGAGGTAAACCAGTCGATCAAAACGAGGCGACGGTCGTGATTAAGGAGTCTTCTTTTCGATCTTAACCGGCAGGGCGCGGGTCTTGATCTCGGTGACAAGCCGCGCGAGGCAGTCGGCGAAGGTCAGGGTGCCTTCGTCGCCTTTCGCGCGGCTGCGCACGCTGACGCTCTTCGTCTCGGCTTCCTTAGCGCCCAGCACGAGCATGTAGGGGATTTTTTCGAGTTCGGCGCGACGGAGTTTGGCGCCGAGCTTCTCGTTGCGGTCGTCGAGGGTCGCGCGAACGCCGGCATCGCGGAGTTGTTTGAGCAACTCGGGGCCGTAGTCGCCGATCTTGTCGTTGATGGGCACGAGGCGCACCTGCTCGGGCGCGAGCCACACGGGGAAGTCGCCCGCGAAGTGCTCGATCAGCACGCCGCAGAAACGCTCCATCGAGCCGAAGGGCGCGCGGTGGATCATCACGGGGCGGTGCTTTTCGTTGTCGGCGCCGATGTAGTGCAGGTCGAAGCGCACCGGGAGAACGTAGTCCACCTGCACGGTGCCGAGCTGCCACTCGCGGCCGATCACGTCTTTGATGACGAAGTCGATCTTGGGGCCGTAGAACGCGGCTTCGCCGGGCTCTTCGGTGAAGGGAACACCCAGGGTCTTGGCGGCGTCGCGGCAGGCGTTTTCGGCGAGATCCCATTGTTCGGGATTGCCGGCGAATTTTTTGCCGTCCGGATCACGGAGGCCGACGCGCACGCGGTAGTCGGACATGCCGAGCGTGGTCAGAACCGTTTTCACGAGCGAGAGACAGCCTTGGATTTCGGCGGCGACCTGTTCCTGCGTGCAGAAGAGGTGGGCGTCGTCCTGGGTGAAGCCGCGCACGCGGGTCATGCCGTTGAGCTCGCCGGACTGCTCCCAGCGGTAAACGGTGCCGAATTCGGCGAGGCGCACGGGCAGGTCGCGGTAGGAGTGCGGCTGCGAGGCGAAGATCTTGATGTGATGCGGGCAGTTCATCGGCTTCAGCATGAAGCCGTCGAGGAGTTTGGTCGGGTCCATCACGCGGTCCTGGCCGATGACTTCCTTGCCGGCGCGCTCGTTGATGCCGGCGGCGAAGTGCGACGACACGGCTTCAAGGCGCGCGGTCATCTCGGCGCAGCCGCAGCCTTCGGAGGCGATTTGCGCGAGCTGGTCGGGCTCGGGGATGGCGGGGAACTGCGACTCCTTGTAGTAGGGAAAGTGGCCGGAGGTTTTGTAGAGCGCGAGCTTGCCGATGTGAGGTGTGAAGACTTGCGAGTAACCCTGTTTGCGGAGTTCGCCGCCGATGAAGTCCTGCAACTCTTGGCGGATGATCGCGCCGTTGGGCGTCCAGAGGATCAGACCCTGGCCGACGTCTTCGTCGATGTGGAAAAGCTGGAGATCCTTGCCGAGCTTGCGGTGGTCGCGGGCCTTGGCCTGTTCCTGGCGTTCGAGGTATTGGGCGAGTTCTTCCTTAGAGGGGAAGGCGGTGCCGTAGATGCGTTGGAGCTGCTTGTTCTTCTCGTCGCCGCGGTGGTAGGCGCCGGCGATGGAGAGGAGCTTGAAGGCTTTGAACTTGGACGAATAACGCAGGTGGGTGCCGGCGCAGAGGTCCATGAACTCGCCGTTCTGGTAGAAGGAGATTTTTTCGCCCTCGGGGATGTCGGCGAGACGTCCGAGTTTGTAGCGTTCTTGTCCGCGTGACTTGATGATCTCGACGGCTTCCTCGCGGGAGACTTCCTTGCGAATGAAGGCTTGGTTTTCCTCGGCGATCTTTTTCATCTCGGCCTCGATGGCGGGCAGGTCCTCGAGGGTGAGTTTTTTGTCGAGATCGATGTCGTAGTAGAAGCCCGTGTCGGTGGGCGGACCGATGTCGAGCTTGGCGTCCGGGTAGAGACGCAGGATGGCGGTCGCGAGGATGTGCGAGCCGGAGTGGCGGAGTTCTTCGAGGGGGGACATAACGTGGGACATGGGCGGAAAGGGGGTAGAGAAATTATTTCTTAACGGGTTCGAGGGAGTAGCCGTCCTTGCGGTCGAGCATCGACCAACCGGCGGTGGTGAGTTCCTTGCGCAGGGCGTCGGCAGCAGCGAAATCCTTGGACTGCTTCGCGGCCCAGCGCTTTTCGGCGAGGGCGGCGATGTCGGCGGGGATGTCGGCTTTGGGTGCGGCGGTTTCGGTGAGATTGAGGCCGAGGGCAAAAATCAGCTGGTTAAACGCCAGCAAGTCTTCGGGTATAGCCTCAATAAGATTGATGTGTTTGATGACGGAGAAAATGTCCCCAAGTGCGCCTGGAGTGTTTAGGTCATCTCGCAGATTGTCGTAGGCAGGTTTGAATACGGTCTCGGACCCAACGATGGTTTTGCTGAATTCTTTTCCGGCGACTGCTGTTTCAAGTTTAGGCTTAAATATCCGGAGCGTGTTCAGCGCGCTTTCGGCTGCGTGCAGTGAATCGAGCGTGAAGTTGAGCTGCTTGCGCGGGTGTCCGGAGAGGAGGGCGTAACGCAGCGCGGCGGGGCTGAAGCCTTTGGCCTTGAGGTCGTCGAGGGTGTAGAGGTTGCCGAGCGACTTGCTCATCTTTTTGCCGTCCACGAGCAGGTGTTCGCTGTGATACCAATGACGTGAGAACTGCGTGCCGTTGCAGCACTGGCTCTGGGCGATCTCGTTTTCGTGATGCGGGAACAACAAGTCCACGCCGCCGGTATGGAGGTCGATGGTCGAGCCGAGCAGGGCCTTGCTCATCGCGCTGCACTCGATGTGCCAGCCGGGGCGGCCGGCGCCGGCACCGTCGGGGCCGGGCCATTGGACGTCGCCGTCCTCGGGCTTGTGGGCCTTCCAGAGGGCGAAGTCGCTGGCGTCTTCCTTTTCGTCGTCGTCGGCGGCCGCAGCCTTCAAGGTGGCACCGACCTGAAGCTCGCGTTCTTTGACGCGGGAAAGGGAGCCGTAGTCGGGGTAGGAGGAGACTTTGAAATACACGGAGCCGTCGGCGGCGCGGTAGGCGTTGCCCTTCGCCATGAGCACTTCGATCATGTTGACCTGCTCGCGGATGAAGCGCAGGTCAGCGGCGCGAGGCTCTTCGTGAGGCGGGAGACAGTTCAGCTCTTTGCAGTCGGCGTGGAATTTGTCGGTCCACTGTTTCGTGACCTCGGCGAGCGGGCGGCCTTCCTCGCGGGAGCGGCGGATGGTTTTGTCGTCAACGTCGGTGAGGTTGCGGACATGCTTCACCTTGTCCTTGCCGAATTCAAGTTCGAGGAGGCGGCGGAGGAGGTCGTTGACCACGAAGGTGCGGAAGTTGCCGATGTGCGCGGCGGCATAGACGGTCGGTCCGCAGTTGTAGAAGCGGAAGACGCCGTCGGGTTGCGCGGGTCGGAGTTCGCGGGGCTCGCGGGTGAGCGAGTCGTGGAGCTTGATGGCCATGAGAAAGGGAAAGGAAAGAGGTAGCAGGGTTTCCGTCCGGTCGGAAAGGTGTTTTTTGGGTTGGGGCGGGGACCTTGGCGTGTTTGAATGCTGCTTCCTCCGACCATGAGCACATCCTTTAAACTCGATTTGACCCATCGCCCGCGCCGTCTTCGGCGCAACGCCACCGTCCGTTCGCTGGTCGAGGAGACGGTGCTGACGTCGGCGGACTTCATCGCGCCGCTCTTCGTGGTCGATGGCAAGGGCGAGCCGGAGCCGATCAGCTCGATGCCAGGGGTGTTTCGCTACAACATCGCCGATCTGGTCAGGGAATGCCGGGCGCTCGCCAAACTGGGTGTGCCGGCGGTGGCGCTGTTTCCCAAGTTGTCCGCCAAATTGAAGGACGATACCGGCACGGCGGCCCTTTCCGACGATGCGTTGATCTTACGTGCGGTGTGTGCGGTCAAGAAGGCCGTGCCCGACCTTGTGGTGATGACGGATATCGCGCTCGACCCTTATACGACGCACGGGCACGACGGCGTGCTGACCAGCGACGAACGAGACGTTGCTAACGACGCCACGGTAGGAATTCTAGTGAAGATGGCGGTGCTGCATGCCAAGGCGGGCGTGGATTTTGTGGCCCCGTCCGACATGATGGATGGCCGCATCGGCGCGATCCGCATTGCGCTCGATGCCGCTGGTTACACACAGACGGCCATCATGGGGTATTCTGCGAAGTTTGCCTCGGCCTATTACGGCCCGTTCCGCGACGCGGTGGGCAGTGCCTCTTCCGCCGGCACGCATCACCTCGACAAACAAACCTACCAGCTCAACCCGGCGAACCGTCGCGAAGCACTGGCCGAGATCGCCTTGGATGAGGCGGAAGGCGCGGACATTCTCATGGTGAAGCCGGCAGGGGCTTACCTCGACATCATTCGCGAGGTACGCAATGCCACCCGCAAACCGGTCGCAGCCTACCAGGTGTCCGGCGAATATGCTCAGATCCAAGCGGCATCCAAGATGGGCTGGCTCGATCTGGAGCGCACGCGACATGAGTCGCTTCTTTCAATCAAGCGCGCCGGTGCCGACATGATCCTGACTTATTTCGCAAAGGAGATGGCGATTGTTCTCAAAAAGTAGGTTGGCGCAAGAGCACGAAAAAGGGCGGCTGTTATGCCGCCCTTGGTTTTTAAGTGTTTGGTGAAGCGGCGAGCTTAGCGCTTCCGCTTTGTCGCCTTCTTGGGCTTTTCGTCGTCATCGTCGTCGGACGCTTTGCTCTTCTTGGGGGAGTCGTCGTCCTCGTCTTCATCTTCGTCGTCAGGCTTGGGCTTTTTTTCGCCGTCTTCGTCGTCGGACTCCTCGTCGTCGTCCCACTTGAGGGATTCGTCGTTCTTGAGTTTTTCTTCCTCGTCGGCGTCGAGTTCGGGCAGGTCATCGTCGTCGATGTCGTCTTCGCCGGCCTTGCTGGCTTCCTCGCCGTCCTCTGTTTCCCAGCCGGCCGGGACGTAATCAAGGATGGCGCAGAGTTCCTCGAAGGTATGGATGGCCTTGCCCTCGATGAAACTGGCGTTCTGGTCCTCGCGGATCTCGTCCTCGACCTCGTCAACGGTGAGCTTAGACTCGAACTTGAAAATATCATTGAGCATCTTCACGCGGCAGCGGGTGAGATGGTCGAGTAGGTCGGCGTAGGGGCCGTTTTCCTCGTCGAGGATGTCCGCGAGGGCGAAGAGCTTTTCCTCGGACTCGAAAAACGAGTCCTTAACGCGCTTGAGGCGAACGCGCTGGGCGCCGGCTTCTTTTTCGATGCGGAAGGGGATGAAGGCGGCCTCCATCACGTCCTGATTCAGGCCATAGTCGCGCAGGGGCTCCACGAGCTCGATAAGATGGGCCATCTGACGGGGATCGATGATGCTGAGGCCGTCGACGTCCCAGCGTACGGGATCACTGACTTCGTCGACCCACCAGTTGTGGTCTTCACCGAGACGAACAATGCACCAATCGAGAGTTGCGGAGGATTTTGCCATGGAGGTTTTTTAGAAATCGAATCGCAGCAAAGAGCGGCGGCGGCGGCGGAGTCAAACCGCGAAAGTAACTTTCTTCGGGTGGGCGGCCGCATGATATCGGCGACCCTGAAATTTTGCGCGCAGCGTGCGGCGGGTCGTTTGAAAAACAAGCACAAAAAATCTTCAAAAACACAGGGGCTGCGTGCGGTGCCGAAAATATCGACTGCGCGGCGAGGCACTTGATTTTTTTTCGCGGCCGCGCAGTGTCCCCCGACATGGGATTCATTTATGAGGAAGTGGTGCGTCGCGGTTTGTTCGAGCTCGACTCCGAGTTCGCGCATGAACTGGGGGTTGATGCCGTGCGGCGTCTGGGGAAAATCACGCCGTTGTGCCGGCTGCTTGAGGCCGCCAACCGGCTGCCTTCTTCACTCTACCGGCCCATTGAGGCGTTCGGGTTAAAATTTTCCAACGCAATCGGTCTGGCGGCCGGCTTCGACAAGAACGCGCAGGCATGGCCCGCGGCGGCGGCGCTTGGGTTTGGCCACGTCGAGATCGGCACGGTTACCGCGCTGGCGCAGCCGGGGAACCCGAAGCCGCGCATGTTCCGTTATCCCGACCAGGAGGCCATTATCAACCGCATGGGTTTCAACAACGAGGGTTCGGAAGCGGTTGCCGCACGGCTCGCCGGACAACCTGGACCTGGGAAGCGCCGCATTCCGCTGGGGATCAATCTCGGCAAGTCCAAGGTCGCACCTCTGGAGGAGGCGGTGGCCGATTATCTCGCGAGCTTTTCCCGGCTGGCCGACCATGCCGATTATCTGGTGCTGAATGTTTCCAGCCCCAACACGCCGGGCCTGCGCCAGCTTCAGGATGTGAAGCCGCTGCGCGAACTGCTCGGTGCCATCATGGGCGCCAATCGGGAACGCGCGGCGAAGAAAAAAACGGCGCTGTTGCCCGTGCTTCTCAAGATCGCGCCGGATCTCACGTTTCCCCAGATTGATGGTGCACTGGAGGTGATCGCCGAGTTTGGGCTCGCCGGAATCATCGCCACGAACACGACGCAGGCGCGTCCGGGCTATTTTGAAGCGGTGGGCCAGGCGGGTGGGTTGAGCGGGGCTCCGTTACGCGCGCGTTCGACTGAAATCATCAGCTACATTTCAAAGACCACCCATGGGCGCCTACCTATTATCGGAGTCGGCGGCATCATGGATGAGGCGAGTGCCGGCGAAAAGATGGATGCCGGCGCGACGCTCTTGCAGGTTTACACGGGCATGATCTACCGAGGGCCGTTCTTTGCGCGCGACCTGTCGCGTGCAGTGGCTGCGCGTCAGCGGCGCTTTTAATGTGTCGGCTTGGGGGGGTCAAATCGACCAGTCCCACGCCTGCAGCTCGGCCTTGTCGCGGCATTCGAGGGCCTGCTCCTTCTTGCGACGGGAGCGGATGACTAGATTCTCGTTCTTGTAGTAGGCGATGCTGCTGGCGGGAACCGGTTCAAGTATCCAGACGTTGGCGCCGATGATCGAGTGCGCGCCGATGCGCGTGTCGCCACCCAGGATGGTGGCGTGGGCGTATATGGTGACGTGATCGTCGATGTCGGGGTGACGTTTCACGCCCTTGATCGGGTTGCCGTCGTTATCGACCTCGAAGGATTTCGCGCCGAGGGTCACGCCTTGGTATATCTTGACGTGGTTACCGATGCGCGCGGTCTCGCCGATGACGACGCCCGTGCAATGATCGATGAAGAAGTGCGTGCCGATCTGGGCGCCGGGATGGATGTCGGTGCCGGTGCGTTCATGGGCATACTCGGTGATCATCCGTGGCAGGATGGGCACGCCGAGGTTGTAGAGGACGTGGGCGATGCGCTGTAGCGAGATCACGAGCACGCAGGGGTAGGCGAGGATGATCTCCTCGGTGCTGCGGGCGGCGGGGTCCCCGCTGTAGGCGGCTTGAACGTCGGTCTGCACGATCTGGCGGACCTGAGGCATGGCGGCGAGCATCTCCATGGCCATGCGTGCGGCGTTGGCGGAGGGATCGGGGTCTTTGGCGAAGCGCAGAGCCTTCTCTATGTCGGAGGAGAGGCGGAGGTTGATGGCTTCGAGACGGCGGGCGGTGAGCTCGGGGACTTCCTTTTGGGTGAGGATGGACTGCTCGAAGAAACCAGGGAAAAGCAGGTGCATGAAGTCGGAGGCCAGCCGGTTTACGGATTCCTCGGAGGGCAGGTTGCTGCCGTCGAAGTGATTGATGCCACCTTCGGTTTCGTAGGAGGCGAGCAGGGCCCGCTTGATTTCTTCCAACGTCATGGGATGGGGGACATTCCACGCCGATTTGCCGCGGGTCAAATCCAGATGAGGAATAACGGGGTGATTTGGCCGAAAACACAAAAGCCGCGTTTGCGGCGCGGCTTAAAAGTGGTGCTCGGGAAGGGACTCGAACCCTTACGCCTTTCGGCACACGCCCCTCAAACGTGTGTGTCTACCAATTCCACCACCCGAGCATTGCTACTAACGAAGGGAAGGCGGACTAAGATAAATGTTCGGAACCGTGTAAAGCCTCGAAATGCATTTTTCCTCGGTCTGGAAACTGCTTGCTACTCCCTAGCCCGCGTGGACAGTCGGGCTGCGCATCCGCGCTTCACAGACAGCCCTTCCGACAAAACACTTACGTGGGATTTTTCCCGCCCCGCCTTCGCATGGACGAGACGCCTTCAAACGACAAACCGGCCAAAGATTTCAACAAGATCGATCTGGCCAAGCTCCAAAGCTTCAGCTTCGGAACCCAGTGGACCCAAGACAAGGCTTCGCCCTCGGGGAAATCCGACGGAAACCGCGAGCCTCGTCGTGACGACCGTCCCCGCCGTGATGGTCCGGACGGAGGCCCCGCCGGTGCTCACCGCGACCGTCGTGGTTTTCGCAAGCCCGCCGGTCCCGGCGCAGAAGGCAATGTGCCCGTTTCGTCCGGTGCGCCGCGTGAAGGTCAGGGCGGCGGCGAGTTCCGCGGCCCACGTCGTGATGATCAAGGTCGCGGCGAATTTCGTGGCGGCGGTCCCCGCCGTGATGGTCCCGCCGCTGGTGGTCAGCGTTTCGGTGGTCCTCGCGAGGGCGGCGGTTTCCCCGTGCGCGACCAAGGCCCCTACATCAGTCCGTTTTTCAACGTCGTGTTTTATCCGGAGGACACCGGGTTCGCCGCGCTGGCAAAGGCCATCCGCACCTCGTGCCGCACCTACGAGCTCTTCGAGATCGCCCGTGTGATCATCGGCAAGCATGACCGCTACGTCGCGGTCATCCAGCACAAGGTCCCCGAGGGCGCGCCTGCCGACGCCCCGAAGCCAGCGCCGTTTGCCGTGGCCGTGCCGGACGGCGTGCCGTTCGAGAACGAGGCCGCCGCCATCGCCTACGTTTTGGATAAACACCTAGGCCAGTTTTTCGACGTCGCCGAGGTCGAGGTCGAGGCGCCCAAGGGCAATTTCCAAGTGGTCAACAAGTGCATGGTCACGGGCGAACTGCTCGGGCCGCCCAATTACCACCGTTATACCCAGATCGTGCAGCAGCACCATGCGGCGCACATCAAAATTTCTTTCGAGGCCTACCGCGGCCGCATCGAGTCCGTCCGCGAACCCGAGGCGATCGCTCAATGGCTGGAGAAAATGAAGAAGGCTACGCGTTACACGTGGAAGGTTTCGCCTCCCGCCGCGCCCGTGGTCGTCGCCGAAGGTGAAACCGCGCCAGAGCCTGTGCCTGCACCGGCCTTCGACACGGTCGAGGAGGCTCGCAACTATCTTCTGACTCACGCCCGCGACAAAGTTGTGCGGACTACTGAGGCGGTTCGCTTCCACGGCAAAAACATCGAGACGCTGCCGCAGGGCGAGCTTCGCCGCTCCCTCGAAGGCGCGTTGGAACGCCAGCGCCGCTTCCCTCTGGACACCGCCAACGCATTGCGCGGACGTCTGCGCCGCGAGGGTTTCACGATCTTCAAGAAGGGCTCGAAGGGCATCAGCTACGTGTGCGCGGTGAAGCGCAAGTTCCGCATCCCCGGCCAGGTGTTCGCCGACTCCATCGGCGCGCTCATCGCCTTTATCGAGTCCCATCCGATGATCAAGGCCAGCGAGCTGGCGGACAAGTTCCTCGGTTTTTCGGCGCCCGTGGCCGCCAAGCCGGTCGAGGCCGCCGCCGCGCCCGCCGAAGTTGCAACTGCGACGACCGAAGAAGCGCCGGTTGCTCCTGTCGCCGCCTCCGCTCCCGCTCCGTCGCTGACGCCCGAACAGATGTCCAAACTCAACCGACTGAACGGCGACCTTCGCTGGCTCGTGTCGGAAGGCTACGTCACCGAGTTTATCGACGGACGTCTCTTCGCTCCTCCTGCCGTCGTCGAGGCGCGCAAGAAGGAAATCGAGGGAGCCGAGCATGACCCCGAGAATTTCCCCGAGGTGCCGGTTTCGGAGGCACCGGCAGCCGAGGCGGCTCCCGAGCCCTCCGCGCCGGAACCGGAAACCCCGGCCAGCTGATTTACAAAGGCCGTCCTTAACCGGACGGCCTTTTTTTATGCCCGCAGGCGGATGGTGTGCTTTTCGTTGGACGTGATGCCGAGGTCGAGGTGCAGGGCGGTCGCTGGAATCCAAGCGGCGATCTTTTCTGGCCATTCCACGGCGAGGCACCAGGGGCTCACGAGAAAGTCGTCGAGCATGAGCGCGTCGATCTGATTCGCATTTTCCAGACGGTAGGCGTCGAGGTGAATGAGGATGCGGCCCGCGCCGCGATGCAAGTTGAAGATGGTAAAGGTAGGGCTCGTCACCTTTTCGAAGATGCCGAGTCCTCGCGCCAAGCCTTGCACGAAGGTTGTCTTGCCCACGCCGAGGTCGCCGTGGAGAGCGAGAGTGGTGTCGGGGGGCAGGGCCGCCGCGAGCTCGTTCGCAAGCGCGTGGGTCTCGGAGGCGGAGGCGGTGACGACGCCTTCGAGAAGTTTAGCGAAGATGTTCATAACCGTGGATGGACTGAAGGTTGACATGAGCGGCGGAAGCGGTGCGGGCAAACCGGCCGATGCAGCTCAGGCGGGTTTTAAATTTCCGTTTCCAAGAAGACTCAAACGCCGCGCGGTCGGTGCAGGAGGTAACAGTGAACAAGAGTTCGTAATCTTCACCATCGTCGAGGGCATGGTGCAGGGCGGTGTGTCCGCTGGTGCGGGCGAGGCGGTGTGCGGCGGGACTGAGTGGGATGGCAGCGGCTTCGAGAGCGGGCACGGCGCCTTTTGGCGCGAGTGCGGCAAGGTCCTTGGCGAGGCCGTCGCTGAGGTCCATCATGGAGTGGACTTCGGGACGGGTCACGAGCCAGCGGCCTTCATCGAGGCGGGGCGTAAACGTGTGATGGTGGCCGAGCAGACTGCCGCCGAGCGTGCCGGTGACGTAAATCCAGTCGCCGGTTTTTGCCCCGTGGCGGGTGAGCACGCGATCGGAGGATGTTTCGCCGATGAGTGTAAGCGTGGCGGCAAAGCGTCCGGACTGTTGTGAAACGTCGCCGCCGACAATGGGCACGCCGTAGCGACGCGAGGCCGAGGCGAGTCCGCGATAAAAGGCGGCGAGCCAGCGGGTGCTGATCGTGGCGTCGAGGGCGAGGGCGATCACGGCGGCACGCGGACGTCCACCCATGGCGGCGATGTCGCTCAGGTTGCGCTTGAGGAGTTTTTCGCCGACTGCGCGCGGAGACACGGAATCGTCGAAGTGTTTCCCGTAAATAACGGGATCGACGGTTACCAGTTGTCGGCGGGACGACGCGGGCAGGACGGCGCAATCGTCGCCGATACCAAACGGAGTCGCAGGCGTGGCATCGCCCAGCCAGCGACGGATGGCGGCAATGAGCTTTAGCTCGCCGAGCGAGGAGACGGTCTCTGACGGTTTGTCGGTGAATGGACTCACGACGGATGGCTTAACCGGTCACGCCCGCCATGATAAGCAGGATCGTGTGGAGGTTGAAAAGGCCGTGGGCGATGATCGTCACGGAGATGCGTCCTGTGCGTTCGTAGGCTAGGGAAAAAAGGACGCCCAGCGCGAAGAGAGGGACAAAGGCGACCGCGTTGCCATGTAGCACGGCGAATAGGGCGGACGGGGCAAGCAGCGCTACCCAGCGAGGAACACGGGTGCGCAGGTAGCAGAACAGGCCGGCGCGGAAAATGATTTCCTCCGTGAGGGGCGCGACGATCACGGCAAGTCCGACAAGAAGAAGGAGTTTTTCAGGTGAATCGGCTTGGCGGAAAATATCCACCATATCCTGTTCGGGCGTTTCGATTCCGCAGAATTGCAGGCCGCCTTTCCATGCATAACCGAGCAGTGTGATGACGGGCAGGGCGATCAGGCAGGTTGCTATCGCGGCCAGAAACGGATGGGGGCAGGGTGGCGATGCCGCAGGTGCTTCCGTTGGCGTCGCCATGATTGATCTGGGTAGGGCGAACGCCACCGCAACGCCCGCAAGCAGGCCGAGTTGCAGGGATATGCCGAGGACCAGTTGCCAAAGATCGCCATCAACCGCCGCCTCGCCGAGCACGCGATTGCTGAGATGGGAGACGATGAACTGAGCTCCCCACGCGCATGCGACGACACAAAACGCCATCTGAAAAAAATGCGTGGGCGTTATCGTCCAGGATGCAAGCGGCGATGGGATCGTCTGGCGGACGCGAGCCGCGGCGCTGAATTGAACGCGCCACAGAATAATCATGCCCAAGGCCCACAGGCTGTATTCGACAGCGATGGCAATTTGGATGGAGGACGAGGTCGGGTCGAACATGCTTGGTGGACGCGACCGAAGGCGTGCGCCTTAGTTGACGAACTTGCCGCCGGAGAAGATCACGCGGCCGTCCACGATGGTGTTTTTCACGCGTCCGCGGAGGGTCTGGCCGTGCCAAGGGCTGTTGCTGGATTTGCTGAAGCTGGCCTTGGCGTCGTAAACCCATTTTTCGTCGGGATCGAAGAGGCAGACGTCCGCAGGGGAGCCGTCGGCGAGCGTGCCAGCATCCAGCTTGACGATCTTGGATGGGCGGCGGGTGAGGAGATCTACGACGTAGGGAAGCTTGAACTTGTTCTGGCGAACGAGGATGTCGAGGGAGACGGCGAGGGCGGTTTCAAGGCCGAGGATACCGTTGGGGGCGTAGTCGAACTCCTTGTCCTTCTCGTAGTCGGTGTGCGGGGCGTGATCGGTGGCGATGATGTCGAGGGTGCCGTCGCGCAGGCCCTCGATGATGGCCAATCGGTCCTGCTCGGTGCGCAGGGGCGGGTTCATCTTGAAGTTGGTGTCGTAGGTGCCGAGCGATTCGTCGGTGAGGGCGATGTGGTGTGGCGTGGCCTCGGCGGTGACGTTAACTCCGCGGGTTTTGGCGCGGCGGAGGATATCGACGGAGTTCTTCGACGAGATGTGCTGCATGTGGATGTGCGCGCCGGTGTAGGTCGAGAGGATGACGTTGCGCGCGACGATGATGTCCTCGGCGGCGTGAGGCCAGCCTTTGAGTCCGAGGCGGGTGGAAACGGCGCCCTCGTTCATAACCGCTCCGACCGTCATGGAGTGGTCTTGGCAGTGGTCCATGATCGTGAGGTCGAACATCTTCGCATATTCGCAGGCGCGGCGCATGAGCTCGTTGGACTGCACGCAGTCGCCGTCGTCGGTGATGGCGATGACGCCGGCGCGTTTGAGCGAGCCGATGGGGGCGAGGGCCTGGCCTTTCATGCCGACGGTGATGCAGCCGGTCGGGTAAACCTTGATGCAGGCGGTGCGGAGGATGGAGTCCTTGATCTGCTGGATGGTCCCGGCGGTGTCGGCCACGGGAGCGGTGTTGGGCATGCAGACGACCGAGGTGAAGCCGCCGGCGGCGGCGGCGCGGGAGCCGGTCTCGATAGTTTCCTTGTGGCCCTGGCCGGGCTCGCGGAAGTGGACGTGGATGTCAACGAGGCCTGGGCAGGCGACGAGGCCCTTGGCGTCGATTTTTTTGGCCTTCTTTTTGTTGGCGGCTGTGAGACTGGCGACGATGATGCCGTCTTTGATGAAGAGGTCGCCGACGGCGTCGCGCTTGGAGGCGGGATCGATGACGCGGGCGTTGGAAATCCAGAGGGAGGGCATGGCGCGGAAAATTATTCTTGGGGGATGACCTGCTCAGGCTGGCCGCCGGAGCAGAGGTAGAGGACGGCCATGCGGACGGCGATGCCGTTGGTCACCTGCTGGAGGATCACGCTGCGTTCGCCATCGGCGAGTTCGCTGTCGATCTCGACGCCACGGTTGATCGGGCCGGGGTGCATGATGATGGCCTTCGGGTTGAGCCAACCGGCACGGGTTTTGTTGAGGCCGAAGAGGCTGGTATACTCGCCGATGGAAGGGAACATGCCGCTCGTCTGACGCTCGTGCTGGATGCGGAGGAGCATGACGACCTCGGCGTCGGCCAAGGCGCTGCGGAGATCGTGGGAGACGGTCACGCCGAGGGGTTTGAACCAAGCTGGAACGAGGGTGGAGGGGCCGACGATGGTGACGTTGGCGCCCATTTTGGTGAGGGCGTGGATGTTGGAGCGGGCGACGCGGCTAAAGAGGATGTCGCCTAGGATGACGACTTTGCGGCCCTTGAGGGAGCCGAGTTGTTCACGCATTGTGAAGGTATCGAGCAGGCCCTGCGTGGGGTGCTCGTGGGCGCCGTCGCCGGCGTTGATCACAGGGATGCCCAGGATTTTCGAGAGATAGAGCGGCGAGCCGGCAGCGGCGTGGCGGATGACGATCATGTCGGCCTGGAGGGCCTCGATGTTTTGCGCGGTATCGCGGAGGGTTTCGCCCTTGGTGGTCGAGGAGCTGGAGCCGTCCATGGAGATGACGTCGGCGCTGAGGCGCTTGGCGGCCATGTCGAAGGCCATGCGGGTGCGCGTGCTGGGCTCGAGGAAGAGATTGACGATGGTCTTGCCGCGCAGGGCGGGGACCTTCTTCACGCTGCGCCCGAGAATTTTCTTAAACGCGGTGGCAGTGGCGTGGATCTGATCGATCTCGTGCAGGGAGAGTTCCTCAAGGGTGAGGAGATGGCGGCGAGTCCAGGGCATCTTGAGGATTTTTGATTCGGGATACCAGATTGCGGAAAATGATCAGGCTTTTGCAGGGACGACGGTGATGGTGTCGGCGGCAGGCGCGACGGGATCGAGTTTGACGACGACCTTGTCGGTCGGCGATGCGTTGAGTGTCAGGCCGGTGTAATCGGCGGAGACAGGAAGTTTGCGGAAACCTCTATCAACCAGAATGGCGAGTTCGACCTTTTCGGGTCGGCCATGATCGAAGAGTTCGTTGAGGGCAGCCTTGACGGTGCGACCGGAAAAGAGCACGTCGTCCACCAAGATCACCGTGGCATCGGTTACATCCTCAGGGATGAGGGTGGGCGCGAATTCCTTGGGGATAGGGTGGCGGCCGATGTCGTCGCGGTGAAAGGAGATGTCCAGTGTGCCGACGCTGACTCGCAGGCCGGGAGCGAGGGGTGCAAGGCGAAGGGCGAGACGGCGGGCGAAGGTGACGCCGCCGTTGGCTATGCCAAGCAGGAGGATTTTCCCCTTGGGACCGTGGCGTTTAGCAATTGTATGCGCGAGCCGCTCGATGGCGGCGTGAATCTCGGCGGCAGGGATGCTTTGTGAGGCGGGCACGAGGCTTGGTTGTGCCGAGCGGGTGCCGGACGGACAAGCGGGAAATCCCGTGGAACTGGAGTATTCCAGAATCATCATGCAAAGACGTTGAGACCTTGGCATGCGAATGGTGCAAACAAACGCGTTGTGTTGTTTGCATGGTGGTGGGAAAACCGTGGATGAAAACTAAACCCGTGACATGGCAGGAGCGCTTTGATCTTACGACTTGCGTCGCGTCGGACATCGAGAAGTCCATACCGGCGGCTGCGCTGGGTGTTGCGGTTATCCACCAAGGAACCGACGACGCTCGCAAAGTTTTCCTGGTGATTGAATCGCGATCAGGAAGTTTGCGCAGTCAGTGCTCGAAGCGGCTAAAGACTGCTAAATTACCATCCGGCGAATCACTCATGGTTTCGTTCAAGGCTGATGTCTTGCCCGATTCCTCGCCTGAGTCCGTGCATGCTGCTTGTCGTCAGCAGGTGATTTTTGCCGGAGAATTGCGTCGTGAGCTGCGGCCCTCCATGCGGTGAGGTTGCGGGATTATCGCACCAAATCTCAGCCCTATGAATGAAGCGGGGCAGAAGCTAGGTTAGTCTTAGAGTGCCGTCCAACGCACGAAGAGATTCACCATGGAGTCGTAGGAGCGACGGAAACGGAAGCCGGAATTGCTGACGGTCTCCGTTGCGGTATCGGCAGAATCCTCACAGGAAGTGGACGAGCGGCGCCGACGAACGCGGAAGTGACTAAGATTAGAATCCGCAGAGCGGACAACTTTCAATTTTCCCGCAGTCTCATTCTCTAAGTTTTTGTTAGTCTTGATGATATGAGCAACGCGAGCTCTGATGTAATAAACTCTGGCCAAAGATTCTTCGCCATTTGCATCGCATAAAGCTTTGCCGTAAAGACCTCGATCATAGGTTTGCAAATTCAGCTCGTCGACAGCCTGTGCATAAATTGGCAAGATTGATTCTTTCATTACAGGGGTAGGGTATAAACTGAGTCCATCATCACCGTTTGTTAAAATCAAGCATCATGAATGTAAAAAATGTAAAACCCCCGCAGGGGTAATTGGGGGATGCAGTAAGAACCTGCCTTCTAAACCTTCGATTAAACGAGCGCTTAAAGTTGTTTCACCAGCACCTTGGGGTTGCGGCCGCTTTCTTCGTAGGACTTTAACCGAGCGTCGGGAAGGATGGATTTCTCCGTCTCGTCAAAGCCCAGCGCCGAGGTGAAGAACGAATAACTCTGTGTGGAGAGAGCGATGACGGTGGATACGCCTTTTTCCTTAGCGCGCATGCAGGCGAAATCCACCATCTTCCGTCCGACGCTGCGGTTGTGGTAGAAGGGCAGCACGTAGAGAGACCCGATTTCCGCAAACTGCGGCTTGTCCGGGTAAAAATAAAGTGTGACACAGGCGATGATGTTCTCGTCGATTTCGAAGACGTAGAACTGATCGATGTTTTTCTCGATGGCCTGCTGGGTGCGGTGGAGCAGCTCCTCGCGCTTCACGGCGTTGCGCGTGAGGTTGTAGAGGAAGCGCACGTCGCGCTTGGTGGCCTTGCGGATCTGCTGGTAGTCGTTCGCGTAGATGAGCGAGCCGACGCCTTCGCTGGAGAAGATTTCGTTTATGAGGCCGTCGAAGGTGCGTCCGTCAACAATATGGACGCGCGGCACGCCGGTTTCGATGGCGCGGACGGCGTGGACGGCCTTGCTATGCGAGAGTTCGTTGAGCTGTTCGGGGTGCTCCTTCAAGACGGCGCGCAGGGCGTCCACGGCGATGTCGCGCTTGATCTCACCGTTGATTTCGAGGCCGGCCTGCGGGGTGAGGTAGATGATCTTCGACGCGCCCAGCGCCTCGGCAACCTCGGCGGCGAGGAGGTCGGAGTTAATGCGCAGCGAACGTCCGTCGGGGCCGTAGCCGATGGGTTGGATGATGGGAATGATGTCGGCTTCGACGAGGTGGGTGATAAAATCCTTGTCGATGCGGTCCACTTTGCCGGTGAATTGCTGGTCCACGCCCTTGATTATGCCCACGGCGAGCGCGTGCACGGCATTCGTGATGGCGCACTTCAGGGTGTTCTGCGTGAGACCTTCTAGTATGAGATGGGAAACCCGCGAGGACGCGCGGATGCCGAGGTCGAGCGTGGCGGCGTCGGTGATGCCGGTGCCGTCGGCGTTAGATATGGTGATCTTGCGGGTCGCGGAAAGGTCCGAGATCTGCTGGCCGATGCCGTGGACGAGCACGACCTTGATCCCGAGCGAACGGACCACGGCGACATCGACGAGCAAGTTGCCGAAGTTCTCATCGGCGACGATGGAGCCATCGATCGCCAGCACGAAAATTTGGCCCTGAAAACGCGGGACGTATTTGAGGATGCCGCGCAGATCGGTGGGTTTGATCGTGGCGGTGCTGCCTAGCGTGGCTGACGTGGCGGTGCCGTTGG
>JANYJB010000059.1 GCA_025361935.1 Verrucomicrobiota bacterium
CCGGCGAGCAAGCCGCCGAGGATGACGGCGTCGGCCAGGGTGAGGGCTTTGACGATGTCGCCTGATTTTGTGATGCCGCCGTCGGCGATGAGGCGAACGCCTTTCTTCGCGGCCCCGCGGCCGGCGACATGGAGGGCGGTGAGCTGGGGGATGCCGACACCGGCGACGATGCGGGTGGTGCAGATGGAGCCGGGGCCTTGGCCTACTTTGATGGCGCTGGCGCCGCATTGGGCGAGGTAGTCAACGCCGGCCGCGCTGGTAACGTTGCCCGCGATGAGCGTGAGGTAGGGGAAGGCGTCGCGGACGAGTTTGACTATGTCGCCGACGCCGGCGGTGTGGCCGTGGGCGGTGGAGACGGCGACGGCGTCGATGTGTTCGTCAACAAGCTGGCCGACGTGGGCGATGATTTTTTCGCGGTCGAGCGAGCCGTCGGGTTTGCGCACGGGGGAGATGGCGGCGCCGACGACGAGGCGGAAATCCGCGTCGCGGGAGGGTTTGCGGCCCGACTTGGACTCGGTGAGAATGCGGTCGATATCGGAAAAAGTGGCGAGGCCGCGCAGGTGGTCGTGGTCGTCAACGACGAGCATTTTGTGGATGCCGACGTTTTCGGAGAAGAACTTGTCGGCGGCCTTGATGGGGTCGGACTTGAGGGTGCGTTCGTGCAGCGTGCGGATGGTGCTGCGGGGCGTCATGGCCTCGGCGACGGTCTTGGTTTTGTAACGCTCGCGGACGGTGCTGCCGGGGAGGAGACCGACGAGACGGCCTTCATGGTCGACGACGGGAAAGGTGCGGAAGTCGTAACGTTTGGCCTCGATGAGGGCGAGAACGTCGCCGACGTGCTGTTCGGGCGTGACGGTGATGGGGTCCTGGATGAGGCCGTGGATGTGGCGCTTTACGCGGGCGACTTCCTTTACCTGCTCCTTGGCGGGCATGTTGTAATGGATGAGACCGAGGCCGCCGTTGAGGGCCATGGTGATCGCCATGCGCGCTTCGGTGACGGTGTCCATGTCCGACGAGATGATCGGGATGGAGAGCTTGAGCGCGTCGGAGAGTGCGGTGGACGTGTCGGCGTCCTTGGGCAGAATCTCGGAGTAGAGCGTGGCGAGCGACACGTCGTCGAACGTGAGCGCCACCGGGAGATTGGCGCGGAAGAAGGCGTCGGCCGTCTGATAAAATTCGGCGTCGGACGCCGTGGCGGAAGTCGAGGCAACCTTTGTCATGAGTTGCCATGAACGGAGTAGGTCGAATCAGGAAAAGGGCAAATGGATTTTCGTTTTTCCGTTGGCGCGCCGAGGAGAGTTGCGATGTGATGGGTTCATGCCCCTTCGTCTTCTTTATCGCCGCTACCAGCTGCCGTTTCGCGCGGCGGTGCGGACAGCGCACGGGGTTTGGGCGGAGAGAACGGGACTGATTGTGCGACTGGAGAACGACCGCGGGCGCATGGGCTATGGTGAGGTTGCGCCGATTCCGTGGTTCGGCACCGAGACCGTCGAGGAGGCTGAGGCTGCGTTGAAGGTGCTCGGCGAGTGGGTGACGCCGGAGCAGCTTGCGGCGGTTCCTGCGGAGCTGGGGTGTCTGCGTTTTGCGTTGGCGGGGTCGTTGACCGCGCTCGGTGAAGATGAACGGCGGGTTAGGGATAACCCGCCCTGCCTTCCGGTGGTGGCTTTGTTGTCGGCAGGGCGCGCTGCGCTCTCGCAGATCGCGCCGAAGGCCGAGCTAGGTTTTCGCACTTTTAAATGGAAAGTCGGCGTGGGCGACATCGCCGATGAACTCGCGCTGCTTGATGATGTGATCGGTGAACTTCCGCCGGGGGCGAAACTGCGCCTGGATGCGAACGGCGCGTGGGATCGTCGGCAGGCGGAGCGTTGGCTGGAGCGTGCGGCGGAGATGCCGGTAGAATTTATAGAACAACCGGTCGCGCCGGATGCGCGCGGGGCCGACGATGTGCTGCGCGGGCTGGCGGGAGATTTTCCCACGCCGATCGCGCTGGATGAATCTCTGGTGGGCGCGCGCGATGTGGAGCGTTGGCTCGCGGCGGGCTGGACGGGGATTTTCGTGATCAAGCTGGCGTTGCTGGGCGATCCGATGCCGGTCATGGCGCGGCTCGCGGCGGCGAAGGCGGACGTGGTGTTTTCCTCTGCGCTTGAGACGGCGGTCGGCGCGAAGGCCGCGCTTCGGCTTGCGTTTGGTTGGGCAGGCAAGCCGCGCGCGCTCGGTTTCGGCGTGTGGCCGTTGTTCAATAATGGTGTTTTCGATGGGCCGTTTGGCGCTGCTTTTATTCGTTTTGATGATGTGGAGCGACTCAAGCCGGAGGCCGTATGGAACGCGTTGAACTAGCCCGCCTCTTGGGAGCCGCCTGGGCCGCCGCCGCCCCGCGCAACGTCGTCGTGGATGAGTCTGATCCGGCCCGTTTTATGGCGGCGTTCGCGGATGCGGTCGCGGTTGGAGGCACGGTGTTTGTCGCCGACCCCGTGTGGAGTCAGGGCGAACGCGACCAGTTCAACGCGCTGGTGTCATCGCCTCCGTCTGCGGGCGGCGCAGTGAGTTCCGGCTGGCTTTGCCTGCCGACGGGCGGCTCGTCAGGTGCGGTCAAACTGGCGCGGCATGACGGCGCGACGATCGCGGCGGCGGTCAACGGATTTCGCGCCCACTTTGGCGTGAGGCGTGTCAACGCCGTCGGTCTGCTGCCGCTCAACCATGTCAGTGGGTTGATGGCGTGGATGCGCACGGTGATCACCGGAGGCGAGTATCGTCCGTGGAGTTGGAAGGCGCTCGCGGCTGGCGACCGTCCGGCACTGCCGGCGGATTCTGGCGACTGGTTTCTCTCCCTCGTGCCCACGCAGCTCCAACGGTTGCTGGCGGATACTGCGGCGGTGGAGTGGCTGCACGGTTTCCGCGCGGTTTTTATTGGCGGCGGCCCGTCGTGGCCGGAGCTGGTCGAGGAGGGCGCGCGGGCGCGGTTGCCGCTGGCGTTTTCCTACGGGATGACCGAGACGGCCGCGATGGTCACGGCACTGCGACCGGAGGAATTTTTGACCGGCGGGCGCGGAAGCGGCGCGCCTTTGCCGCATGTTCACATCACGCTGGACGCGGAGAACCGCGTGATGATCGACGGCGGCTCTTTGTTTCGTGGATACTGGCCGGCCAGCCGCGCCACTGGGCCTTGGAAAACCGAGGATATGGGCGATTTTGACGCGCAAGGCAGCCTGCACCTGCTCGGTCGGAGTGATGCGCTCATCATCACCGGCGGTAAAAAAGCGGCCCCGTTGGAGATCGAGGCGGTTTTGCGCGCCACCGGTGAGTTTGCCGATGTGGCGGTGATCGGCGTGCCCGACCGGGATTGGGGTGAGGTCGTGCTGGCTTTCTATTTGGCGGCGGGGACTGATCCGGATTTTTCCCGCGTCGAGCGGCTG
>JANYJB010000060.1 GCA_025361935.1 Verrucomicrobiota bacterium
TACACGACGCTCTTCCGATCTGGAACGGCAGAGAGCGTCGTTTTTTTCGCGTTGGGCGGCTTCGAGGGAGAGATGCTGCGCGTCGGCGGGCCAGCGCGCGCTCGAATACATCATCGAGGGGTCGAGGAAGAGGGAGAAGAAGTCGTTGGAAAGATCGTAGTGCTCGGCGATGTTGCGCTGGGCGATCTTGCGGGAATTGGGGCGGAGGAGGTGGCGGAGGCGGTTGACGAGGCGCAGCCAGTTGAGGGGAAGTGCAGTGACGGACGCGGCGGCGGAACCGGAGAGCGTGGGGGCGTGCTCGATGTTGAGGAGGAACCAGGCGAGGACGCTGGCGAGATCGGGAGTGGTCCAGTCGCCGTCGAGGAAGGATTCGGCGAAGCCGATGTCGCCGGAGAGGACGCATTTGCTGAAGAAAGCGGGACGGCGGACGCGGAGGTGGGCGGTCGCGGAGAGGCCGGCGGGCATGCGGCGGGCGAGGGCGTCGGCGTGGGAGCCGAACTCGACGAAACCGCCTTCGGGCAAATCAACGCGGAGGTGGCCGAGCTTCATTTCGCGAAACGAGGCGAGCACCATGCGACGGCAGAGAGGTCCGCAGTGTTCGGGGGCCGCGAGGTAGGCTGCGGTGGAGTCGAGGGCGGGCGTGTTTTCGTCACTCATGGCGAGGTGGGGGCGGGTTGTTGGCGGGAAAGGGAGGCGTGGGGGCGGTAGAGGTCGCGCTGGTCGGCGGCGCGGGCGGCCTTGGCGAACCAGGGGATTTTTTTCAGGTGCAGAAGCAGGGCGTGCCAGTGGATGAGGGTGATGACGCGGAGGGTGAGCAGCGGGTATTTGAACAGGAACCATGCCAGCGCGGCGTCGGTAAGCGGGCGGGCTGGGCCGGCGAGCGTGCTGGTGAGGGTGCGGTCGGCGCCGATGTAGTCGTCGATCTGGACGGAGAGTTTTTCGGCGGGGACGCGGAGGTTGAAATCGAAGTCCACGTCCACGTCGGAGTAGGGGGAGACGTAGAAGTTCTTCGGGGTGCGCAGGCGGAAGGCCGATGAGGCGTCGCGCGTCTGCGGGCCGAGGAAGAACGGCTTCATCTCGTGAAACGTGTTGGTCACTTCGGCGATGGAGGCGAGGCAGGCACCGGTGGCGTCGTAGCAGAAATAAAACGACACGGGGTTGAACAGGTAGCCGAGGATGCGCGGCAGGGTGACGAGTTCGACGCGGCCACCGGGGCCGAGGTCAACGCCGCGTTTGGCGAGGTAGGCGAGCACGCGGGCTTTCAGGGAGGAGGTTGACGACGAATGCTGTGCAGTCGGAGCGGAAGCGTTGTGCAGAGGTTCCGAAGTGGGGAGGAAATCGGTTTCGCGGAAGGCGTAGAGGTTGGGCCGGTTGACGGAAAAGAGATGCAGGCGGCGGTCGAGGGCGGGGAGTTCGTCGAGATCCACCGCGAGCATGAAAATACGATACACAAAGCGGTGCGGCTTCGGCAGGAAGCGCGCGTGCATGACGTGACATTCGTAGAGGCGGGAGTTCACGCGGGTTTGGACGGTTGGGCGAGGGAGATGGCGAAGAACTGATGCGGATTTTAGGCTAGGTAAACAGTGGGTCGCAATAGGCTTCGTGTTTATTACGGGTGAGCTGCATCGTGGGATGCCGAACGGGCGTTTTGGCGCGTGGCCTCAGGTTGTCCACGGGTCGCGGTCGAGGAGGAGTTCGCTGAGTTTTACGGCGCTCATGAAGGCGTCTTCGTGGAAGCCGTAGCGGAAATAGCTGCCGGCGAAATAGGTCTCGGTGCGGCCGCGGGCGTCGGCGTTGAGCTTGGGCAACTCGGTCTGGGCGCGGATCGCGCCGAGGCTGAAGAGCGGGTGGGTGTAGTCGAGGCGGCGGATGATTTTGGCGGGATCGATGAGGTCGGGGCGGTTGATGCTCACAACGTAGGTCTCGCGGTCGGAGACGCCTTGGAGGGCGTTCATCCAGTAGTGCGTGGCCGGGCTGAGGCGGCCGTTGGCATCGAGCGTGAGCTGGTAGTTCCAGGCGGAGCGGGCGAGGGGAGTGCGCGGGAGGACGGAGGCGTCGGTGTGGAGAGTGGCGACGTTGGCCTGGTATTTAAATTCTGAGAGGAGGCGGGATTCGTCGGGAGTGGGGTTGACGAGGAGGCGGAGGGCTTGGTCGCCGTGGGTGGCGACGATGACTTTATCGAAGGCGTGCGAGGCGCCGTCGGCGGTCATGACGGTGACGCCGCCGCCAAGGTTGCGGGGCTGGCGGATGATGCGCACGGCGGCGCGGCCGGTCTGGATCGAGCTGCGGAAGGGCGCGATGAGACGCTCGCGGTATTCGCGGGAGCCGCCGTCCACGGTGAGCCATTGGTGCTGGGTGTGAAGGCCGAGAAAGCCGTGGTTGTGGAAAAAACGCAGGAGGCTGGTGGCGGGAAACGACAGCATGAGCTCGGGCGGGGTGCTCCAGACGGCGGAGCTCATGGGGACGAGGTAGAGGTTGAAGAAATCCTCGCCGTAACCGTGGCGGCGCACGTATTCGCCGAGGGTGATGTCGGCGGTGGCGGGATCGTCGAGGGCGGCGATGGCCTCTTTGTTGAAGCGGTTGATGGCCGCGAGCATCTTCAGGAAGCGGAGGTTGAAGATATTTTTGCGCTGGGCGAAGAGGTGGTTGAGGGAGGAGCCGCACCATTCGAGACCGGTGCGGTCGTCGCGCACGGCGAAGGACATGGTGGTCTTTTTAACCGGCACCTGAAGCTGGGCGAAAAGGCGTGTGAGGAGCGGGTAGGTGGCCTCGTTGTAAACCATGAAGCCCGTGTCGATGGGCACGTCGCGTCCGGTGCCGGGCTCGGTGGCGCACACGGTGTTGGTGTGGCCGCCGACGTAGTCGTTCGCCTCAAAGACCGCGAGGTCGTGTTGGCGGTGGAGGAAATGGGCGCAACCCATGCCGGCGATGCCGGTGCCGATGATGGCGATTTTGGCCATGAGGAAGAAGGAGAAGCGGGTGGATGAAAGGTAACTGGAAATTGGCTAAAAAAAGCGCAGGGCGGGCAACCTGTTACGGTCGCACACCCTGCGCGGATGCGGGAGAGCGGTCGAGGTCGGACTCTGAGATTCGAACTCAGAATTTTTTAACCACTAATAGAATCGCCCAACGGGGCGATTCTCTGGGAGCGGTTTCGGCCAATGGCCTCCACGATCAAGCGGAGGCGCGGCTGATGCCGCGGGGGGATACAGCGAAGAGGCAAACTGTTTTAAGCAGAGGAGTCGGGCTTCGCCTCGGGACGGGCGACCGGGGCGGACTCGGTGGCGTCGATGCCGGGGGCATTGCGCTGCATCTCGTGGGCGAGCTCGGTGACGTCCTTGTGGACGGCGGGGTTTTCGGCCTTGCGGGGCAGGGTGACGTGGGCGGCGTTGACGGTGGCCACGGCGAGGGCGGCGGCGGTGGGCAACATCTGGCGGAACGTGGAGGCGTATTCGGGGTGGACGAGCGCGGCCTGCTGGGCGGCGGCGACGGAGGCGGCGTGTTCGGCACGGGTGCCTTCCTCGAGGACGGACTCGGGGACGGGCTTGAGACCCCAGATGAAGCCGGTCCAAGACATGAGCTTGAGGCCGTAATAAGTGGGGTCGATCTCCCACCAGTAGAAGCCGTTGCGGGTGGCGCTCTGGTAGCGGTGGTGGTTGTTGTGCCAGCCTTCGCCGAGGCAGATGATCGCGAGGATGAAACTGTTGCGGGAGTCGTCGTCAGTTTTGTAGCGGCGCTTGCCCATGAGGTGGGCCATGGAGTTGATACAGGCGGTGCCGTGAAAGAGGAACGTGGTGCTCACGAAGAAGCCCCAGACGAGCATCTGCCAGCCATTGGTGCCCAGGCCGGGCGCGAAGTGTTGGAGGGCGGAGCCGAGGCCGAACATCGAGAACGCGTAAAGGATGGGAACGACGAGATCGAAGCGGTTGAGCCAGACGAGCTCGGGGAACTTGGCGAGATCCTTGATCTTCGAGTAGTCGGTGGGGAAGTTGTTGCGGCTGGTGATCCAGCCGATGTGCGACCAGAGGAAGCCGTGGACGTGCGGCGAGTGGGCGTCCTCGGGGCCGTCCGAATGCTGGTGGTGGTGGCGGTGATGGTAGGCCCACCAGAGCGAGCCGCGCTGCACCGTGGTGCCGGCCCAGAGCGCGAGGAGAAACTGGCCGAAGCGCGACGTGCTGTAGGTCTTGTGGGAGAAATAGCGGTGATGGATGCCGGTCACGGCAAACATACGAATGAAATAAAGCGCGACGGCGGCCCAGACGGCGAACCAGCTCGCACCCACCCAGATGATGCCGATGCAGCCAAGGTGAAGGAACACGAACGGCATGACGCGGACCCAGTCAACGCGGTCGCTTTCGGCACGCATTTTTTCGGCGCCTTCGGGGCAATGATCGGAGTCGATCCACTGCGTCACGGCGGTGGTCAGGCGGCGGAAGAGGGAGGGGGAGGAAACAGGCACGGATTTGAAACGATTAAGGGATTAAACGAAACGATTGCGTAAGGAACGCGCAAGCCGCGTTTCCGCAAGCGGAGTTACAATCGAGCGGCATGATTCCTTGGGAAATCGTCCTTTTTGGCGCCGGATGACGGTCACCACTCGAAGTCGTCCTTGGTGGTGATGCCTTTGATGAGGAGATTGTTATCTTTGAGATAAAATTGCGGGTTGGAGAACGGGCCGGCGACATCGAAGCCGATGCCGAGCACCTTGCCGGTCATGTCGATCTGCTGCGCGGCGAGATCAAGATCGATGTGTTCGGAGGTGAGCTTCAGCGGGCCTTCGATGAGCATTTTTTTAAGCGAAACATGGGTTGGCGAGGCGGTGAAGGCGGGCACGTCGAAGATCTTGAAAGGCACCTGGAGAATCACGCGCTTTTTAATGAGCGCGGCGATGCTGCTCAAAAATTTGAGCTCCTGTTCAAGGATGAGGTGATCGATGTGGAAGCTACCATCGACGGTGTTTTGGAGGTCGCGCCAGTTGAGCGTGCCTTGCAGCGCGATTTCGCCGCTGGCGAAGGTGTTGTGAAGGGTGCTCAGCGTTTCCAGGGGTGACGCGGGTGGCAGGGGGGTGTCGCCCAGCAGCGTGAGCGGGGCGGCGGCCGTGCGGAGCCAGCCGGCGAAATCAACCAGGGTGCAGCGCCAGGGTTGGCGACCCGTGGCGGCGTCGAGTTGGAAGTCGAAGTTGGTTTTATCGCCGGCGCTGGCGGCGAGTCTCAGACTGGCGGGCAAGCCGTCGCGCAGCGCGGCGGCGAGGGTGACGCCGGTGAGTTGGCGGGAGGGCGTGAGCGAGACACGGGCGATATCGGCTTGAAAGCTGATCGCATGCAGGGGCAAAACGGGGATCGCGGTGGCGGCGGGCGAGCGGGGCGGGGTTGGCGTGGGTTTGGCGACGACCACGGCGGGAGTGGCGGCGGGCGGCGGCGGGATGCGGGCGTTATTCCACGCGGTGATGTCCGGGGCAAAACGGCTGATCCACTCGGAGAGATCGATCTGCGGAGAACGCATGGAGATTTGCGTGGTGCCGTCGGGTGCGCGGGTGGCGTCGAGGGCGAGTGCGCTGAGGCCGAATTGCGTGTCGCGCAGATGGAGGCTGGCGATGCCCGGCAGAAGGTTGAGCGGCGGATGGCGTTCGTCGCTGAGATCAACGTCGAGGCCAGTGCGCAGCGGCGAGGCGACGAGACCATCGGTGATCACGGTGGCGGCGAGGCGGCCCGCAACGGCGGGTGTTGGCAGCGTGAAGCGGGCGTCGGTGTGGATTTTAGCGGGGAGGCCGACGGATTTGTGCCAGTTGAGCGGGGGGACGTCTATGACGGTGGCGGCGAGGTCAATCTGCGGATGAATATCGATGGCCTGAGGAGTGGCGGCGTAGGTTGCGTTGACGGTGAGAGGGCCGTTGAGCCAAGGTGCGATGGAAAGGGCGGAGGGTTGCCAGCCAAAAGTTCCTGTCGCGGTTTGGCTGGCGATAGCGGCGGTGATGGTGACTGCGGAGGGACCGATGCGGACTGCGGCGGGCACCATGGGTAACGTGACCTGGCGGGCGGTCACCGTGGCGTTGGCGCGCAGGTCGGCAGGGATTTTTGCGGGGTCGAGCGGGGTGGTGGCGGTGAATTGGACGGTGGCTTGTCCGCCGAGGCCTTTGAGATCGAGACCGGGGGAGAGCGTTACCCAAGGTTTGGCGGCGATCAGGAGCGCGGGAATGCGGGCGAGATCGGCCTCGATGGTGCCTGTGGTCTTGGCTTGGCGCGTGGCGGTCAGCGGTGCCGTGATGGTGGCGGTGAAGTTTGATAGGGTGACGCCGTCGGTGCTGGCGCGGTCGATACGGACGGCGATTTGGCCGAGGTCGCCGGAGACGGCGAGTTGCGGCAAGGTAAGCTCGGGCCGGTCACCCAGGTGGAGGCCGAGGTCGCGCAGATCGGCGGCCAGGGTTAAAACGTCGGGGAACGGCGCGGGCACCTTCGGGGTGGGCGCGGGAAACTCGGCGCGCAGATCGAGCGTGGCGAGGCGACCGCGCACGCGGGCGTCTTTCATGAGCGCGGGTTGCCACGCGGCGGGAACGCGGGCGAGCGCCCAGTCGAGCGGCAGCTCGCGCAGGGAGAGGCGCAGGCCGCCCCGACCGGCGTCGCCGAGGTCGAGACGGGCGTCGTCAATGAGCAGGGTCGGGCCGGCGAAATCGGCTTCGGCTTTCAGGTGGTCGAGGCGCAGGGGGAGGATGCGCGCGGAGGCGGCGAGGGAGAGGTGCCGGATGGGGAGATCGGCGGCGAGGTAGGGATTGGCTTTGATGCGGCCGTCACGAGCTTGGACGCCGAGGTCGGCCTTCAGGTTCATGAGGTCGAGGCTTGCGGCGTAGGGATCGGCGGAGATGTTGAGGTTAACGGCGAAGGCGAGGTCGAGGACGTCGGGCGTGACGGGGAGGTTTTTTAGCGAGGCGAAGGGCAGACGGTCCGGTCGCAGGCCTTCGAGGTGGACGGAGGCGGCGATGCGGCGCGTGGCGGGATCGAATTTCCACACGGCATCGACGGGCAGGAGTTGTTCGCCGAGGCGGAAGACGGCGGTCTGGGTGCCGTTGAGGGCGGTGAGGGCGGGGTCGATCCAGGGCAGGTGGGCAAAGCTCAACTCCGCTCCCGTTTCGAGACTTTCGAGTCCGATCTGCGCGAGGTCGGCGGCGGCCGGGGCGACCATCGCTTGCAGCTCCGGGCCGAGCAACGGGATGAAATCGGCGGCATACCAGTGCTCGAGTTTGAGCGCGAAGCGGGCGCTGGCGGGTGCCTGCGTGGTCGTGGCGGTGAGCGCCTGTGGCGACTGGAGTTCGGTGCGCCCAAAGGCGAGGTGGGCGCGGCCGCTTACGAAGTCGAGCTGGTCGATGGCGAGTTGTTTGAGGCCGTTGTTGAGCCTGCCCGCGAGGGTGAACGACGTGAGGGGAAACGGCCGCGCGAGCCAGCGGAGACTCGGGCCTTTGGGGATGACGTGGCCTTCGCCGGCGACGATCTTCCAGCGGGCGTCGTCGAGGACGGGCGGCCAATGTCCGGCGAGGGCGAACTCCGCGCGGAGCGGGGCGGCCAGATCGGGCACGGGGAAGCGGCGCAGGAGCGCGAGTTGCCAGCGGGCCTGCACGAAATCAGGCAGCACCACTTTAAGGTCGATCTGTTTTGTCGCGGGGTCGAAACGGCTCTCGGCCTCGATGGCGACGAGCTCGCGGTTCAACGTGAGGCCGGTGCGGGCGGCAACGTGCAGGCGCGGGGGCGCGGCGGCGCTTTCGCCGGAGGCGTCTAGGCTCACGGTGGTCGCGGCGAGGCCGATCTCGGAGGCTTCCGCCGGGGTGAGCGGGAGTTTGGCGAGCACGGCCGGCGGCAGCCATTCGAGGAGTTTGGCGAGGGGGATGGCGTCGAGTTGCAGCCGGCCGTTGCCGGAGACGGTCGCGCCTTGGGAGGCCCAGCTAATGCCGGAGCAGCTCAACGCCAGGGGGCCGGCTTGGGTGGTGAAAGGGGAGAGGGAGCCTTTGCGGCCATCGTCCTCGATGTTCAAGGTCAGGCGCAGCGGCGTCAGGACGAGCGGACGCACAAGGAGGACGGGTTGTGTGATCGTGAATGCGCCGAGATCGAGGCGCGCCGAGGCGGTCTCGAGGTGGCGGCGCATAGGATCGCCCGTCGCCGTGAACTCGGCGTCGAAGCGCCCGTTGAGTTGGGGTAAATCCGCACGGCCGAGCAGTGCGAGCCAGTCGCCGGGAACGCAGTCGTTGACGCGCAGGGAAACAGTGGCGGGCCGGTTTGCGTCGGTGCGGTCGGCGGCGAAGGCGATGCGGGTGGCGGGAGCATTCGCGCCGGGCGAGGCGGTGAGGTTCGCCTTGAACCGGCCGAGCCAGTCGCGGACGAGCGCGAGTTCTCCGTCGAATTGCAGGGAGCCGGGCCGGTCGTCCACGTTGAGGTCGAGCGAGCCGCCGAGGCTGAGTTGTCCGGCGCGAGGTTGCCCAAGTGTCAGCGCGACGGGGCCGGTGGTGACGGTGCGTGCCGGAAGGCCGGCGGGGAGGGACAACGTCGTGCGTCCGATGGCGACCGTGAGGGTCTTGCCCTCGCGGGGCAGAATATTCGCGTGCAGGTCGGCGGGCGTGAAGGCGGAGGCCGACGCAGATTTTTGAGGCGAGGCCGGCAAGGTCAGGAAGTGCAGCCCGCCTCCAGTCTCGGCAACGAGGGTGGTGGCCAGCGCGCCGAGACCGATGGCTTCGGGCGCCCAGTGCGCATGCATGAGATCGCGCGACTGCCACCGTGCGGAAAAGTTGTCCAGCGACAGCGCGTTGGGATTGGCCGCGTCGCCGACGCGAACGCTTTCGACTGTAACGCTAAGAGTGAAATCCGTTTTCAAGCGCAGCCAGGGAGAGCGCACATCCAATTTCAGACCCTGTGCCCGCGCCTGCGCCGAGGCGAGGTAGGCCAGCGGATGCAGCGGCCAGCCGGGCCACATCAACGCGAGAAAGCCGAGCGTAAAAATGGTGAAACCGACGACCGCGAGCCGCACCCATAATACACGGCCGCCTCTGCGATTTGGGCTGTCCCCGGCGTCAGCATCTGGAATTATTTCCATAGGCATAAGTGCCTCTTGACCAATACTAGCAGCGGGCGTAAACCAGCAACCGTAAAAAAACTATAAAACAAGGAATCAAATGAAAACCTCGCACCGAATAATTTTTATTTTGGCGGTGATGGGCGGTTTGCCTGCGGCAAACCTTTTTGGTCAGTTAAATTACGACTATGTTGAAAACTCTCCGGTCTCGGGGGGGGCAGGTGATGCCGCTGCGGATTGTTTTGCAACCGGCGGACAGATGAACGCCGATGAACTTTCGACGCAGTTTGGAACCGAGTCGTCTGCTTCGGCTTCGTCGGGGGCGGTTGCTAAACCGAGTGATGTCGGCGTTGGCGCTCAACAGCAGGCCGGCGTCGAAGTGGGCGGAGGCTCGTTTCGATTCGGCGGCCAGAAGGCCGAATTGTATACGGTCAAGATTCCCTACAGCCGCAAACTCAACGAGCGCGCCACCTTGGAGCTTTCCCTGCCGTTTTCTTACACGGTTTATGACAAGGCCCTGTTTGGCATCAAAGACGCCAAGGCTTACGGCGGCGGGATCAACGCCGGCTACGCGTGGCAGGCTTTCCTCAAAAAAGACAACGTGCCCTATCGCTGGAAGATCACGCCTTCGACAGGTCTTTACTATCGCGATTCCGCTGATTTCCGCGAGGGCGCTTGGGTGGTCAACGCCGGTCTTTCCAGTTCTTTCGCCTGGCAGTTTTCCCCGGGCTGGGTCGTGAACATCGGCAACGCCATCTCATTTGCCTGGAACAACGGCATCAAAAACTATCCCGATCCCATCCGCGACAACCAGCAGACGTTGAAAAACGGAATCCAGCTCTACCGTATGATTGATCGCTGGACGCTGGCCGCATACATCATGGATACCGAGGCCCTGAACGAAACGTTCGTGGATTCCTACCAGACCTACGGGGTCAGCGCGGGTTTCAAAATCACCAAGACCAGCAGCCTGAAGGCCTCCTTGCTTTACGAAAATGGTAACGGGAGCTACCAGTCTGTGCGCGGCACGGTCGGCTCTACATGGCAGTTCTAGCACGTATGCCGACAAGCCTTCCCCTCATGCGCGTGATCGCCAGCAGATGTTCACGGTTGATCGCACTTGGCTTTGTCGGCGTCTGCGGGCTTGTCGCCGCCGATGCACCGAGAAACACCCACCGGCTCGAACTCGCCAACGGCGAGGTGCTGGTGGGTGAACTCGTGTCGGGTGACGATAACGTCATCGTGTTTCGATCGCAAACTTGGGGCGAGCTGCGCGTGCCGAAGGGCGGCGCCAACCTGACCGTGATCGCGGCGCCCTCGGCCGAGCCCGCGTCGCAAGCCCCGGGCTGGGTAAAGACCGCCGCGCCCGCCTCGGCCGTGTCGGCGCCACCCGCGCCAAGCCCGGTCGTTGCCAGCGTGCCCGCCAAGCCCGCGCCGTCGCCGATCAAGTGGAAAAAAGCCCTCGAGGCCGGTTACAACTACCAGTCGCGCGGTTCCCTCGTCTCCACTACCTCGACGTATGTGCGCGCGGAAGTGACGCGCATAACCCCCACCGGCCTCGCCTCGCTGGACGGACGCTATCTTTACGGCGAACAGAACTCGCTGCGAAACACCGACAAGCTGGACGTGAACTTCAAGCTGCGGGAGCAGTTCCGAGGCCGGCTCGATATCCGCAACGACATGAGCTACGGTTACGACTACCTCAAAGAGCTTTCCCACCAATTTCAGGATGTGATCGGGTTTAGCTACACGGTCTTCAAGACCCCGCGTGCGTATTACATGGTCGGTCCGGGCTTCGCCGTCCAATACGCCGAGCCCAAGCTGGGCGACAGCGGGGTCAAATATCTGGGCGATGTCTCTCACGAATTATTCTGGAAGATCGTCGACCGTGTGACCTTCAAAAATAACGCCAGCTATCTCTTCAGCCCCGAGGATACGCAGGATTACCGGTTACGTGTGAACTCCGTCCTTTCAGGGCAGATCACGGAAAAAGTCAGTGTGAACCTGCGTTATGAATACGAGTTCGAGGCGCTCCGTCCGGTGGCAAACGGTCGCTCTGATCACCGCATTTTCACCACGCTCGGTTATACTTTTTGAGAGCCGCTGGCGGCCATCGCGTGCCGCAGGTTGTCGCACACGATGGCGGCGGCGACCCCGGCGTTAAGCGATTCCGCCCCGCCATACCGAGGGATTGTCACGTAATACGTGACAAACTTGCGGACCGCATCCGAGAGGCCGCGGCCTTCGCTTCCGATGACAACGACCGCATCGCGGAGCGCGGGCAGCGTGTGGACATCCTCGCCGCCGAGGTCGCAGCCGAGCACGGGTGCGCCGGCGGAGGCGAGCGCGGCGGGCAACTCGGCGGTGAAGGTTTTAACACGCGCGAATGAGCCCATGCTGGCGTTGATCACCTTTTGAGAAAACAGGTCGGCGCAGTCTGGCGAAAGCACCACGCGATCAAATGCGAACCAGTCGGCCACGCGCAGGAGCGTGCCCACGTTCCCCGGGTCCTGGATGCCGTCGAGTGCGAGCGTGAGTCCGTGCGCGAGCTCGCCGGCGGGAAGGGTTGCGCGCACGATGCGGCCCACGGCAAATACGTCCGAAGGCGTGGGGAGGTGGCTGATGCGAGCCATTTCATCCGGCGAGATTTCGACCGGCTGTGCGCCGCGCGGACTTTGCCACGCGGGCGTCGCGTAGATCTCGGCGAACACGGTGCCCGCGGCGAGCAGCTCGGCGACGACCTTGGGGTTTTCGACGACGTAGAGACCCTCCGTTTCGCGGTTCTTTTTTTCGCGCAGCGCACGCAGGCGGGAGAGCTGGGTCTTGGTCAGCATCCCGCGAGCAAGAGCGCGGGCGGCGCGGAAGGCAATTTTTAGGGAAGCGTTTTGTTTTTGCGCCCGGACGCGGGGGCTGCGATGGCTTGCGCACACTTCTTTTACCATTCTATGAACGTTAAAACCTTTTTTCGCACTTTGGGTTTCCTGCTCATCCTTCTGCTGGTGATTCTCATCAGCAAAGAGAACACGCAGTCTGCCGAGTTTCGCTTCCCGCTCCTGCTGGATAAACCCGTGCATGCCGCGGCGACCTTTGTGTATTTCGCGATGTTTGCGGTCGGCGTGGTCGGCGGCACATTGTTGAACGGTGGCGGTTCGGGTGGGGGAGCTGGGGCGTCCAAGGGGAAAAAGTAAACTCTCCGCGCCGCCTTGAGCTTTCCCATGACCAAGACGCTTCGCTGGGGCATCCTCGCCACGGGGAAAATCGCCGGGGTCTTCGCGCGCGGTGTCGCGGGCTCCCGCACCGGGCGGCTGGTCGCGGTCGGCAGCCGTTCGGTGGAGTCCGCGCGGCGTTTCGCGGTCGAGCATGGCATCGCGCCGGAACACGCGCACGGCAGTTATGAGGCGTTGCTCTCCGACCCGGAAGTGGAGGCAGTTTATATTTCCACGCCGCATCCGCTGCACGAGGAGTGGGCGATGAAGGCCGCCGCCGCGGGCAAACACATCCTGTGCGAGAAACCGCTCACGCTCGATCTCGCCGCCGCGCGCCGCGTGGTCGAGGCGGCCCGCGCGCACGGCGTGTTGCTCATGGAGGCGTTCATGTATCGCTGCCATCCGCAGACGGCCCGCGTGCTCGAACTCGTCCGCTCCGGTGCGCTCGGGAAAGTCGGGCTCGTGCAGGCGGCGTTCAGTTTCAACGCGCCTTTCGATCCGCAGGGGCGCATCTGGGGCAACGCGCTCGGCGGCGGCGGCATTCTCGACGTGGGCGGCTATCCGGTTTCGTGGGCGCGACTCGTGGCCGGCGCGGTCGAGGAAAAACCGTTTCTCGACCCCGTGAGCGTTACTGGCACCGGTGTGCTCCATTCGCAGACGGGCGTGGACGCCTATGCCGCCGCGACGCTCGCATTCGCCAACGGCGTGATCGCCCAGGTCTCGTGCGGCGTGGGCCTGGCGCAGGAAAACGTCGTCCGCATCTACGGCACCGAGGGCTGGCTGCTCGTGCCTTCGCCCTACGTGGTGACCCGCGATCTCTCGTCCACGAAAATCCTGCTTCACCGCGCGGGCGCGACTTCGCCCGAGGAGATCGTGATCACGTCCGACCGCACGATTTACGCTTACGAGGCCGATGCGTTTGCCGAGGCGCTCGCCGCCGGCCGGCGCGACGTGCCCGCGATGTCCAAGGCTGATACGTTGGGCAACATGGCCGTGCTCGATGCTTGGCTCCGCCAAGTCGGCGTGATTTACGCTTAGTTGGCTTGGGAATCTTTTCATCTGCTTCACTTAACTCTTCCTCCTATGAAACGCATCGCCTCCGCCTGTCTGTTGTTCGGACTGCTTGCCGTCATGGCCGTCCCGATCTGGGCCGCCACCACTGCGGCAACGCCCGCTTCCGCTGAGGACAAGTCGCCCGCCTCGCCCGTCGCCCACGCCGTCAGCACCGTCACCGGACTCGCCATCTCACCGCTGCTCGGCACCGGCGCGTATGGCGCCTACCAATGGTATGAGGCCAAGACGCCCGAGGCGAAAGCCAAGCTCCCTTGGTATGCGCAGACGACCTTCTGGTTGCCCGCGCTCCTTCTCGTCGGTGCGTGCGCGGCGAAGGACAGTCTCGGCGCCGTGCTCCCCCCCGGCATGAAGAAGCCGCTCGATGTCCTCGAAACCGTCGAGAACAAGGCCACCGGTCTAGTCGCCGCCGGCGCGGTTGTGCCCTTCACCATGAACAGCCTTTCGAAGATGATCGCCGATTACCACGGCGCGCATACCGCGCTGCATCCGACCGGCCTCGCGACCATCGCGTCCATTGATTGGTCGTGGCTGCTCAACATCCTCACCATCCCGCTCGGCATCGCGATTTTTGCCGTGGTGTGGATGGCTTCGCACGCGATCAACGTCCTCATCCTCCTCAGCCCGTGGGGCGCGATCGACGCCGCGCTCAAAGGCGCGCGCACCGCGCTGCTCGGCCTCATCACCCTCACCGCCACGCTCAGCCCGTGGATAAGCGCGGCGCTTTCACTCGTTGTTATCCTCGTCGCCTGGCTGGTCGCCGGCTGGGCGTTCCGCCTCACGGTTTTCGGCTCCATTTTTTCGTGGGATTTCTTCACCGGACGCAAACGCCGCTTCACGCCCGCCGACCGTGAAAACAAACTGTTCTCCGGCGGCACCCTCACTAAGGAAGGCGTGCCCGTCCGCACCTACGGCCGCCTCGTCCACCAGCCCGAAAACGGAAAGCTGCTCTTCGTTTACAAACCCTGGCTCATCCTCGCGGAACGCACCGTCACGGTCTCGCTCAACGCGCCTTCCGTGGGCAAAGGTCTGTTCTTCTCGACGGTGCGCGACGGTGATCGCACGTCCTTCATCCTTCCGCCGCGCTATCGCGGACACGAGGAAGCCGTCGTCGGCATCTACAAGCTTTCGGGCGGCGTGCAGGACGCCGGTCTGCTGAAAGCCTGGGGCTCCCTCAAAGAGCTCTTCGGCGGCAGCGCGGCCAAGGCGCAGGTGGCGTGAGCATCCATGCCGCGCATCCGGCCCTTTTGTTTGGAAACGGATCACGCGGCGGTGGTCGCGCTCTGGACTTCGGTGCTCGGCTACGGCACGGCGCATAACGCTCCCGAGCTCTCCATCCGCAAAAAACTGGAGGCGGACGACGGCCTGTTCTTCGTAGCCGAAATCTCGGGGCGGCTGGCGGGCACGGTCATGGCCGGCTACGACGGCCATCGCGGCTGGATTTACTCCCTCGCGGTCGATCCCGGCTTGCGCCGGCAGGGCATCGGTCGCGCCTTGTTGTCGTGTGCGGAAGCCGCCCTCGACGAACGTGGCTGCGTGAAGATCAACCTGCAGATCGCCGACGGCAACGAGGGCGTGATCGGCTTCTACGAAAAGACCGGATACAGGGTTGAGCCCAGAACCTGCATGGGGAAACTCTTGCTCAAGTAACGTCGGCGTCACCCTCCCAATTCTCATGCTTCCCAACTACAAAAAGAAAGCCTTCAACTGCATCGGCGCTGCGCTCCTCCTGAGCGTAGCCGGTTTCGTGCTGACCCTTGTCAAGACGCCGCTTGCGCCGATGGCGCTGCCGGTGTCGCTTTCCGCGCTGCCGATCTTCGTGCTGGGCGCATGCGCCTTCGCCAAGGCGAAGGGTTATCATTGGGCGCTGGGCTTTTTAATCCTCACGTCGCTCCCCGGTCTGTTCGTGCTCATGCTGATTAAGGACAGGCATCCCGAAACGGACAACCGGAAAGGCGGCGGCCTCTAATTCAGCGACAACACCTGCCAAATATGAAAACCTTGATCCTCATCCTGCTGATTTTGAGCGCGTGGCTCGGGTATAAAACCTACACGCTTTCCGGGCAAAACACCCGGTTGGAACTCAAGCTGGAGGAATCGCAGGCGAGTTTGAAGAAAACGGAAGCAAGCCTCGTGAACATCCAGTCGCAACTGGAGATCGCCGAGAAAAAACTGGCTGAAGAAAGCGCGGCGGCTTCTCAAGGCGACACGCAATATCAGGTCTTCAAAAAAGAATACGTGGAGGGATCATTGGTGGATTCTGGAGAGAAGGCGCCGGATACAGGCCGTGCCGTGATGAAACGCCTGCCGCCGCACTGGCGGCTTTATCTCGTCGGAGTCCAGACCAAGCGCGAATACCCGGCCTTAGAAGTCCAAGAAACAGCCTACTCGCATTTCATCCAAGGCGGCATCTATACCCGGCTGGAACTCAACAGCGCCAAAAGGTGACGGCGGACAGGTGCGCTGTCCGTAGTTGATTGGTTCAAGGCGTCTGTTTGAGCAGGCGCGGCGCAGACGCGACCTCGCCGGGAAACGGCACGCCCCAGAGCGAAGGCGTCTCTTTTGGCGCGGGATCGGCGTCGGGGGCGAGGAATTTAAACACGTCCTCGACGCGCAGGCTGCATTGCAGGCGGCGCTGGGTTTTTGAATCAATTTTGGGATTCACCACGATGACCGACTCGGTGAAAGGCGGGGCGTTTTTGATCGCCTGCGCTTGCCGTCGCGCCTCGGCGGGCGAGAGGGATCGGTCTTTGATGACGCTGTCGAGGCGCTCCAAATCGGCGCGGGTCACGGGGCCCCAGAGTTTGCGCCATGCGTCCGGCTCGATGCGCGGCGCGACGATGTTGACGAAGCGTTTCCGCTCACCGTCCTGCCGCCAGTAGCCGATCACGAGGATGAACGGCTCGGCGATGTCGTATTGGCGGAGCGCGTCGCCGAGATCGACGGGCGTGCGCTCCTTGGCGGCCTTGGGATTCACGGGCACGCCGCCATGAAGTTTGTTGTTGGCGGCGGGGATGTCCCACTTCTGCGTGTAGCTGGGCGGCTTGTAGCCGTCGAAAAACGTGTTGCGGATCCACTCTTCGAAAACGAGACCGTGTTTCTGCACCTCTTGGGCCGAAGTCGGCCCGAGGGCGGCAAAAAAGAAAACAAGCCCGAGCAAAAGTGCGCGGAGTATTTTCATGGCGCGGCGGGCCGGTAGCGCAGGATCGCGGTGCCGGCGCCCTCGGAGGTGAGATAGAGCGTGCGGCTGTCTTGCGCGAAGGCGACCGCCTCGGCCTGCGTGAGGCCGTGCGGCGGGAGCACCTGCGGCTTGCGGGAAAGTGCGGCGGTCCATGTCTCGCCGGGTGCGCGCGGGAAAAGACAAACGTCTCCGTAAGTCAAAACGACCGCCGCCGAGCCGTCGGGCGCGAAGTCCATGGCAGTGGGATCATCGCGGTAGTGTCCGCCCGGAATGGGAAGCAGCTTCTGAAGGGCGGTAGGCTTGGGGAGATTCTGGATGCGGGCCATAGGCTGCGCCATGCAGGGGCCGGGAGACGTTGGCCGCAGGGGAACCGTTAAAAGCACCGGAGGCTTGGTGCGTTTGGTGAGCAGATAAACCAGTCCGGCCTTAGCGTCCACGGCGACGGCTTCGCAGTCGTGCGGACCGTCGGGGTAGAGCACGGGGATTTTCCAAGCGACGGGCACGGTGAGTTCCTCGAAGGGGATGAGTTGTGACGGGTCGGGCTCGGCGACGACGTAGAGCGCGCAATCGCGCCGGATGCCGCGGTTGTCGCCGGTGTCGGCGATGAGGAGCCACGCCTTGCCGTCGAGTTCGAAGGAGGCGACGTCCTCCCAGTCGGAGTTGCGCACGCCCGCGATGCGCAGGTCGCCGCGACGCACGCCGTTGGGCTCGATGCCGTAGAGGACGGGTTGTCCGCCGCTGTCGTTGTGGGTCCAGAACAGGCGCGGGTCGCGGCGGGAGGCGGCGAGCCCGCTCGACTCGGTGATGCCCGCAGGCAGGTGTCCCGCGACTCTGGGATCCTGATAAGGCGGGCTCTGCGTGCAGCCCGAGAAGAGCAGCACGAAGAGCGGGAGAAAACGGCGCGCACGCATTTTTAATAGCTGCCGGTAGCGTTTGTTGGCGCGCCGGTGCCGGAGAGTTCCGCGAGGATGGCGGCGGCATTCGAGGTGCCGAGCCGGGTCGCGCCCGCGGCGATGAGCGCGCGGGCGTCGGCGAGGGTCTTGATGCCGCCGGAGGCTTTGAGCGCGATGCTGGTTTTGCGCGCGGCGGCCCATGCGGCGATGTCGGCGACCTTGGCTCCGGCGGTGCCGAAGCCGGTGGAGGTTTTGATGAAGTTGGCACCGGCGTCCTCGCAGATTTTAAGTGCCGCGAGCTTGCGAGCGTCGTCGAGGAAACACGTTTCGACGATGACTTTGATGAGCTGGCCGTTGCCGTGGGCGAGGCGGGTGAGTGCGGCGACTTCGCTGGCGACTTCGGCGGCGCGACCTTCGAGCAGCGCGGGATAGTTCATCACGATGTCTACCTCGTGCGCTCCGGCGCGGTGCGCGGCGGTGATCTCGGCGGCCTTGGCGTCGGTGGAAAAACGTCCGCTGGGAAACCCGATGACGGTGCCGATTTTAAGGCCGGTGCCGGCGAGGATGCGCGCGGCGAGCGGCACGCTGGCCGGATAGATCATGACGCAGGCGAAACGGTGGACGGCGGCTTCGCGGCAGAGTTGATCGATGTCGGCCGCGGTGGCGTCCAGCCGAAGGTTGGTCGAGTCGAGGGTCGCGGCCATTTGGGCGGGCGTAAACGTCATGGACAGGAGCCTAGCCGACATCCGGTGCGCGGAAAGCCGCTTTTTGCCGCGCGGCGGCTTTGCCTTGCTTGGAGATGGGGGGCGTGAAGACTTGTCGTTACGGAAAACGCCATGCGACTTCTAAACTGTAAACGCTGGGGCCATGTTTTCGCTGGTGCGGCCTTGCTGTTTATTTTCTTTGGCGGACTCCGTGGGGCAGACGCGTCAAAAACTGCAGGTTTAGACCAGGTGACGCTTCAGCTGAAGTGGCGGCATCAGTTTCAATTTGCGGGCTATTACGCGGCCATTGCCAAGGGCTACTATCGAGAGGCTGGGCTTGAGGTGAACCTGATCGAGGCGACGCCGGGGCAGGATCCTGCGGACGCAGTGTTTGCGGGGCGGGCGGAATTCGGCGTGGGCACCTCCGACATCCTGCTGCTGCGAGGCCAGGGAAAGCCGGTGGTCGTGCTGGCGACGATTTTCCAGCACTCGGCGCTCGTGCTGCTCGCGCGCAAGGCCTCCGACGTGCACGATCTGCAGGACTTGCATGACAAGGCGATCATGATCGAGCCGCTTTCGGCCGAATTGTTCGCCTACTTCAGGGACGAGGGCGTTAACCCGGCGAAGCTCCACGTGGAAAACCACACTTTCGATGTGAAGGATCTCGTCAGCGGACGGGTGGCCGCGATGTCCGGTTATGCGACCGACGAGCCCTTTGTGCTGGATCAGCAGCGGTTCGAGTATCTGGCCTTCACCCCGCGCGCGGGCGGTATCGATTTCTACGGGGACAATCTTTTCACCACCGAGGAGCAGATTCGCCTGCATCCGGCGCGCGTGAAGGCGTTTCGCGAGGCGAGCCTGAGGGGCTGGGACTATGCGCTCGCCCATCCCGCAGAGATCATCGACCTGGTCCTGCGGGACTACGGCTGCAAGAGCAGCCGCGCGCACTTGGTGTTCGAGGCGGAACACACCGCGCTGCTCATGCACCCCGGTCTGATCGAGGTGGGGCACATGAACCCCGGGCGCTGGCGGCACATGGCGGACACGTATGCGGATTTCGGGATGCTGCCGAAAGATTTCCCCTTGGACGGTTTCCTTTACGATCCTGACCCCAAACCCGACTTGCGCTGGGTTTACTGGTTGCTCGCGGGTCTTGCGGCGGTCGCGGTCGGTGCGCTCGGTTGGCTGCTGCCGCTCATGCGACTGAACCGGCGGTTGCGCGAGGAGATCAAGACCCGCCGGAAGGCGGAGGAGGCGCTGCGATGCGCAAAGGAAAAGGCGGAAGAGGCGGACCGGGCTAAGAGCCGTTATCTGGCCGTGATGAGCCACGAGGTGCGCACTCCGATCGGCGGCGTGATAGGGCTGGTCAATCTCTTGCAGGAGGAGCCGCTGACTCCCGATCAACGCGAGACGCTCAACCTGATCGAGCATTCGGCGGAGAGCCTGCTCAAGCTTATCAGCGGTCTGCTTGACCATGCGCAGCTCGGCGAAGGGCGGATGGAGCTGGAGGTGGCGCCGCTGGCGGTCGGGGCGTTCACCACGGAGATATGCGAACTCTTCTGCGGCTCTGCGCAGGCGAAGGCGCTGACGCTCGACTGTCGGGTGGATGCGGCCGTGCCTGCGTGCATTCACACTGACGGCCCTCGGCTGAGGCAGATTCTGAGCAATCTTATTTCCAACGCGCTCAAGTTCACCTCGCAGGGTGGCGTCGCGGTCAAAGTGATGGCGGGGGCGCCCGGACGCGTGCGCTTCAGCGTGCATGACACGGGAATGGGCATCACGGACGAGCAGCAGGCGCGCTTGTTCACGCCTTACGTCCAGGCCGACCCGTCCATCGCGCGAAAATTTGGCGGCACAGGGCTGGGCCTGTCCATCTCGCGCGAACTTGCGAAGCTTCTCGGCGGCGACATCACGGTCGCGAGCGCGCCCGGAAAAGGCACGGTTTTCACCGTGGAGATCGTGAACCATCCCGCTCCTGTCAGCGGGGCGCCGGTTTAGTTTTTAGGAACCGGACGATTTCTCGGCGCGTCGGCATCGCGGGGGCCGTGCCGGGTTTGGTGACGGAGAGCGCGGCCACGGCGACGCCGAAACGGGCCGCCGCCACGATGTCGCCGTTGAATTTCACGAAGCCCGCCGAAAAGCCGCCGACGAAGGCGTCGCCGGCGCCGGTGGTGTCCACGGCCTTGACCTTGTGCGCGGGGATGAAAACGGGGCCGGATGCCTGCGACACGAGACAGCCGCGTTTGCCGAGGGTGACGATCACGACGGCCGGCCCGAGCGCGCGACACAGGGCGTGAAGCGCGTCGTTGGAAAGCAGGCTCAGCGCGGTCTCGGTGAAGGTTTTGTGGCCGGTGTCAGGGATGAGGTTTACGAGAGCGGTGAACTCGGCTTCGTTGGGGATGAGCACGTCAACGTGTTTGAGAATCGCCGGATCGAAATCCAGTCGCATGGGTGCGGGGTTGAGCACGGTCGTGACGCTGGCGGCGCGTGCGGTTTTTAAAACAAACGCGGTGGCGGCGAGGTTCGATTCGAGTTGGGCGACGACGATTTTTGCGGCGGCGATGGCTTTGGCGTCGATGTCGGTTTTGGCGAGGTGGGCGTTGGCGCCTAAGGCGACGACGATCTCGTTTTGGCCGGCGGCGTTGACGAGGATGGCGGCGGTGCCGGTCGCGTGTTTCGGTTTTTCAACGAAACTCGCGGCGATGCCATCGGCGGCGTAAAAGGCCCTTGCTTCGGAAGCAAAGGCGTCACGGCCGACTGCGCCGATGAAGAGCGTGGACGCGCCCGCGCGTCCCGCCGCCACGGCCTGATTGGAGCCTTTGCCGCCGGGGCCGGTGGCGAAGGTGCCGATGACGGTTTCGCCCGGCTTGGGGAAGGAGACGCAGCGCCACGTCAGATCTTGGACAAAGCTGCCGACGACTACGACTTGGGGTTGCATGAAACCACGTTGCCGGATTTCGGGCATGGGGCAAGTCGGGGGCTTGCGCAGGGGTTGGCGGGGCGGCAGTTTTTCAGAAATGAACCCGTCGTTATTCCCTCAGCACGTTATCGCGCGGAAACGCGACGGCCATGCGCTGACGCGGGAGGAAATCACGGCGTTCGTGCGCGGGGCGACCGATGGCTCGTGGGCCGACTACCAGTTGAGCGCAATGCTCATGGCGGTTTTCCTGCGCGGGATGAACACGGCCGAGACGGCGGCGTTGACCGACGCAATGATGCGTTCGGGCGTGGTGGCGGATTTGTCGTCGGTGCGCGCACCGAAGGTGGACAAGCATTCGACGGGCGGCGTCGGCGACAAGGTTTCCATCCACCTCGCGCCGATGGTCGCGGCCTGCGGCGTGGCGGTGCCGATGATCAGCGGGCGCGGTCTCGGGCACACCGGCGGCACGCTCGACAAGCTGGAGTCGATCCCCGGATTTCGCGTCGGACTATCGATGGAGGAATACCGTGCGCAGGTGGGCCAGGTCGGTTGCGCGCTCATCGGGCAAACCAAGGAACTGGCACCGGCCGACAAAAAGCTCTACGCGCTGCGTGATGTGACTGCGACGGTCGAGTGCCTCCCGCTGATCTGCGCGTCGATCATGTGCAAAAAACTCGCCGAGGGCATCGACGCGCTGGTGCTCGACGTGAAGTTTGGCGCGGGCGCCTTCATGAAGGGCATGGATGATGCGCGCGCGCTGGCGCAGGCGATGGTGGACATCGGCAACGCCATGGGAAAACCGACTCGCGCGCTGCTGACCGCGATGGATCAGCCGCTCGGTCGTGCCGTGGGCAACGCGCTCGAAGTCGCGGAGAGTGTGGCGTGTTTGAAGGGTGAAGGACCGGAAGATTTAATGGATGTCACGTATGCGCTCGGGGAGCAGATGCTGCTGCTCGCTGGTGTGGTTAAAAATACCGGAGAGGCGCGGGTGAGGCTGGCGAAATCCATTTCAAGCGGTGCGGCGCTCGCGAAGTTTCGCGAGATTGTGGCCGCGCAGGGTGGCGACGGCCGCGTGTGCGAAGCGCCGGAAGCACTGTTGCCGCGAGCGAAGTTTCAACGCGAGTTGCGCGCGAACAAGGCGGGATGGGCGGCGGAAGTTGTCGCGATGGATGTGGCGCTGGCTGCCTTGCAGCTGGGCGCGGGGCGCAGTCGGGCCGAGGATGCGGTGGACCCGGCGGTTGGAATCGCGCGACTGGTCAAGGTGGGCGAGCGGGTGGAGGCCGGCGCGGTGATCGCGTGCATCCATGCGAACGATCAGGCGCGGCTGGAAACCGCGGCGCACATGCTTGGGGAAGCGATCTTGATCGACGGAGCGCCGGTTACGGCGCCTCGGTTGATCGAGGAAGTGATCTGACGAGGTGGAGCGCGTTGTCCCCAACGCGCTTCGTGGCGGGCCCGGAAAGCGTCTTGGGGTCAAGACGCTCCACCTTCGGAATTACGCCCGTTCCATCTCGGCGAGCTGCTGGGCGGCCTTTTCCCACTCGGCGGTGGCCTGGGTGACGAGGTTGACGGTCGCGCTCAGCTCCAGGTTGAGGTGGTGGAATTTGCCTTTGTCGGCGTAGGTCTCGGGGTCTTCCAACGCGGCGGTGATTTCGGCCTGCTTGGATTCGAGATCGACGACTTTTTTTTCCAACACGCCGACGTGTTCGCGGAATTTGCGGATTTCGTTGGCGGAGGGCTTGGACTTAACGACGCCGGATTTGGCGGGCTCGGCGGGTTTCTTGGCCTCGGTTTTTTGCGTGGGGCGGGCGTCGGTGAAACCGGCGGTGATCGCGGCGCGGGCGTCGCTCAACTTGGATTTATCGAGGTAGTAGTCGTAGTCGCCGGAGTAGTGCGTGAGGCGGCCGCTGTGGACGTGGAGCACGTTCTTCGCGAGCGTCTTGATGAAGTGAACGTCGTGGGAGATAAAGATGAGCGTGCCCTCGTAGTTCTTGAGCGCCATGACGAGTGCGTCGATCGACTGGATGTCGAGGTGCGTCGTGGGCTCGTCCATGAGGAGGAGATTGGGCGGGCGGACGAGGATGCGGGCGAGGGCGAGGCGGGTTTTTTCGCCGCCGGAGAGGACGGAGACGGGTTTGTGGACGTCGTCCTTGCGGAAGAGGAAGGCACCGAGGATGGCGCGGGCCTGCTGCTCGGTGAGCTGGTTTTCGTTGGTGCGCAGCTCCATCACGTTCTCGAACACCGTCGCGTCGGCGTTCAGGTTATCGAGGCGGTTTTGGGCGAAGTAGCCGGGGACGACGTTGCTGCCGAGTTCGCGCGTGCCGCCCTGGATAGGGATGACGCCGGCGAGGATTTTGAGGAGGGTGGATTTGCCGGCGCCGTTGGGGCCGATGAGGACGATGCCCTGGCCGCGCTCGGCGGTGAAGTTGAGGTCTTTGTAAACGACGTGGTCGCCGTAGGCCTGCTTGACGTGTTCGAGTTCGATGACCTTCAGGCCGGAGCGCGGGGGCTGCGGGAACTTGAAGTTCATCTTGCGGAGTTCCTCGGTGGGCTCCTCGACGGCGACTTCCTTGAGGCGTTCGATTTGTTTTTCCTTGGACTTCGCGCGGGACGCCATCGATGCCTTGGCGCCGAAGCGATCAACGAAGACCTGGAGGTGGGCGATCTCGCGCTGCTGGTTCTTGAAGGCGGCGGCTTGCTGGTGCTTGCGGGCTTCCTTCTCGGTCAGGAAATTATCGTAGTTACCGTGGTAGTAATGGAGGGTGCCGGCGCGGAGTTCGAGCATGCCGGTGCAGAGCGCGTTCAAGAAAGCGCGGTCGTGGGAGATGACGACGAGGCCGCCGGGATAGCGCGTGAGATAATCCTGGAACCAGAGGAGGGCCTCGAGATCGAGATGGTTGGTCGGCTCGTCGAGGAGGAGGAGGGCGGGCTCGGCGACGAGGAGGCGGGCGAGGTGGGCGCGCATGACCCATCCGCCGGAGAAGGTTTTGGCGAGCTTGTCGGCGTCGTCGGTCTTGAAGCCGAGGCCGTCGAGGATTTTGCGGGCGCGGGGTTCGAGCGTGTAGTCGATGTCGTAGTCGTCGTCGGTGGGCTCGAGTTTCTTGCCGCTGGTGGCGATGTGGAGGATGGTCTCGTCGCCGGCGGGGGCGGATTCCTGCGGGAGGTAGCCGAAGTCGGCGCCGCGTTCCCACTCGATGGTGCCGGTGTCGGGCTTTTCCTCGCCGAGGATTAGGCCGAAGAGGGTGGACTTGCCGGCGCCGTTGGGACCGATGAGGCCGAGCCGGTCGGTGCGCGCGATGAACAGCGAGACGTCGGAAAACAGTTCGCGGGTGCCGTAGGACTTGGAAACATCTGCAATGGTCAGCATGGAGAACGGGACACCAAAGCGGTCGCCTTACCGCCGGTCAACGCCTCATCCTGATGGTGTGATCAAGCCGGTTTCTGGACGGCGAGCGCGAGCAGGGTGGCCGCCGTGTCGCGGGCGGAGCGCGCCGGCGCGGTGGAGCCGGTGGCCTGGGCGGCGACAATCGCGCCGTCGATGAGCAGGCTCAGCGTGTTGGCGAGCGCCGCAGGATTGTGGGCGCCTGCCTGACTGCACAACTCGGTGAGAGCGCCTTGCATGGCGACTTTATGGCGCCACGCGGCTTGGTGGATGGGGTGCCTGGGGTCGGGATATTCGCTGAGCGCGCGGATGAAGGCGCAGCCGTTAAAATCCGTGGAGCCAAACCATCTTTCCAACCAATCAAAAACGGAGAGGAGCTTTTCCGCAGCCGAGCCGTCGGTCGCGTTGACCTGATCGTTGATGGAAGCTCGCAGCTCGCAGTCGCGTTTTTCTAGGACGCCGATGATGAGCTCATCCTTGGAGGCGAAGTGGTTATAAAGCGTCATCTTCGCGACGCCCGCTTCGGCGATGAGAGTGTCGATGCCGACTGCCCGGTAGCCATCACGGTAAAAAAGCCGCCAAGCCGTGGCCATGAGATGATCGCGTTTGGGGGATGAAATGACGGCTTCGGCCATGGGTTTACCGTGATGAAACAAGAGAGTAGCGCAAGAAAATATACAGACCTGTCTATTTTGTGCTTGCGAATAAATAGACAGATCTGTCTTGTGCGTGTTGTCGCCTACTAAAAACCATGAACACGCGTCCGCCGCTTCCGCCCTTTACCGAAGAAACCGCCCGCCAAAAAATCCAGGCGGCCGAAGATGCCTGGAACAGCCGCGACCCGGAACGCGTGGTGCTCGCCTACACGGTCGATACCGAGTGGCGCAACCGCTCCGACTTCGTGAACGGCCGCGCGGCGGTTGTGGAGTTTTTGCGTGGAAAGTGGGAGCGTGAGTTGGACTACCGCTTGCGCAAGGAGCTGTGGGCGTTTCAGGACAACCGCATCGCGGTGCGTTTCGAATACGAATTCCACGATGCTTCCGGACAGTGGTGGCGCGCCTATGGCAACGAGAACTGGGAGTTCGACGAGTTCGGCCTCATGCGTCGCCGCTTCGCGAGTATCAACGATCTCAAGATCGCCGAGTCCGGCCGCAATTTCCGCTGGGCGCGCCCCGCCTGAAAATCCGTCGCTGCGCACACATCCCTTTCCCGCCGGACACTCTGGCGGACACAAAACAAAACCCGTCCGTTAAAACCAAAACCATCATGTCACGTATCACCGCCCTCGATCCCGTCCAAGTCTCCGGCAAAACCGCCGAGCTCTTCACCTCCGTAAAATCCCAGCTCGGCGTCGTGCCGAACCTCATGCGCACCATCGGCCATTCACCGGCCGCGCTTGAAGCCTACCTTGGTTTCAGTGCCACGCTCTCAAAGGGCGTCTTGGCCGCCAAGGTCCGCGAACAACTCGCGCTCGCAGTCGCCGAAACCAACTCCTGCGACTACTGCCTCGCTGCGCACAGCCTGCTTGGCAAGGGCGCGGGACTCACCGCCGGAGCGATCATTGATGCGCGCCTCGTCCGCGCAGAAGATCCGAAGACCGATGCGCTCCTGAAGTTCGCCGCCGCCGTGGTCGAAGCCCGCGGGCTCGTCGCCGACGAAGCGCTTTCCGCCGTGCGCGCCGCCGGTGCGACCGACGCCGAGATCATCGAGGTGATCGCCCATGTCGCGCTCAACATCCTCACCAACTACACCAATCACGTTGCGCAGACGGTCGTGGACTTTCCCAAGGCGGCCGAGCTGCCCGCTGCAGTTTAACCTTCGCCTCCGTCCCTGCTCATCCGGCCCGGTTTGCGTGAACGTTACACGACGGGCCGGATTTTTGTGGCGTCGGCTTTCGGGGCCGCTGTAAGTCTGGGGGCTACTTTTATGAAGAAAGCCAAGCTCCAAAAGCGTCCCGAGGACATCAACGCCAAGCTCGCGTCCAAAAAAGGCCCGATCTCGCAGTTCATCGCCCACAACTACCGCCACTTCAACGCCGCCGCGCTGCTCGACTCCGCCAAAGGCTACGAGGACCACCTCAAGGCCGGCGGTAAGATGCTCGTCACCCTCGCCGGCGCCATGTCCACCGCCGAGCTCGGCCTCACGCTTGCCGAGATGATCCGCGCCGACAAGGTCCACGCCATCGTCTGCACCGGCGCGAACTTGGAAGAGGATATTTTCAACCTCGTCGCCCACGACTACTACGAGCGCGTTCCCAGCTACCGCGACCTCACCGCCGCCGACGAGCAGGCGCTGCTCGACCGCCACATGAACCGCGTGACCGACACGTGCATCCCCGAGGGCGAGGCCATGCGCCGCATCGAGTCCGCCGTCGCCGAGGAGTGGATTGCCGCCGACCAGAGCGGCCAGCGCTTCTTCCCGCATGAGTTCATGTATAAAATTCTTCGCTCCGGTAAGCTGAAGAAGATGTATCAGATCGACCCGAAAAATTCCTGGATGCTCGCCGCCTGCGAGAAGAACCTGCCCATCATCGTCCCCGGTTGGGAAGACGCGACGCTGGGCAATATGTTTGCCGGCCGCGTGATCACCGGCGAGATCAAGAACGTCCACACCGTGCGCACCGGCATCGAATACATGACCGTGCTCGCCGAGTGGTATACGAAGACTGCCAAGCTCCTCAAAAACGGCGAAGGTTCGATCGGCTTCTTCCAGATTGGCGGCGGTATCGCCGGCGATTTCCCGATCTGCGTCGTTCCCATGTTGCACCAAGATCTTGGCCGCCGCGAAGTGCCGCTCTGGGGCTATTTCTCGCAGATCAGTGATTCGACCACGAGCTACGGCAGCTACTCCGGCGCGGTGCCGAACGAGAAAATCACCTGGGGCAAGCTTGGCCAGAAGACCCCGAAGTTCATCGTCGAAAGCGACGCGACCATCGTGGCCCCGCTGATCTTCAGCTGGGTGCTCGGCAAGTAAGCGGGTTGTTTTTCAGCCAACGAATCTGCTCAAAACAAAAGCCGCACCGTGATGGGTGCGGCTTTTCTGTTGGGGGCGCGTTTGGGTAATAGTCAGCCAACGCTAAGCCACGCCGACGGTAAATTGGGCAATATCACCTAAAGCTTTCCATAAAATAACCAGCCCCATTCAGTCTGCTGCAACAAACATTTACCGCTTGGTCCCAAACTCTGTTTGCTCACTTTTCTTTCCGTGATGCGTGCGTTGCCCGTTATTGCCGGTATTGTTTTCGATTTGATCGGCAGATTTTGCAGATATTTTTTGCATTCAAAACCAGACAGAAGAGTTCTATAAAAAATATTTTAATGAGAATCTTTTCACCTGTTGTTCTTCGGCAAACGCATTTCGCCGCCGTGGGTTTGCTAGTATTTGCTTCCTTGGTTTTCGGCCGTGCTTCAGTTAACGTCGTTGACTACGACCTCAACGCCATGCTTCAGCCCGTGCCGCTCACGGCGAAATGGGCGGACGCGAATTACAACATTTGGTGCGGCTCGGTGATCAAGGGGGACGACGGCAAATACCATCTCTTCTACTCGCGCTGGCCGCGTGCGCTCGGACACATCGCGTGGGTCACGCACTCGGAGGTTGCGCATGCGGTGAGCGACACGCCGTTCGGTCCGTGGACGCATCGCGACGTGGCGTTGCCCGCGCGCGGCGCGAATTTCTGGGACGGATCATGCACGCATAACCCGACCATTCTCCGCATCGGTAAATTTTTTTACCTCTACTACATGGGCAACTATGGAAACGGTGTGGTGGAAAAACCATTGAACTGGACGCATCGCAATCATCAGCGCATCGGCGTGGCGGTGGCGGATTCTCCGGATGGCCCGTGGCAGCGTTTTGATAAACCCATCGTGGACATCAGCAGTGACACGAATGCGCCCGATGCGTTGCTGACTTCCAATCCGAGCGTCGCGCTACGTCCCGACGGCGGCGTGCTGATGGTTTACAAAGCGGTTGCGAAGCAAGGTAAAGCTCCGTTCGGCGGACCGGTGTCTCATCTAGTCGCCACCGCGGATAGTCCGACCGGGCCGTTCACGAAACACCCCGGCGAAGTGTTCGGCGCGAAGGGTGTGATGTTCGCGGCGGAAGATCCGTTCATCTGGCGCGGCGCCGATCGTTACTGGGCAGTGGTTAAAGACAACGAGGGCAACTTCACGCACCGCGGCTACTCGCTCGCGTTATGGGAATCGGCGGACGGTATTGACTGGAAGCTGTCGAAACATCCGTTCGTCGCGAATCCGGGAAGCATCCGCTGGGCGGATAGCCACGATGAAAAACTGACCACGCTCGAACGTCCGCAGTTGGTTTTTGAAAACGGTGAGCCCATCGCGCTGTGTTGCGCGGCGACCAATAATAAATCGCGCGACGGCAGTTTCAACGTGCAGATTCCGTTGAAGAAGTAGCCATCAATCAAAGGAGCCTGGGCAGGGTTATTTGGTTTCAAATGCCTTGAGCACGATTCCCGGGGTGAGCAATTCGGGCAAGGGGGTCGGCTCGGCGCGGCCCAGGAGATAGACGAGGTTGAAGGGCACGGCGCTGCGGTTCCAGCGGGCGAGTTCGGCGGTGATAGCCGCGTCGCGGCTCGTCCAATCGCCGCGCAGCGTCACCACGCCGAGTTCACGGAAGCGGCGGCGGACTTCTTCGGAGCTGAAGACGATTTTTTTGTTGGCCTGACACGTGGCGCACCAGCGGGCGGTGAAGTCCACGTAGATGGGTTTTCCTTCCGCCTGCAAAGCGGCGACGCGCGCGGGACTCCACGGTTCCCAGGTGATGTCGGTGGGTTTCGCCGCGTGCGGCCATCCGAGAAACACGCCGGCGCCGAGCAACACCAAGCCGCCGATGATGCCCACCCGCCGACTGGCGGCGGACGCGCTCAAGTGGGCGTAACGCCCGTAGAGCCACGTGGCCATCGCGATGAGGGTGAGGCCGAAGATGGCCATGAGGGAGCCGGTCTCGGTCGTCTGTGCGGACAAGACCCATACCAAATAACCTGCGGTGGCGTAGAGGGGGAACGACATGGCCTGCTTGAAGGTTTCCATCCACGCGCCCGGCCGCGGCAGCAGGCGCACGGCCTGCGGGAAAATCGACAGCAGCAGGTAGGGCGTTGATAAACCAATCGCTATGGTTGTGAAGACGAGGTAAGCCTGCGCCATCGGCAGGACCAGGGCCGCACCCAGGGCCGGCGCCAGAAATGGTGCGCTGCACGGGGTGGCGACCACGGTGGCGAGCACTCCGGTGAAAAACGATCCTCGATAGCCCGACTGCATTTGCAGGCCGGAGCCGGCGCCCATGACGCTGCCGCCAAATTCGCACACGCCGCTCATGCTCAGCGCGAACACAAGCATCACCGAGGCGAGCCCGAATACGAAGAGTGGCGACTGGAGTTGAAAGCCCCAGCCGAGTTCGCCGCCGCCGGCGCGCAGCACGGCAAGCGCGGTGGCCAGCGTCCAAAATGAGACGAGCACACCCGCCGTGAACGTGAGCCCGTGCAGCGTGATTTTTTTGCGGTCGGCGCCTGCTTGGTTGACGAAGCCCATGATCTTGAGCCCGAGCACGGGGAAGACGCAGGGCATCAGGTTGAGAATCAGTCCGCCAATGAAGGCCAGAGGGAGAGTCGCTAGTAGGCCGGCGGGGGCGCTGGCCTTATGCGCGGTGACGACGGGTTGAATCTGCACGTCGATGAGCAGCGCGGCGACTGCGGGAGCGTCTGTGTCCACGGAGGCGGAGGGCGAGGCGCGCAACACGCCTTGGAGGCGGGTGTCGGCGGCGACGATTTGGCCCTGGGCGAGGGCAAGGATCACGCTCAGCGAGCCATCTGCGTCCACGCGGCGGGTCTGCGGCTGGTCGTAGGCGACGACATCGTTGCGCGTGAAAAACCACCAGGGTGCCGAGATGTCGGCCGAGCCGTGCGTGAGTCCCCCGAGATGGAGGGTAATCGTGGTTCCGGAAACCGTGGCCGAGGCGCTGACGGAGGCGTCTTGGCGAGGAAGCGCGGCGAGGGTTTGGGTGATGGCCGGGCCGTTGACCGGATCGGGTGAGGGCTGCGTGGCCGAGACCGGCAGCGTGAGCGAGACGGGGGCTTCGCCGGGCACGCAGGTATCGTGACACATGAGCCAGGCAGCTCGTGCCTTGAACGTCACGGGGACATCGGTGGCGAGGCTGGCGGGAGGGGTGAGGGTGACGGGCAGGTAGATGACGCCGTCGTAGCCCTGGCCGATGACGTGGCCGGCGTCGTCGGTGATGGTTTTGGGCGCGGGCCAGACGATGTCGCCGACGGTCCAGCCGGAGGGGAGTTCCCATTTAAGCGAGGTAGGGTAGCCGGTGCCGGGGTTGATCCAGTAGGTGTGCCAGCCGTCCTTGTGTTCGAGACGCAGGGCGGCCTGCAACGGGTGGCCAGCCTGGATGGCCTGCGTGTCGGCGACGAGCGACGCGGTGACCTGAGCATGGCCAGGAAGAGCAGACGCCAAGAAGAAGCCACACAGTCCAAATAGAAAATTAAAACGCCACGGAAGATTCATACGAGAAGAGGATGCGATGCGCGGGGAAATCCACATTGGATTATTAAAGGTAAGCGCAGCATCCTAACCACGGCCAGCCGAGAGTCCACCGCGGGCGGCTCTTTTGAAATTATTCCACGCAGCGTTGCCAAGCAGCGGGTTTGCGCGAGCGTTGACGCAACATGTCCAACGCTCTCGCTTCGGAAAAATCGCCCTACCTGCTCCAGCACGCCGATAATCCGGTCGCGTGGATGCCTTGGGGCGAGGCGGCCTTCGCCAAGGCGCGCGCGGAGCAGAAGCCGATTTTTTTGAGCATCGGCTACTCGACGTGCCACTGGTGTCACGTCATGGCGCACGAGTCGTTTGAGAACGACGCCATCGCGGCGCAGCTCAACGCCCACTTCGTTTCCATCAAGGTCGACCGCGAGGAGCGTCCCGACGTGGATAAGGTTTACATGGCCTACGTGCAGGCGCTCACCGGCCGCGGCGGCTGGCCGCTCTCGGCGTTTCTCACGCCGGAGCTGAAGCCGTTTTTCGGCGGCACGTATTTTCCGCCGGAGGACCGGCATGGGCGCATGGGATTTCCGTCGTTGCTCAACGCCATCGCCAAGGGCTGGGAAACCGACCGTGCGAAGCTCGTGGCCGAGGGCGACCGCGTGATCGCGACGTTGACCGAGTATCGCGATCAACGCCCGCCCGACGAGGGCGGCGTGCCCGATCTGCACGACACGGGCGGGACGGCGTTTGAAACGTGCTTCGAGTATTTCAACGAGAACTTCGATGCGCAACGCGGCGGCTTCGGGGAGGCGCCGAAGTTTCCCCGCGCTTCCAATCTCAATTTCCTCTTTCGCGCGGCGGCCATCCAAGGCGTCGGTTCGCCGGCGGGGCAGGACGCGGTGCGCATGGCGACGACCACACTGCGACACATGGCCGAGGGCGGCATTCACGACCATGTGGGCGGCGGGTTTCACCGTTACTCCGTGGACGACGCGTGGTTCGTGCCGCACTTCGAGAAAATGCTCTACGACCAGGCGCAAATAGCCGTGAACTGCCTCGACGCGCACCTTGCGACCGGCGACGAGCGCTTTGCGTGGGTGGCGCGCGACATCTTCGACTACGCGCTGCGCGACTTGTCCGCGCCGGGCGGGGCTTTTTTCTCGGCGGAGGACGCGGATTCGCCGCTCGAACACGGCAAGGCGGATCATGCCGAAGGCGCGTTCTACGTGTGGACGCGCGACGAGGTCGTCGCGGCGCTGAAGGAGCACGCGGCGTTTTTCTGCGACCACTATGGCTTAGCCGCCGAGGGCAACGTGCCGATGTCGCTTGATCCGCAAAACGAGTTCACCGGGAAAAACATTCTCATGCAGCGGCGGCCGCTTGGCGAAACGGCGCTGCGTCACGGGCTCGCGCCGGCGTTCGCCGTCGAAGTGCTGGTGGGATCGCTGGAAAAACTCCGCGCGGTGCGGGCGCGGCGTCCGCGTCCGCATCTCGACGACAAGATCATCACGGCGTGGAACGGCCTCATGATCTCCGCGCTGGCGCGCGGCGCGGTTTCGCCGGCCGGATGCCTGGCCGACAGGCGTGAGTTTTACCGCGACGCGGCGGTGCGTGCGGCGGAGTTCATCCAGCGTGAACTCTACGACGAGAGCCGGGGCATTCTCTACCGTTGTTACCGCGAGGAGCGCGGGGCGAACGAAGGTTTTGCCGAAGATTATGCGTATCTCGTCGCGGGATTGTTGAATCTTTACGAGGCGACATTTGAGGTGCGCTGGCTCCAATGGGCGGAGCGGTTGCAGCAGACGATGGACGCGCTGTTCTGGGACGAAAAAGACGGCGGCTATTTCAACTCCCGGGCCGATGACGCGAGCATCGTGCTGCGGTTGAAGGAAGACTACGACGGAGCGGAGCCTTCGCCGAACTCGGTCGCGGCGGCGAACCTGCTGCGGCTGTCGGCGATCTTGCACGATGACGCGCTTCGCAGCCGCGCGCGGCGCACGATCGAGGCGATGCGTCCCCAGTGGGCGAAGACGCCTCATGCGTTGCCGGAGATGTTGTGCGCCGTCGAGAGGGCGCTGGATGTGCCCTGCCAAGTGGTCGTGGCGGGTGATCCGCAAAAGGTCGATTTTAAGGAACTGGTGGTCGTGGTGCGCGAGCGACTGGGGCCCCGCCGGACGGTGCTGGCGGCCGATGGCGGCGAGGGCCAGCGTTGGCTGGCCGGGCGTTTACCCTGGCTGGCGGAAATGTGTGTTCAGGATGGTCGTTCGGCAGCCTATGTATGCGTTGGCCAAGCCTGCCAGGCGCCGGTCACGACGGGAGAGGAGTTGCGCGTGCTCTTAAGATGATGAAAAACGAGTCCGTGCTCGACGCTGCGAGGCAGGGCTTTTAGGCATCTGTTTCCGCCCTCCTCATGAAAATCCTCGCAGTAGAAGACGATCCTGTGGCCCGTGCGATTCTTCACCAAGCGCTCCTCCGTCTCGGGCATGAAGTCGTGGACGCGCGCGACGGGATGGAGGCGTTGAAGATTTTGGAAAAAGAGCCGGTGCGCGTGATTGTGAGCGACTGGATGATGCCCGAGATGGATGGTCTCTCCCTGTGTCGCGCGGTGCGCGGGCGCGTCCAGGCCGACTACGTTTACTTTATCCTGCTCACGGGCCGCACCGCCGACGTGGACAACCAGCGCGAGGCCATCGAGGCGGGGGTGGATGATTTTCTTTCAAAGCCACTCAACGCGCAGGACATCTGGATGCGTCTGCGTGTGGCCGAACGCATCCTGCGCTACGCGACCGAGGTGCGCCAGTTGGAGGCGTTTCTCCCCATCTGCGGCTACTGCAAAAAAATCCGCGACGACCAAAACTACTGGCAGCAGATCGAGAGCTACATCAACGAGCGCACCGGCACCGATTTCAGCCACTCCGTATGCCCCGATTGCTACCAGCGCGTGGTGATGCCGGAGTTGGACAAGTTGCGCGCCGCCGCCCCGAAACCTCCGGTGAAGCCCCATGTCGAGCGAAAGAATTGACCGGCTGGAGGAGCGTCTGGCGTGGTTTGAACGCCATGTCACCGAGCAGGACAAGGCCATGTTGGAAATGGCCGGCCAGATCGACCGACTGAAGGCGGAGTTGACGCGGCTCAGACTGCGCTCCGAGTCCGGCGGCACGGTGGAGGAAGCCAATCCCGCCGCCGAACGCCCGCCGCATTATTGACGCGGCTTCAGGGAGTGGCGCCCGCCGCGGGCAAGGTCACGCTGCCACGATCACTGGTTTTGTAGGCATGGATATCATCGTCCCAAGTGATGCGCAGGGTGCTATCGATGACGTAGGATGCGTGTCCCGAATGGCCGGCGGTGAAACGCCCGACTGCCTTGGCGACCGGTCCGGTCAAGACGACCGACTCCGCTACGCTGCCGAGCGGGGGAATGCCCAGTGGCTTGGGGTTCTTAACGGTGCCCATCGAGGTTCCGTCGAGAGAGAACGTGTGTTCGGTTTCCTGCACGACCAGCGGGACGTTGTTGGGATTAACGAAGAGCAGGGTAATCGTGGTGCCCGCCGCCGACGGGGCGATTTCTTTGATGCGCACGCCGATTCTCTCCAGCTTCGGGGCTGACGAGCAGCCGGCCAGCATCAACAAACCGAGAATAAAAGCAGCGTGGGGAAGGGTCCGTGTGAACATGCGCCAAACCAAGGGAGTCTTTGCGCTCCGGACGAACCTTTTCTTGAAAGGTCGTCGGCCTCAGAACATCGACAGCGCCTGCGCGCTCTCGATGGCGACCCAGGCGACCGCAGCCGTCAGCGACGCGCCGACGGCAAGCCGCGTGAACTTCTGCCGGCGCAGGCGACGGTCATGCCGGTCGGGATGATGACGGGCGGCGGCTCCGCTGGACGAGATGAAGCTTACGAACTGCGCGTTGCGGACGACCGTCGTGCGAATGGTGCGGTTGTCCACCCGACCCATGCGGATCGGCGGACGGCGGAAAATTTGGAGCAAGGCGCGCAGCACGGGTTTAGAACTCAAAATTAGGGTGGTTTTTTCAAGGGGAAACTTGAAACTTCGCCCTCTTTAACAGCCTTTTACCCTTTTCCAGACATGCACCACTTCAACTACGTCGGTCCCAACCTCCACTGCGAATCCGTTGATCTCGTCGAGATCGCCCGCCTCTACGGCACGCCGACCTACGTTTACAGCGCCGCGACCATGGCGGACAACTACACCCGCCTCGCCAAGGGCATGGTCGGCCTCGACCTCCAGATTTGCTACGCGATGAAGGCCAACTCCAACATCGCGCTCCTCCGCCACTTCTCGAACCTCGGCGCCGGCTTCGACCTGGTGAGCGGCGGCGAGATCAAGCGCGTGCTGGCCGCCGGGGCCAACGTGAAGCGCAGCGTGTTCGCCGGCATCGGGAAGACCGAGGCCGAGATCCAGCTCGCCCTCGAAAACGAGATTTTCTCCTTCCACGTCGAGAGCGAGCCCGAGCTCGCCCGCATCAACCACGTCGCCGGCAAGCTCGGCGTGAAGGCGCCCATCGCCATCCGCGTCAACCCCGACGTTGACGCCCACACCCACGCCAAGATCACCACCGGCAAGAGCGACAACAAGTTCGGCATCCCGCTCAAGCACGCCGCCGCCGCCTACGAGGCCGCCGCGAAATATCCCAACATCCAGATCAAGGGCGTGCAGATGCACATCGGCTCGCAGCTCACCTCCGTGAATCCGTTCGTCGAGGCCGTGCGCAAGATCACGCCCTTCGTCGAGCAGCTCAAGGCGGCCTACGGCATCACCTATTTCTCCATCGGCGGCGGCATGGGCATCGTTTACAAGGACGCGCTCGCCAGCGGCCAGCAGTCTTGGTGGGACGCGCAGCCCGCCGACCAGCGTCCGCTCACGCCCGAGACCTACGGCGCGGCCCTCGTGCCGCTCCTCCAGCCGCTCGGCCTCAAGATCGTGCTCGAGCACGGCCGCTTCATGGTGGGCAACTCCGGCGTGCTCGTTTCCAAGGTCGAGCACCTCAAGCGCGGCGCGGGTAAAAACTTCCTCATCGTGGACGCTGCCATGAACGACCTCGTGCGCCCCGCGATGTATGAGAGCTACCACGAAATCGTGCCGCTCCACCGCGACTCCAGCCGCCGCGCGCTCACGGCCGACGTGGTCGGCCCGATCTGCGAAAGCGGCGACTGTTTCGCAAAGGACCGCCAGCTTCAGGAAGTCGGCGAAGGCGAGTATATCGCCTTCATGAGCGCCGGTGCGTATGGCTACACGATGGCCAGCCGCTACAACACCCGCGCGATGGCCGCCGAGGTGCTGGTGCACGGAGGCACCTTCGAACTCATCAACGCCCGCGAAACCTTCGAGCAGCAGATCGCCGGCGAGAAGATCCCGGCGTTTCTGAAGTGAGTCGTGATTTCCTGAGTTCCCCATTCACGGATTCTATGGTCTGCTTCCGCGCATGAATTTCGCCATCATCGGAGCCGGGGCTTGGGGGACTGCTTTTGCGATCCATCTCTCGCGGCTTGGGCACACCGTCACGCTCGTGCCGCGGAGGTTTGAGCAGGCGCTGGCCATTGCTTCGAATCGGGAAAATGCCGACTACCTTCCAGGGCTCAAGCTGCCGCTCAGCATCCAGATCGGACATGAGCTTGCGCCGATTCTCATGGAGGCCGAGGTCGTGCTGCTGGCGTGTCCGTCGCAGGCGTTGCGCGAGACGTGCGAGCGGCTGAAGGCGAATCTTGGCTTGGCGACTCAGCTCAAGCTCATCGTTTCGCTCGCCAAGGGGCTTGAGCTCGGCACGCATCTGCGGCCGAGCGAGGTCATCGCGGCGGTGCTGCCCAATTACACGGCTGGTTCGCTCACGGGTCCGACCAACGCCGCCGAGGTTGCGAAGGGACGTCCTTCCGCGATGGTATTGGCCGCGACGAAGGCCGATGCGTTTCTCGCCGAGGTGCAGGCGGCGCTCAGCGGGCCGACGCTGCGGGTTTATACGAGCGACGACGTCGCGGGCGCGGAGTTTGGCGGCTGCCTAAAAAATATCTACGCAATCGCGGCCGGTTGCTGTGACGGGCTGAAACTCGGCGACAACGCGAAGGCCGCGCTGCTCACGCGTGCGCTGGCCGAGATGGTGCGCGTGGGCGCGGCCCTCGGCGCGAAGGCTGATACGTTTTACGGGCTTAGCGGTTTCGGTGATCTGGTGGCGACATGCACCGGTGCGTGGAGCCGCAATCGCACCTTCGGACAGCACTTGGGCGAGGGCGCGAAGGCGGCCGATCTGCTTGCGGCGAGCAAGTCGGTGGTCGAGGGCTACCGCACGACGGAGTCGTTCGCCGGGCTGTGCAAAGAGCGTGGGATCGACGCACCGATTCTCGCGGAGACGTATCGCATCCTTTACGAGGGACGCGCCCCGGCGTCGGCGCTTGCGGCGTTGATGACGCGCGAGCTGAAGCGGGAATAAAAAAGGCGGCCCGTTGCGAGGCCGCCTTTGCGTGAAATTAAACGACGATCAGTGCCCCGCGCCGGCTTGGTGCTCTTGGATATACTCGTTCTTGAGGCCGAGGGCTTCCGGGGCGTGGAGGACGAGCATCTTCATGCGGATGTCTTTCGGGATGTCCTTGGACGTCGCTTTCGAGACGATGATCATCAGGCCGATGGCGAGAGGCACCGACCAGATGGCGGGTTGTTCGCAGAGGATGCGAAGGAGCGGATGTCCGGCCCAGAACGCCTTCAGATCGACTATCTTCAGGTCGTTCAGGTTGATGAGCGTCATGCACAGCAGGGCGGCGATGCCGCCGACGAGCATGCCGGTGGCGGCGCCTTTCATCGTCATGCCGCGCCACCAGACGCTCATGAAGAGCAGCGGGAAGTAGCTGGCGGCGGCGATGGCGAAGGCTTGGCCGACCATGAAGTTGATCTGGAGCTGCTCGACTTGGGAACCGAGGAGGACGGAGACGCCCCCGATGGCGATGGCGGCGAACTTGAACATCCGCATGCGCTGCTCGGGCGTAGAGTTGGGGCGGAGCATGCGGCCGTAAACGTCGTGGGCGAGTGCGCCCGTCATGGAGACGAGCAGGCCGGAGAACGTGCTCATGAATGCGGCGAAGGCGCCGGCGCAGGCGACGCCGCTCAGGATGGAGCCCCAGACGCCGTAGTGCTCGTGAAGGATGCGCGGCAGCTCGAGCACGACCTTGTCGGTGCCCTTCGCGCCGGTGGCGGCGTAGAGCTCGGGGAGCAGGTTGCGCCCGATCACGCCGAGGACGGGCGGGAACACGTAGAAGATGCCGATGAGGATCATCACCCACATGGTGGTGCGCTTGGCGGCGACGCCGTCGGGGTTGGTGTAGAAGCGCACGAGGATGTGCGGGAGTCCGGCGGTGCCGCACACGAGCGCGATGATGAGCGAGTAGGTGTAGAGGAGCGAATAGGGCTTGGACTGCTCAGGGGTGAGCCCGGCGGCTTTCGCGGCTTTGGTCGTGAGCGGGCCGAAGGGGGAAACCCACGCGGCGTCGGCAGGGGCTTTTTCGACGAGGGGCTTGCGAATGACCTCCGTTGCCGGCGCGGGGGCCGCTGGTGAAGCGGCTGCGATGGCGGGGGCGGTGAGCAAGCGGCCGTCGTTGACGGCGAGGTTGGAACCGTAGCCGCCGAAGACGGCCATGAGCACGAAGACCGGCACGGTGATGGCGAAAAGTTTCAACCAATACTGCATGGCCTGCACTAGGGTGATACCCTTCATGCCGCCGAGGGCGACATTGAGGGTGATGACCGCGCCGACCACCGCCACGCCGACCCAGTAGGGCAGGCCGGGGAAGATGTAGGCGAGGGTCGTGCCTGCGCCCTTCATTTGCGGCATCGTGTAGAAGAAGCCGATGAAGAGAACGAAGCAGACGGCGATCTTGCGGAAGACGGGCGAATCATACCGACCCTCGGCGAAGTCGGGGATCGTGTAGGCGCCGAAGCGGCGCAGCGGTCCGGCGATGAAGAGCAGGAGGAACAGGTAGCCGCACGCGTAACACACCGGATACCACAGCGCGTCGTAACCGACGGCCATGACCATGCCGGCGATGCCCATGAAGGAGGCGGCGGAAAGGTATTCGCCAGAGATGGCGGAGGCGTTCCAGCCGACCGACACCGAGCGGCCAGCGACGAAGAAGTCGCCCGCGGTTTTCGATGTTTTCGCGGAGCGGAAGCCCATGTAGATCGTGAAGCCCACGGTGATGAGCGAGAGGGCGAAGATCCACGGATCAACGCCGTTGAGGAAGGCGAGCGGGAGGGTGTTCATTTGAAAACCTCCTCGGCTTCGTCGGCCTCAAGCTTGAGGGAGCGTTTGATGAATATGCCCGATATGAGCCAGACGTAGGGGAAAAATAAAACGCCTACGATAAGCCAGCTGAGCGTAAACCCGCCGACGCGCGTGGCCATGAGTGCGGGGGCGAAGTAGTTGGCGAGCGGGAGACCGAGCAATGCGACGAGAAAAGCGGCGGCGCAAGCGATGGACAGGCGAAGTTGACGACGCATCAAGGAAGCCAAAAAGGCCTCGCTGTGAATCGTGTCGGCACGATCAGTGGAGTGGGGCATGCGTGCCCAGAGTGTCCAGAGCGCGCCGCTGGGCAAGCCTGCTCAAGGGGCTTATTTGGCCTTTTCGATGACCGACACCCGGTCGTCCTCGAAGGTGATGCGCAGACGCTCTTCGCTGCGGTTGGCGTAAACGGGTTGGTGCACGGGTTCGTAATAAACGGCCACCGCCTTGGTGGCCGGATCCTTAACGTAGATCGGTCTCGGGGCCGCGTAAGCGCTGCCTTGGTATTCCTGCCAGTAGCGGTTGTAGATCCAGACCACGGTTTTATTTTTTGCGGTGGTGACGTCCCGTTTTTCGTCGGGGTAGCCGAGCGCGATGTAAACCTCGTCCGGCCGGTCGCCGATGCGGATCTCGCCCGCCTTGAGTCTTGCTTGCGAAGCTAGATCGAGTGCGGCGAAGGCCGCGGCTTTTTGCTTCGAGCGGCTTTCAAACGTGCTGCAGCCGGTGAGCGCAAGCAGAGCGCCCGTCGCGAACAAAAAAAGGGGAAAGGCTGTAAGTTTCATCGAGAATTTAACGGTAACATGCCTTCGTTGCCTTGCGGTGCAAGCCGACCAAATCACTTTGCGGAGAGAGTCGCGGTTTTGGCGGCGTCTGCGGCGTCGATAAGCTTCAGGTATTTGTCGGGGTTTTTCTTGAACTTGCCGATGCACATTTTGCAGCAAAAGCGGACGAGGCGGTCGGGCTGGCCTTTCTGTTTGTAAACGTAGTCGATCGGCGGTCCCATGTCGCCATCGGTGAGGGCATCACCGGAGATCACGCAGGTGGTGAGCGGGTAGGCGGCTTTGGCCTTGGCCAGATCGAAAGCATCGGCGGCGAAAGCAAGCCCGGAGGCTGCGAAACCGAGGATGAGGGCCAAAACAAGACGGGCGGATTTTAACGAGTTCATAGTGTGAAACGAATGGGTTCAGCGGTGATACGCTACCGAGCAAATGACCCCTTGGATTTTTTAGGGAATCTTCGGGGTATGCAGCGCCGCGAGATCCGGATCCTGACGAGCGTCCTTTTTCCAGTGAGGATCGCGGGCGAAGACCACATCAAGGCGGCGGCGGGCTTCTTTGAAGTCGCCGAGCAGGCAAAAATAGCAGGCGAGGTTGTAGTCCACGAGGACGGAGGGTTCGGCGATCGCGTCGGTGCCGCGCAGCAGCACGTCGCGGGCCTCGGCGATTTTGCCGAGTTCGCGCAAGGCATAGGCCCACGCGATCCAGGGGCGCTCGCCGGACGGGTCGGCTGCGGCCATCTGGGGGGAGAGCGTGATGACGGCCCGCCACGCTTCCTCGGCCATGGCGAGTTCCAGGAGCACGCCGAGGACGGTGGGCAGCTTCCGGTCGGCGGCAGCGATGCGGGAAAGCTCCTCGCGCGCTTCCGGGAAAAGCCCGAGTTCGATGTAGCCGAGCGCGTAATCGAGGTGTTTGCGGGTTGGGATCACGGTGGGGTTGCCCCGAATTGACGGACAGGAGGAAAGGGTCAAAAGCGAAAGGAAACCCAAATGAAGACCCAGATGGAAAGGCCGGCGGGAAGTCGGCAGA
>JANYJB010000081.1 GCA_025361935.1 Verrucomicrobiota bacterium
CGACGAAAACACGCGCATCGTCATCGAGATCAAGCGCGGCGAGCAGGCCAAGGTCGTCATTAACCAGCTGTTCCAGATGACCGCGCTCGAGTCGTCCTTCGGCGTCACCCTGCTCGCCCTCGACAAGAAGCGGCCGAAGCAGATGAACATCAAGGAACTCCTCGAATGCTACATTGAGCACCGCCGCGACGTCGTCACCCGCCGCACCCAGTTCCGCCTCAACAAGGCCCTCGACCGCGCCCACATCCTCGAAGGCTACATCATCGCCCTCGATAACCTCGACGACTTCGTCAAAATCATCCGCGCCTCCTCCAACCGCGACGAGGCCAAGACGAAGTTGATGGCCAAGTATCCGCTCTCCGAGCGCCAGACCGATGCCATCCTCGAACTCCGCCTTTACCAGCTCACCGGACTCGAACGCGGCAAGATCGAGGCCGAATACCTCGAACTCCAAGCCCTCATCGCCTCCCTCCGCGAGATCCTCGAGTCCGACGCCCGCCTCATGGAGGTCATCAAGACCGAGCTCCTCGCCATGAAGGAGAAATACGGCGACCAGCGCAAAACCCAGATCATCGACGCCACCGGAGACTTCCGCATGGAAGACGTCATCCCCAACGAAGGCTGCGTCATCACCGTCTCCCACCTCGGCTTCATCAAACGCACCCCCGTCGCCGACTACCGCTCCCAGAAACGCGGCGGCAAAGGCGTCATCGGAGCCGAAACCTACGAGGAGGATTTCGTGGAAAACCTCTTCACCGCCTCCACCCACGACTACATCTTCTTCATCACCACGCACGGCCAATGCATGGCGAAGAAAGTTTACGACGTCCCCGAAGGCGTCCGCACCGCCAAGGGCAAATCCGTCAAGAGCTTCCTCGCCCTCGACGAAGGCGAGAAGATCGCCGCCATGCTCACCACGCCCGACTTCTCGCCCGACCGCTACCTGGTCATGGCGACCAAGGCCGGCACCATTAAGAAGACCGCCCTCACCGACTACACCAACGCCACCCGCGAGTCCGGCCTCATCGGCATCAACCTCGCCGAAGGCGACACCGTCATCGGCTGCGTGCTCACCACCGGCAACGACGAGCTCATCCTCGTCTCGCACCAAGGTCTCGCCGTCCGCTTCCGCGAAAAAGACGAAAACGGCGAAGTCCTCTTCCGCGACACCGGCCGCGCCACCGGCGGCGTCACCGGCATGAGATTCAAGTTGGACAGCGACTACCTCGAAGTCCTCGAAGTCGTCGATCACACGTCCAAGTTCCTCGTCGCCAGCCAAGCCGGCCTCGGCGTGCGCACCCGCTTCGAAGATTACCGCCTCATCAACCGCGGCGGCAGCGGCGTCTGGGCGATCGACCTCCCCGAAGACGGCTCGATCAACATCGCCGGCGCCCTCAGCGTGAAGGACACCGACGAGATCATGCTCCTCACCGCCAAGGGCCAGAGCGTGCGTTGTCCGGTGAACACCATCCGCGAAGTCAACCGCGGCGGCAAAGGCGTGAAACTCCTCACCCTCGCCGAGGGCGACAAGCTCCTGAGCATCGCCCGCGTGGTCGAGACCGACGAAGAGCAGGCCGCCGCCGCTGCCGGCGCTCCTCCCGCGCCCGACGCTCCGGCCCCCGAGGCCACCTGATTCGAAAGCGCGCCGATGATCGGCGCGCTTTTTTTTACGCCCCGCCATATCCGTCATGACCCCAAAACTCCCCGCCCTGATCGCCTTGGCGCTACTGGCATCCGTCGCCCGCGCGACCATCCCGGTTGATGGCGAGCCGGCATTGCGACGGGTCGCCGACGCCGTGATCGCGCAAACCAGCCGCCAGCTCATCGATCGGAGCGACGGACGGCGCATTGACGACAGCACGGGCCTGGCCCCCAGGCCGGAGATCAGCATCGAGAGCAAGTTCAACGCGTGGTTTTACCAAACCTGGCTGCTGACCGACGGTATGCGCCGAACCGCCAGCGCCCTCAACGAGCCGCGGTATCGCGACTACGGGGAGCGGAATCTCGATTTCATTTACCGGCACCTGCCGTTTTTCGAGGCCCAGCACGCCGCGAAGATGAAGGCGGCCCCAGTCGGCGACGGCAGCCTGTCGCCCATCGGTTTCTATTTTGACATCAACTCCCTCTGGACAAGCGGGCTGGCCCCGCTGGTTGAGGAACGCTACGCGGCCGCGAAGGACGCCCGCTATGAGCCCTACCTCGCCCGCATGACGCGATTCCTCGCCGCCAACCCGCGCTTCGAAGACGGCACCTTTTACCGCCCCGGCAAAGGCATGATGACGGACGATCCTTACATGACGGTGCCGTATCTGGTGAGGAGATGGAAAGCGACCGGCGATGCTCGGCTGCTCGACGATGCCGTGCAACAGGTCGAAGGAACGTTCGCGCGCCTGTTCGATCCGCAGACCCGGCTGTTCAAACATATCTGGAGCTTGAAGACCCGGCGGGCGGACGGCGTGCTCTGGGGCCGGGGCAACGGCTGGATGGTGCTCGCGGAGGTGGAGCTGCTCGCTGCGCTGCCGTCCGATCATCCGCGCCGCGCGGCCGTGCTGGCCGCCTTTGGGCAACACATGGAAGGGCTGCGACGCTGCCAGGACAAGACAGGCGGCTGGCACCAGGTGCTCGACCGGCCCGACACGTGGATAGAAACTTCGGCGACCGGCATGTTGACCTACGGATTCGCCCGAGGCGTGAACGAAGGGTGGCTGGACGGTTCCTTTGCCGCCCCCGCGCGCGCCGGCTGGCAGGCCCTCGAAACCAAAATCACCGCGGACGGCGACATCCGGGACGTCTGCGGGGCGACCGATACCGGCGATCTTGATTATTACAAAAACCGGCCGCGGCTGACCGGCGACCTCCACGGTTTTGGCAGCGTGCTGCTGGCCGGCGCGGAGATCGTGCGGCTATCGGCGCCCGACTCCGCGGCGAAAACGCATTAACCCTCAAGCGTCACGAGGGAGGGTCAATTCACTCGCCTTTCAACGCCTCCCGCGCCTTTGATCATGAATCGAATTCGCAACCGCACTTTCGCACGCGCCATGACTAAATCCCAAAAAATGCCCCTCGAAATGGGTAAGTCTTTGTCCAAAGCTACTCTGTCGTTTTATCCCGTAAAACACCGTAAGGGCGAATAACACTGTTGGGCAAAATGAATCCAAAAACCAAACGCCCATATCAAACGCTTTCGTCACGAATACTCTGGATTAGCTTATATCTAACACTTCTCGCTTTCGATTTGGGATGTGGTTACGTGATCAAAGAAGAATTGAAATCCGGTCGGACGTATTCGCACGGAGTTGTTTTAGGCTTCGATCATTTCGTCTTCAGAGACAATTCACCGAATTTATATTGGGGATTTATCAGTCTTTATGTTTTCTGCTTTATGATCGGGATTGCAGTTATCGCTTTTGGCGTAAGCGATATGTTTAAAAATCGGAAATGAAGACAAGAAAAACGGAGCCCAACCAGTCGCTACAGACAGATACATGCTTGTCACGCGTCGTGCTGCGCACGCCACGCGCCAAGCACGTATCTGTCTGATCTAGGACGTTAGGCAGAAATGAAAAACTTGAAGGTGCCATTTGGTTTGCATATCCCATCCGGCAAAATTGTCGATGTGCACTCCGTTGAGTTAGGCGCACGCTGTAACTGCACTTGCCCTGCCTGCGGAGCGAATTTGATCGCAAAGCTGAATCATAAAACCCCACACTTCGCACATAAATCTGAGTGTCTAGTAAACGGTGGACTGGAAACAAGCATACATAAAGCAGCCAAGCAGATTCTAGCTGAAGAAAAGCAAATTTGGCTGCCTGATTATTCATATGCCATCGCAGATCCTCGTTTAACGCAGTATTGGAGCGAGGGTATTGAAGTGAAATTCACCAATGCGATCCATGTTGATTCAGTTCGCCTCGAAGTGCCGATTGGGACGATTATTCCTGATGCTATTTTAGAATACAAAGGCCGTGAAATTGCGATAGAAGTTGAGGTTTTTAATCCCATCAATGAAACTAAAAGGAAAGAATATGCCAAGAGAGCCCTTTCGGCCATCAGAATTGATTTATCTAAAAAGCCACATGCATTAACTTTAGATCAGATAAGAAAAATTATTCAAGAGGCAGATGAGCGTAAACATTGGATATATAATAATCGTATTTCCGAGTTGATTCGAGAAGCGAGAAAACGGGCCACGGAAAAGCAGATTGTCTACCATAAGAGTCACAAGTGGCCATATCCATTACCGCATGTGCAGAATTGCCCACTGAAGATTAGGCAGCATGAGGCAAGTTTTTTCGCGAATGTTAAGCTCGATTGCAGGCGCTGTAAATACGCGACGCTTGTAGAAATAAAACGTGTCCGATGTGCAGAAGATGAGGCAAATAAAGCGATTCAGAAGTTCCTTGTTAGCGACTTGATTCCTGCCGTCGCTGGCACTGCTTCATTTATCTTTATGTCCGATCCTTGATATTTTAAAGACCTAAAATGAACCAGCAAAAAATACAGGCCCCAGACCGCCCCAGATGCGCCTTTTGTAGGCGCAAGACATTCATGCCCGACGACCCTAATCATGAGGAAGAGATGCACTGTATGGTCGAACTACGACAAGAATCAAACCACAAAGTCTATGATAGTATACTAATACATCAAAAATGTTGGGATGATTTTATGCAGCGATTCGCACCCTCGACCTCCGCTGACGAATCTTCGCATCCGGAGACAATACTAAGAGCAATTATCGATTTAAACGACAATACAAAAAATGAAAAATGAGCCTAACAAGGCACTGGGGGCCCCAACGGTGAGGGGCCCAAAAGGGGGGGGGCCAAAAGGGGTCAGGTTTTACTGTTTACCTTTTTAAGAGCTCAGCAGCAGCCATAAGAAGTCGCCGCGCTTGGGGCCCGTTTTACGGTTTAAAAGAGCCTGTTTTGCCAACCCTGCCGTGGGCGTTATGCAGGTTGGGGCGCAGCATGTTCGCCGGACCGATCATCTGAAAAACCGCAGGCGATAGGCGACCCGCGTCGCGCAACTCAGAAGTCGAGTGCATTGCCCCTCGCGCATGGGTCCGTTTAACTCTTCCGCGCTTTTCAGACGTGTCCGCAAGTCCCGTTTGACAACCCTCCCTCGTAAGCGTGCTTTCACGGAAGGGGCCCAAGCCACACGCAGCCCCAAAAAATCGCCCGATGATCCGCGCCTTCCAATGGGACCTCGCCCGCCAGGTCGAGCGCCTCGACTTCCTACTCGCGCAGCTGCCCCGCTACGCCGACTGGGGCTACCACGAGCTTTACCTGCACCTCGAAGACGCCGTCACCTACCCCAGCCTCCCCGGCGTCGCCCGCGCCGACGCCTACACCACCCGCGACTTCGAGAAACTCGTCACCACCGCCACCCGCGCCGGCCTCAAGGTCGTCCCCATCGTCAATCTCCTCGGCCACACCCAATACCTCATAAAAACGCCCGGCCTGCGCAACCTCAACGAACTCCGCGCGCCCGACGGTTCCCCGCTCGAACGCGGCCAGCTCTGCCCGCTCCACCCGCGCACCCTCGAAGTCGCCGACAAGCTCCTCCGCGACATGGCGCCCTTTTGCACTGCGGGCAAAGTCCATGTCGGCCTCGACGAATCCTTCCACCTCGGCAAGCACCCGCTCTCCCGCGCCGAGATCGCCCGCATCGGCCTCGCGTCGCATTTCGCCCGCTACGTCAACCGCCTCCACGGCCTCGCCACCGCGCGCGGCCTGCGCATGGGCCTCTGGGCCGACATGCTCGCCTTCATACCCGAAGCCATCCCGCAGCTCCCGCGCGGACTCGCCGCCTACGACTGGTATTATTATCCGTTCAACCGCCACCCGCGCGTCGAGCTGTTCAACTTCGCCGAGTGCGACCTCACCCCCGCCCTCGCCGCCCAAGACATCGCCTACTGGGGCTGTCCGATGAACGGCAGTTTCCGCTACGAACCGCTCCCCGTTTTCGCCGATCGTCTCGGCAACCTCCGCTCCTGGTGGAAACGCTGCCGCCAGACGAACGCCGCAGGCTTCCTCGTCACGAGCTGGGAACCCAACCGCCTCGCCCTCGAAATGACCACGGTCGTCGATGCCGCCGCCGCAGCCTCTGGCTCGACCCGCAGACCGATGACAACGTCGGCATGCTCGCAAAGGGCTTCGAACGCGTCTTCGGCAAAAGCGGCGCCCGCGAAGCCGCCCGCGCCGCGCTCCGCTGCGACGAGCACGCCTACGCGGGTTACGCCAAATGGGAACTCAACGACCGCTGGGACGCCGCCGCCGGCCCCGAAGGCCCCGCCCGCGCCGCCCGAGGCGCGCGCTTCTTCTCCCGCCTCGCGAAACAAAAAAACCTCCCCGCCCCCTTTGCCGCCAGCGCCGCCCTCAACGCCTATCTCTCCGAGCGCGAAGCCTTCCTCCGCACCAACGCCCGCCTCGTCCCAAAACTCCGCCGCACCGCCCGCCTCCACCCGGCCAAAGTAACCTATTGGGTTACTTTGGCCCTCGACGAGGCTCGTCAATTTGAGCGTCAGCTCGCCGTCGCCCGCAGCGCCGCACGCGCGATGTGGCGGCGCACGCGCGACCCAAAGGTGAAATCACCCAACGAACTCATCCTCACCCGCGACGCCGTCCGCCTGCGCGACTGGAAACGCTGGCTCGCGGCCGCCGCGAAAAAACCCGCGCACGTCCTCACCGCCTCGCCCGTGCACGGATGCTGGCAGCTCAGCTTCCTCGTCCACAATCACGCCCCCGCCCTCCAGAAAATCCTCGTCGAGCAGCAGGCCGCCGACGGGACATGGACGACGCTCGCCGAGCGTTTCGCCATCGAGTTCCGCGCCCCGGCCGCACGGCCGCGCGCGAACATTCGCCGCGAGTTTTCGATCTCCATCGACGATCCCGACCGACCGCTCCGCATCGCGCTGCGCGGCATCGGCGAAGCCGCCGTAAGCCACGTTACCCTGACGGACGGCGTGACCACGCTCCGTCCGCGAGACTGGCCCGCCCGCGAACGCCGCACACTGGGCTCACCTGCTCCCCAGCAAGGTTTCCCGGATCTCCATCTGACTCAAAATCGCAGCGAAATCGCCCTAGGGTTCGCTTGGATTCGCGGGTGTTGATTCACTGCTCGTCGTCGAGCAGCTCCGCCAGCGGGGGATGTTCCTTTACGAGTTCGTTGATCTCGTGCCGCACAGCCTGCAGCGCCCACGGGTCAAAATCAGGGCTTCCACGGCGGCCCTCAATCGCATCGCGGCGATCAATCATTTCCATGAGGCGCATGGAGTTCTCTTCGTCTCCGGGCAGGGGTTCGGGGCGTGTGTAGGCGTGGTTCAACCCGTTCACGCACACCTCCCATTGACCGCTGCGCTTGAGCACGACGCGGATGGAAATCATCACCGCCAGACACAGTCCGCTCGGCAACATCAACCGCCAAGCCTGCTCCGCGAGCGCCGCTTCCGCGCAGGCGATGCAGCCGATCAGCGCAATAAACTGAATGACGAAAAGCGAGCGCGCCCTCATCACCTCGGGCGTGTTGAACGGTGAAACAGCAGGATGCGAATCGTCCGCCTTCATGAGGAAAACCTAAGCGACACCGCGCCCAAAGCAACCCCTGCGGTTACTCCCTTCTGGTGCCGTCCGCGCTCACAGCCGGGCTTTCAACGCCCGCGCCGTCTCCAGCGCCGCGCCCGCCGTCTCCCCGGTGACGGTGAAATGGCCCATCTTGCGCCCGATGCGCGGCTCTTTTTTCCCGTAAAGGTGAAGCTTGGCGCGCGGCTCGGAAAGGATCGCGTTCCAATTCGCGTCGCCGACCAGCGCGCCGTTCTGCCACTTCCACGCGTCGCCCAGAATGTTGATCATCACCACGGGCGAAACCACCGAGACATCGCCCAGCGGGAGGCCGCACACGGCGCGCACATGCTGCTCAAACTGCGAGGTCGCGCACGCGTCGAGCGTCCAGTGGCCGGAGTTGTGCGGACGCGGGGCGAGCTCGTTGACCAGCAGTTCGCCGCGATCCGTGAGGAATAGCTCGATGGCGAGCAGGCCGACGACGTTGAGCTTTTCCACGATGGCGAGCGCGAGCTTCTCGGCCTCGGCGGCGATCTCCGCCGAAACGCGGGCGGGCACGATGGAGAAATCCAGAATGTGCTTCGTGTGGATATTTTCCGCGACGGGGAACGCCTTCACTTCGCCGGTGCTGCTCCGCGCGACGACGACCGACAGCTCGCACTTGAAATCAATGAACTTCTCGATGACGCAGCGCTGCTTCGCAAACGATGCGACGGCCTTCGCGAGCGAGGCGTCGTCGGCGACCTTGATCTGACCCTTGCCGTCGTAGCCGAAGTCGGCGGTCTTCACGACGCAAGGCAGGCCGATCTTGCGGATGGCGGCGGCGAGGTCGTCGCCGGTTTCGACCTCGGCGAAAGGCACGGGGGAAAAGTTGTTTTTGCGCAGCCAGTTTTTCTCGCGCATGCGGTTCTGGCAGGTCTCTAAAACACTCCAGTGCGGATGCAGCTGCACGTATTTCTCGATGGCCCAGAGAGGCTCGGCGGGGATATTCTCGAACTCGTAGGTGACCACGTCCACGTTCTTGGCGAAGGCGGTGAGCGCCTCGATATCGGTGTAGGGCCGGTTGGTTTCCAACGCCGATACCTCGCCCGCCGGTCCGTTGGGTTCCGGCTCATAGATGTGGACGCGATAGCCGAGACGTTCCGCCGCGTGGGCGAACATGCGGCCGAGCTGGCCGCCGCCGAGGACACCGATGGTTTTGCCGGGAGGAATCATGAGGGGAGCTGAGAGCTAAGGGCCGAAATCGGTGAGTCCAGCCTGTTAACTCCGGACCGGCTCAAGGCAGCTTGGCGTCGAGGACTTTGGCCGTCTGGTTGGCGCGGAACGCGTCGAGGGCTTTTTTAACCTTCACGTCGCCGCCGGTCGCGAGAATGGCGGCGGCGAAGAGAGCGGCGTTGATCGCACCGGCCTTGCCGATTGCAAACGTCGCCACGGGCACGCCGCCCGGCATCTGCACGATGGAATAAAGCGAATCGACGCCTTTCAGCGTATGCGACTCCACGGGCACGCCGAGGACGGGGAGCGGTGTGAGCGCGGCGGTCATGCCCGGCAGGTGGGCGGCGCCGCCCGCACCGGCGATGATGACCTTGAGCCCGCGTTTCTCGGCGGACTGCGCGTAGGCATACATCTTGTCCGGCGTGCGATGCGCGCTCACGACCTGGTATTCGGACGCGATGCCGAGCGTCTTGAGGGTTTGCGCGGCGTGTTGCATCGTCTCCCAATCGGAGGTGCTGCCCATGATGACACCAACAAGAGGCTTTGCCATAGGCTTCAATTGATAGACGCAAGAACCCTCCCTCGGCAAACCGTAAACCAGCCTTCGTTCGTTTTCACGGTGACACGCAGGGCGCAACCCATAGACTGATGTTTAACAACTTTTCCCTCCATCATGAAGAAATCCCTCCTCTCGCGCTTCTCTCTCCTCCTCCTGTCCGCAACCTGCCTCTTCACGGGTTGCAGCACAGTGAACCTCGACGAAAGCGGCGACACCCAGGCGGTCTACCAATTCGGCGGATTTGAAATGCTCCTGAATTCGACCGCGCCCATCGCCTTCAACGCGGCGCAGAAAGCCCTCAAGGATCTCGACCTCTATCAGACCAAGGGCCAGCTCAACGCCTTCGACGCCCAGATCTACGCCCGCTCCCGCAACGACCAGAAAATCTCCATCGAGATCAAGGAAATCAACAGCAAGCAAACGCTGCTGAAAATCCGCTGGGGCACGGCCGGCAGCAAGGCCAACTCGCGCGCCCTCTACGACGCGATCGAGAAAAACATGCACTAAGCCGGCGCGAGCCGCGTAAAAAACGAAATGCCGGACGGACCTGATGGCCCGCCCGGCGGCGTTCGTCCAGACGCACACGTCTCGCTTGACGTGCACGAGTTGTTGGTGCGGCCCGGTTACAGGCGGCAGATCAGGAGCTCGCGCTCATAGACCATTTCCTTCGGCAAGTGGTCGTGCAGATCGAGGAAGAGCTCCTCGTGCCCCATGACCTCCGCGCGCCAGGCGCTGCGGTCCACCGACTGCAGGGCGTCGAACTGAGCGCGAGAGAAGTTGCAGCCCGTCCAGTCGATGTCGTCGTAGCGGGGCTGCCAGCCGATGGGGGTTTCCTTCGACAAAGCGCGGCCGCGGGCGCGGTCCACGATCCACTTCAGGATGCGCATATTGTCGCCGAAGCCCGGCCAGATGAACTTGCCCTCGGCGTCTTTCCGAAACCAATTCACGTGGAAGATGCGCGGCGTCTCGCTGAGCGTCTTCCGCATCTTGATCCAGTGGCGGAAATAGTCGCCCATGTGGTAGCCGCAGAACGGCAGCATGGCGAAAGGATCGCGGCGAACCTTGCCGATGGTCCCGGCGGCAGCCGCGGTCATCTCGGAACCCATCGTGGCGCCAGTGTAAACGCCGGAAGTCCAGTTGAAGGCCTGATAGACGAGCGGCATGGTGGTGGCGCGGCGTCCGCCGAAGATGATGGCCGAGATCGGCACGCCCTCGGGATTTTCCCAGGCGGGATCAATGGTCGGACACTGCGAGGCGGGCGCGGTGAAACGCGCGTTGGGGTGCGCGGCCTTGGCGCCGGTTTCCTTGGCGATGGCGGGCGTCCACGTGTTGCCCTGCCAGTCGATGAGCTCCGCCGGGGGCGTGTCGGTCATGCCCTCCCACCAGACGCCGCCCTCCGGCGTGAGGCCCACGTTGGTGAAAATGGTGTTCTTCGCGAGGGAGACCATCGCGTTGGGATTCGTTTTGTTCGAGGTGCCGGGGGCGACACCGAAAAAGCCCGCTTCCGGGTTGATGGCGTGGAGGCGGCCATTCACGTCGGGTTTGATCCACGCGATGTCGTCGCCGACGGTCCAGACCTTCCAGCCCTTGTCGAGGAGCGGCTTCGGCGGGATGAGCATGGCGAAGTTGGTCTTGCCGCAAGCCGAGGGGAAAGCCGCAGCGACGTAGGTCTTCTCGCCCTTCGGATCCTCAATGCCGAGGATGAGCATATGCTCGGCCATCCAGCCTTCGTCGCGCGCCATGTTGGAGGCGATGCGCAAGGCGAAACATTTTTTGCCCAGCAGCGCGTTGCCGCCGTAGCCGGAGCCAAACGACCAAATCTCGCGGGTCTCGGGGAAATGAACGATGTATTTCTCCTTGTTGCAGGGCCAGGGAACATCCTTGGCGCCAACCGCAAGCGGCGCGCCGACGGAGTGGACGCAGGGCACGACGCGCTTTTCATTTTTGTCGATCTCCCTGAAGACCGGCAGGCCGATGCGGGCCATGATGCGCATGTTGACCACGACGTAGGGCGAATCGGTGATCTCGACGCCGAGCTGCGAGATGGGGGAGCCGATCGGGCCCATGCTGAACGGCAGCACATACATCGTGCGCCCGGCCATGCAGCCGTTGAAAAGCTCCTTCAGCTTTTTGCGCATCTGGAAAGGATCGACCCAGTTGTTGGTCGGGCCGGCGTTGTCCTTGGAGAGCGAGCAGATGAACGTGCGATCCTCGACGCGCGCGACATCGTTGGCGTCGGAACGCGCATGGTAGCAGCCGGGCCAGAGTTTTTCGTTGAGCTTGATGAACGTGCCCGCCCCGACCATCTGCGCGCACAGGGCGTCGTTTTCCTCCTGCGAACCGTCCACCCAGTGAATCGCGGCGGGTTTGGCGAGTTCGGCGATCTTATCGACCCATTTCAGGAGATTTGGGTTGCTGCTCAGCGGCTTGGAAGGCGTGTGCGTTTTCATGATGATAACAACGAATTGAACCGACAGTGCCGAGTAAACCGCAAACAGCCCGGCGACGCTCCGCATGGACTGGCCTTACCTGCGCAAAAATTGCCGGATGAAAACTTATCATCGGCGCTTATCGCGCGGAGACTATACCCGCGGGCGCGCCGGCTCGATGTGCACGGACACGTCCGTGATGTGCAAATGGGAATGTTCCAGCGCGTCCTTGACCGCATGAGCGATGGTATGGCCGCAGTAAACGGTGATCTCGGGGTTCACCACCACATGGATATCCACCAGATGGCTGAGCCCGCTTTTGCGGACGCGGCACTTGTCGAGCCCGAGCACGCCGTCAACTCCGAGCGCGACCGCGCGCACCTCGTTTTCAAACGCAATCGGCACCGCGGTGTCCATGACGTCGGCAAGGGCGCGGTTGAAGATATGGATGCCGTTGAAAACAACCACCACGCACGCGAGCAGCGCGGCCCAGGAATCGGCGCCGATGAAACGCTCGCCGCCCAACACCACAAGCGCGATGCCCACAAACGCCGCCGCCGAGGTGATCGCATCGGAATAGTGGTGCCACGCCTCCGCGCCGAGCGCGGTGCTGCCCTCGGCCTCGCCCGCGCGGTGCATGCGCCGTGAAAACCAGTATTTCACCACCACGATCCCGGCGAGCAACGGCAGCGTCGCCCAATGGGGAGTCTGATGCGGCGCGATGATCTCGCGCATGGCGTGCACCCCGATCCAACCCGCCGCGAAGAAAATAAACAGGGCCACCGCCAGCGCCGCCAGCGGCTCCGCTTTGCCGTGCCCGTAGGGATGGTTTTCGTCGGGTGGCTGGGCTGCCACTCGAAAACCAGCCCACACCAAGGCGGACGAAAACACGTCGAGCAACGACTCCATGCCGTCCGCGATGAGCGCGTAAGTGTGACCGAAAACACCTCCGGCCAGCTTTACGACCGCCAGCGCCAGATTGAGCGCGATGCCGCGCAAAACCAGCCGTGCGCTGCCCCGCGCGCGGCGCTGCGTCTCAAGATGAAGGATTGCCGGGGAGGAGTGTGGCATGAGTGGGCGTGGGCATGTCATTTCACCAGCCCATGAGGAGCAAGGTGTTTAGCTGCGGCTAAGAAACTTCGGCCGCGCCAGTTCCGCGCGCCTTCGTTCACTCAGGGAGGTTGACCGGTTTCGTCCGCAGGTTCAGGATCGATTCACAGCCCCACCATGGCGTCCACCCACATCTCCATTGGCACCGATCCCGTTAAACAGTTTTCCGTGTTTGCGGAGAACCGCGTGGGCCGCCTCTACGATCTCACCGCGCTGCTGAAGGACAACAACGTCCACATCATGGCCCTCACCGTGCTCGACACGACTGACAGCTCCATTCTCCGCCTGATCGTGGACGATCCCGACAAGGCCCGCGAGCTGATGATCAACAACGATTTTCCCTACACCGAGGTGGATGTCCTCGCGGTGGAGATCAACGACGAAGGCGACCTCAAAGGCGTGCTCGCCGCGCTGCTCGAGGCGGAAATCAACATCCACTACATCTACAGCTTCATCAAACGTCCCGAGGGCAAGTCAGGCCTCGCGCTCAACATCGAGGACGCGGATGTCGCCGCCCAGTCGCTCAGCAGCCGCGGCTACAAGATCATCACGCAGGGAGACATCTCGCGCTGAACCGGATCACAGCGCACCGTTCAACGTTCACCGCGACCGCCGTCACTCGTCCTTCTTCGCGGTTTTTTTTGCGCGAGGCTTGCCGGTGGGCGGGGCTTTTTTCGCGGCGGCCTTGGATATCTTCGCGTTGAGCCAGACGGAGCCGTTCTTGGCGTTTTTGTTGAGCCAGTAAACCTCACCCTCGTGCTCGACGAACGCGGGCTTGTCGTCCTCGGTCGCGGGCAAAGCCAAGCCGAGATTGGTGAGCACCGTGAGGAAATGCTGATGATCCTGCTCCAAGGTTTGCGCGAGATAGCCGACTTCGCCGGAAACCCCGGTGCCGCGCTTGTTGGCCTTGAGAAGAAGCCGCGCGGCCGCGAGCGGCGAGCCGGACGCGGGCGTTTCCGCTGCGGGCTGAACAGCCGGAGCCGACAGCTGGTTCTCGGGAACGGGCGCAGCCGGGGCGGCGGACTCCGCCGGCGGCGCGCCGGCTTCGTCGCCGTTGATCCAGATGCCACCGCGGCTGTCCTTGTTGAGCCAGTAAACGTGCGCGCCAATCGTGGAGGGCACAGGCTTGTCGGCGGCGGTCGCGGGGACGCTGAGTCCGAGCGCGGCCAGTGCGGCGACGAGGTCGGCCTCGGGGCATTTGAAAGCGCGGGAAAGATAGGTGGTGCTGCCGGAATAACCGGGGCCGCGGCGGTTGCGGCGCATCTGCGGACGGATGGCGGCGAGCAAGTCCTCGCCTTGCAGAAGCGGACCGGCTGGAACTTCGGATTTTTCTACGGGCGCATCAACCGCGGGAGCCGAAACAGCGGCGGACGCCTGCTGGGCAGCGCGCTGCGCCTCGCGCTCGGCGCGGCGGGCAGCGTGCTCGGTCTCGCGGGCGAGACGCTCCGCCTCACGGCGGGCTTTCTCAGCCTGCTCGGCGGCGGTTTCCTCGGCGAGGAGGGCCTTCACCGGATCGGCAGGATCAAGTTTCTTCGCAACAGCGACGCGGAAAACGGGACGCGGCTTCTCGCGGGTGTTGAGAAAGAGCTCGTGGCGGTTGTTGAGGTTGAGCCAGTAGAGCTCGCCCTCGAACTCCAGGTATTCGGGCGGCGCGTCCTCGGCTTCGGGAATGGCGAAGCCGCATTCCTTGAGCGCGCCGATGATGTCGGCCTCGGTCTGCTCCCAGCGTTTCGAGAGAAAAAGGATGCCGACCGACTGGCCGGGGCCTCGCTGGTTTTTGCGGAGGTGCGGCTTGATGGCCTCAAAGAGCGTGGGGAGATCGTCGTCGAGATTTTCCCAGTTGTCCCACTCGTCGCCCTCCTCGGGCGCGTCGGGATCGTCGTCGCGCGTGGTGTCGCGGAGCTTGCGGAAGCCGTCCTCGGGCGCGGCGGTGTCGGCGACGAGCGAGTCGGGTTTTTCGGCAGCCGCGTCGATGGTGGGCGTGACACCTTGGAATTTCGCGGCGAACTCGGCGCGGAGCTTGTCGGCTTCGACTTTCGCGGCGGCCGCGGCGGCGGATTCGAGCGTCCAGTCGCGGAGCGTGGTGCGGCGGGCGATGCCGTTAAAGGCGAGAGGATTGGCGGGCTGGGGCTGGAAACTGATGATCTCCCACTCGTCCTTGCCGAGCTGGTTGAGATAGGATTCCAGCAGGGCCGGCGTCGCGAAACCGTGCGGGCCGCTGGTGATGTGCTTGTATTCCCAAAGTGACATAAAAGTGGTGTTGCGGGGTAACGCGTTAACGCATCCCAAATGCCTCCCCGATTGCCCAGCCTAATCTGGCGAAAACTCATGAAGACACGGACCACCGGGGCGCTTCCCGCCATCACTTCGTCACTGCGGCGAGGAACCACTCGATCGAGTAGGTCGCGAGCTGGCCGGATGGACCGTAGAGGTTGAAGTCCAGCGCGTGCGTCGCCCACGGCAGCGAGACGAAGACGTTGGGCACGCCCAGCTCGTCCAGTTTCGCGTGCATGCGTTCGCTCTGCTTGTGCCACACGAGGGCGTCGTTGGCGCCATGAATGAGCAGCGTGGGCGGGGAGTTCTTCGTCGCGATGAGATAGGCCGAGGCCGACGTGTAGGCCGCGCCCGCCGTCTCGGGCGTGCCGCCGAGAAACTGCCGCAGAAGTTTCGTGGCATTGAGAATGTCGTCTTCACGCGAATATTTCCACGCGAAGACTTGGTCCTGCGGACCGTAGAGCGAGATCACGCCGCGCACCGCCGGGTCCGTCCGTCCGTAGGCATACGCCGTCGCGAGCTGCCCGCCGGCCGAGCGACCGAGCAGGACAAAGCGCTGCGCATCGACGCCGAGATGAGCCGCGTTGGCTTTTAGAAAAACGATCGCCGCGCCGATGTCGTCGGCCTGCGAAGGCCAGACGTGCTCCGGTGCCAAGCCGTAGGAAATCGCCGCGACCGCATAGCCGCGTTGCGCGAGAAAGTGGTTCATCTGCGAGAGCTGTGTGCGGTCGCCGTTGTCCCAGCCGCCGCCATGAATCACCACCACGCACGGCGCGGGCATCGTGCGCCTCACCGCCGGATAAAAATCCAGCTCCATCGTCCGCCCGCCGCGTGTGCGCTGAAACTCCATCGTCTCCACCTTCACTTCTTCGGGCATCACTTGCGCCAGCGTGGCGAAGGAAAACGGCGCGCGCGCCAGCTTCACCTCGCCAAACGCGCGGGCCAGTTGCGCGGGCAGTTTTCTCCCGATGAACGCCGCCTGCGCCACCGGCCAGAGCAGCAGCGCGATGGACGCGAGGCAGAGGATCAGGATGGGCAGCCCCAGCCTGCCGCCATGCGCCCACGCCAGCCAGATAAGCAGCAGCGGCACGACCGCCGCGAGGTAGCCAAACTCCCCGGCGATGATCGCGACTTTCCAGAGGAACAACGTCGGCGCCTTGAACACCGTGAGCGACGAAGCCGCCGCGACCGTCAGCGCCAAAAGAAAAAGAAGCCATCGGATCATCCCTGCTATACGCGAAAACGCCGCGCAAAGACGCAAGGCTTCAAAAGATTTTGTGTTTTCCCCGCTTTTTGAAGCCACTGACACACGCCCCATGCGCCGCCTCGACCAACTCCTCGCCAACCTCGGCTACTGTTCCCGCAGCGAAGCGCGCGCGTTCCTCAAAAAACACGCCGTCACCGTCGCAGGAGCCGCCGCGCGCGACCCGTCCGCGAAGGTTCGTGCCGCCGACGTCCTCATCGACGGAGAACCGCTCGACCACCCCGACGGCCTTCTGCTTCTCCTCAACAAACCGCTCGGCCTCGTCTGCTCCCACGACGAACGCGAAGGCCCGCGCGTTTACGACCTCCTCCCCGACCGCTGGCGCGCCCGCAATCCGCAGGTCACCAGCGTCGGCCGCCTCGATAAGGACACCTCCGGCCTGATTCTCCTCACCGACCGCACCGAGCTCGTCCACAAATACACCTCACCCAAACACAAGGTTCCCAAACTCTACCATGCCACCGCCGACCGCGATCTCGCGCCCGAGCTCGTCGCGTTGTTCGCCGCCGGCACGCTCGTGCTCGACGGCGAGGACGCCCCCTGCGCGCCCGCCGAGCTTCGCATCCTCGCCGACCGCCGCACCGCCGAACTTGTCCTCACCGAGGGCAAATACCACCAGGTCCGCCGCATGTTCGCCGCCACCGGCGCGACCGTGCTCACGCTCCACCGCGTGCAGTTCGGCCGCCTCACCCTCGGCAATCTCGCGCCGGGCGCGTTTCGGTCTGTGCGCGAAGATGAAATCTAAACAGCCGCATCCAACGGGTTCTGAAAAGGTAGGGACGGACCGCTGGGCCGTCCGGTTCGACGTTCGGCGGGCCCAGCGGTCCCGCCCTACCCCAATAATCGTTCTGCTTTCGCTCGTCGTCCTCAGCCCGCTCCTCGCCGAACCGCCGCCCGTGATCGAGTTGCCCCCGATGGTCGTCACCGCCTCGCGTGCGCCGCAAGCCGCCGCCACGTTGCCCGTGACGGTGGATGTTTTCACCGCCGACGATCTGCGCAACTCTCCCGCCGCGACCATTGACGACACGCTGCGCGAGTCCGCCGCATTCTCACTCTTCCGTCGCAGCAGCAGCCTCACCGCCAACCCCACCGCCCAAGGCGTTTCCCTCCGCGGCCTCGGCCCGAGCGGAGCCAGCCGTTCGCTCGTCCTCCTCGACGGCGTCCCGCTCAACGACCCCTTCGGCGGCTGGATCGCATGGACAAAAGTTCCCAAGCTCTCCCTCGACCACGCCGAAATCGTGCGCGGAGGCGGCTCGACCGCCTGGGGCAACGCCGCCCTCGGCGGCACCGTGCAACTCTTCACCGCTCCGCCCGCCTCAACGCAGGCCAAGATCGAGGCGACCGCCGGCGATCGCGACACCCTCGGCGGCGAGACTGCCGCCACCTACGCCTCCGCCAGCGGCAAGAGCGCCGTCCGCGTGGACGCCGCCGCCTTCCACACCGACGGCGCCGACCTCGTCGAAAACCCCGGCCCGATTGACCGCCCCGCCGATCTCGATTATCAACGCGCCCAAGCGACCTTCCTCGCCGCACTCAGCCCCACGACCACTCTCATCATCGACACCCGCGCCTACGCCGAAGATCGCGGCAACGGCACTCCCCTCCAGCGCAACGCCTCCCACGAGGCCTTCCTCTCCGCGAAACTCCTCGGCGAGCCCGGCGGTGCCGACGGCGTGAGCGCGTGGTCCGCCGTGCTCTACGGCCAGACGCAGTCGTTCTCCTCCTTCTTCAGCTCCGTCAACCTCGCCCGCACCGCCGAAACGCCCGCCAGCAACCAATACGACGTCCCCGCCAACGCCGCCGGCGGCGCGTTCACCGCCACGTGGGCGCACGACCCCGACGCCACCACCACCGCCGGCGCCGACGCGCGCTGGGTCTCGGGCGAGACGCGCGAGGATTACCTCTGGAGCGTGCCGCTCAACCAGTTCACCCGCCGCCGCTACGCCGGCGGCGACCAGACGTTCCTCGGCGTCTTCGCCACCCATGAACGTGCGCTCGCCCCCGACTGGCGCGGCTCGCTCGGCGCGCGCCTCGACCACTGGCAAAACACCGACGGCCACCGCCACGAGTTCGCCCCCTCCACCGGCATCGTCACCCGCGACGACCACTACGCCGACCAGGACGGCTACGCCTTCAGCCCCAACGCCGACCTCGTCTGGCAAGCCGCCCCCGCCATCCGCGCGCGCACCTCCGTTTACGAAGCCTTCCGCGTTCCCACGCTCAACGAATACTACCGCCCCTTCCGCGTCGGCCCCGTCACCACCGACGCCAACCCCGCCCTGAAGCCCGAGAAACTCACCGGCGGCGAACTCGGTGTGGACCTCGGCAACCCGCACGCCGGCCTCACCCTCACTGCCTTCGCCAACGCCATCCGAGACGCCGTGGCCAACGTCACCGTCGTTCCGCCCAACACCCGCCAGCGCCAGAACCTCGACCTCGTTCGCGTCCTCGGCTTCGAAGCCGGCGCGCACTGGCAGGCGCTCCCCACGCTCCGCCTCGAAGCCGACTATCTCCTCAGCGACGCCCGCGTGATCGACGGCGGCGGAGCCGCCTCCGCCCTCGACGGCAAACGCCTCGCCCAAGTCCCGCGCCACACCCTTACCGCCGGCCTCCGCTGGTCCGCCCCCGGCAAAGTCGAGGTCACCGCCAACCTCCGCTGGGTAAGCGCCCAGTATGACGACGACGCCAACACCCTCCGCCTCGCACCCGCGACCACCGTTGACATCGGCGTCTCCCGCAAATTCGCCCGTGGCTGGGAAATCTTCGCCGCCATCGACAACCTCTTCGACGCCACCGTCGAAACCGGCCTCCCGTCCCCCGGCGTCGTCAACATCGCCCCCCCGCGCACGCTCCGAGGCGGCGTGCGGTGGACGTGGTGAACGACGGAACGCATCGGACAGCAGCCCTATCCTCCCGTCTTCTACCAATTAATTATTGTTTCACTTGATAAAACATAGCGCAGGCTGGTCTCACTGTTAGCCAAAAATGCCTCTGTCATTGCCCAATTCTGTTTGCGTTGAATTGCGTCTGCCGGACCGCTCGCCGCTGCGTATGTCAAAAGTTCTGTTTTCGATTCAGACGTTCGCGACACACAAAAACGATATTTCGATGTTTCCATTCGCGACGGGAGAGGATGGCGTGGCGCGAATCACGCGTGATCTGATGTTAGCTGAGATTGCTGCGACTTATGATTCTGGACTGATGGATTACGCTTCGATCGAGAGTGCGCATGACATGATTGAAGTTCGGCTTGCTTCATCGTCCGAGATTGAGCGCGCGATAGAATCAAGAACCAAGAGCTGGACGTCCTTGCTCAAAGGCGAACGGGAACGATGGAAAAATATGGATGAGTTGCTGGATTTATTGCGGTCAGCGAATAATCGTGAGCTCGATATTTCCGATGCCCCTACGCTCCGGCCAAAAGTCCGTGATTCGTGGTCGGATTCGACGGTGGATAAGCGTTACGAAGTGTATGTTGGACGAAAAAAACCTAAACGTTTCCTTGGGTTATCCTTGGGCTGACGTGGTATTCCCTCGGATTGTTTTGCCACCCGCGCCCTCAGCGCGTTGCCTCCTCTCCGCATGTATGACTTTCCCCTCACCGGCGCGCAGAAAACCTTTCTCCGCAGCCTCGGCCAGACGATGGATCCCGCCCTCAAGGTCGGCAAAGGCGGCCTCACCGACGAATTCTTCAAGGAGCTCCAGAACCACCTCAACGCCCGCGAGCTGGTGAAACTACGCTTCCTCGGCGCCGACCGGCAGACGCGCGCCGAACTCATCGCCCACATCGCCGATAAGGGCCGCTGCGTCCTCGCCGGCGCCGTCGGCATGACCGCCTTGTTCTACCGCCAGAATCCCGACAAGGCCCGCCGGGTGATCGATCTGGGATGAGCGACGCCCTCCACGCCTTCGGCTGGGACGATGCGTGGGCCGCTTCCTTCGCCCCTCACGCCGCCGCCGGCTACGAGCCCGCCCGCGTCGTCGTCGAGCTGCGCCGCCACTACTACGCCGTGCAGACCGCCCGCGGCGAATTTCTGGGCGAACTCACCGGCAAGTTCCACCACGCCGCCGACCGCGAGGCCCAGTCTTATCCCGCCGTCGGCGACTGGGTCGCCGTGCAGGTTTCCTCCGACGGACGCCGCGCGCAGATCCACGCCCTCGTCCCGCGCCGCTCGCGATTCTCCCGCCAGGCCGCCGGCGAACGCCGGGTCGAGCAGATCGTCGCCGCCAACATCGACACCGTCTTCCTCGTGAGCGGCCTCGACTCCAACTATAACGCCAAGCGCATCCAGCGCTTCTTCGTCGCCGCCCGCGACAGCGGCGCCCAACCCGTCATCATCCTCAACAAGTCCGATCTCTGCGACGACCCCGACACCGTGCGCAAGGAAATCGAACTCCTCGTCCCCGGCATCCCCGTCCACATCACGAGCACCTTCACCCGCAAAGGCCTGAAGGCGCTCGCCGAGACCTACGCCCTCCCCGGCCGCACCCTCGCCTTCGTCGGCTCCTCCGGCGCCGGCAAATCCACCCTCATCAACCGCCTTCTCAAAGACGCCGAGGCCATGCCCACCGGCGAAGTCCGCGAGAAAGACGCCAAGGGCCGCCACACCACCACCCGCCGCGAACTCACCCAGACGCCCGCCGGCGCCCTCGTGATCGACACGCCCGGCATGAGGGAATTCCAGCTCTGGGACGCCAAGGAAGCCGTCGAGGACGCCTACCCCGACATCGTCAACCTCGCCGCCCAGTGCCGCTTCAGCCGCTGCACCCACCTCACCGAGCCGGGTTGCGCCATCCGCGCCGCCCTCGACGCTGGCACCGTCCCGCCCGAGCGCCTCGACAGCTATTTCAAACTCAAAGCCGAACAGGCGGCCAAGGCTCCGAAACAACTCAAACCCGGTGCCCACGCCAGCGCCCCCGGCTGGCGCAAAAAAGCCGAAGAAGCCAAAACCCTACCCTTCCGCCACCGCCAGCACCGCGACGACGAGTAGGCGGCGTTTTTTTAATTGAGTGACCACGGGCGACGGTTCGATACCATGACACTTTCGACGACTTCTCTTTTTTCTCCACGTCCATGATCCCTCTCGCTCCAGCAGACTCCGCCCGCAAACCCGCCGCGTATTTTATCCGCTCGCTCGCGATGCTCGGCGGTTGCGCCGGCCTCGCCCTGCTGTCCGCCTGCTCAATTGGCGGAATCGCCAACGAAGGCGGCCCGAACCAGATTTTCATTCTCAAGGAAACCCCGTCTCCCCATCAAATCGTTGTGGAAAAAGGCACTCTTCCGCCGACGGCCCGCATCATCGAGGTAAACGGTGCGACTCCTCCGCCAAAGGTGGAGGATACCGGCAAACAACCCAGCCCTAAGCATGTATGGATGGCGGGCCACTGGCGTTTTTACAGCGGCCGCTACGTCTGGATAAAGGGCCAGTGGGCGCTCCCCCTGAAGCCGAACGCAATTTACACCCCGCCCAGTTGGGAAATCGTCAACGGCAACCACGTGTTCACCGAAGGCTACTGGCATTTCTGATACTCGGCGGCCGACGCTACACCACGCGATCCGCCATCGTTTCGCCGTCGCTCTCAAACGCGGCCAGATTTGCCAAAAAATGCTTCACCAGCGCCGCGTCCTGGTCGCTGCGGCCGCCCGCCGTGTGCGGGGTGACGAAACAGTTGGGCGCCGTCCACAGCGGGTTTGACGGCGGCAGAGGCTCCTCCGCGAAAACGTCCAAATACGCCGCGCCCAGCCGTCCGCTTTCGAGTGCCTGCACGAGCGCGCGCTCGTCCACGGTGGTGCCGCGACCGATGTTGTAGAAACGCGCGCCGGGCTTGCACGCGCCGAGGCGGCGGGCGTTGACGTAGTTGCGCGTCGCCTCGTTGTCGGGAAGCAGGTTCACGATGTGGTCGGCCTCGGCCAGCACCGCCGTGACGCGGTCCTCCGCGATGATGTGGACGCCGCGCTCGCTGCGGGCCTTGCGGCGCACCGCGTAGATTTTGACGCCAAACGGCGCGAGCAGCTCGGTGAGGCGGCGGGCGATGTTGCCGTAGCCGAGCATCAGCACGGTCTGGCCGTTGAGCAGCGCCGACGCCGAGCGGCGCTCGAAAAACTTCCACTGGCGCTCGCCCAACTGCTCCGCGTGCGAGGCGAGCAACTGCCGTCCGAGCGCGAGCATCATCGCCAGCACGTGCTGCGCGCACGGCTCGGCAAAGACGGTCGAACTCGTCGTGAAGACCGAACCGCGCGCCCGAAACGTCTCCAGAAACTCCGGCGTGTCGTAGCGCCCGTAGCCCGCGCTGGTGACGGCGACCCACTTGATGCATTTCGACCGAAGACACTCGGCAGCGTCAGGTTGCCCGAAAACAACGTCGGCCTTCGCCATCGCGGGATCGGCCGGGCCGGCGATTAGCACCGAGGCGGAGCGTTTTTCGGCGAACACCAGCCGGTGTTTCGCCAAGCCCGCGACGAGCAACCCCTCGGCGGGTTCGGCGAGCGCAGCGTTGCACCAAATCGTGAGACTCATCGGAAAAATCGCCGCCTCACTCCGTCTCGCTGAACGCGCAAAGGGCGTGGACGTTCAACCCCGCCGCGCGGAGTTTTTTGGAGCCGCCCAGCTCAGGTAGATCGATGATCGCCGCCACGCCCACGACCTCGGCGCCAAGCGCGCGGATGAGTTTCGTCGCCGCGAGCACGGTGCCGCCGGTGGCGATGAGATCGTCCACGATGAGCACGCGGTCGCCGGCCTTGCACGCGTCGGCGTGGATCTCGATGGAAGCGCTGCCGTATTCGAGGTCGTAGTCGGCGGCGACGGTGCGGAAGGGCAGCTTGCCTTTTTTGCGCACGAGCATGAACGGCTGGTGGAGCTGGTAGGCGAGCGCACCGCCGATAATGAAGCCGCGCGCATCCACCGCCGCGATGAGGTTTATCTTGTGCCGGTGGCAATCGAGCGCGAACGCCTCGACTGACACGCGGAACGCCTCGGGGTCCTGAAAGAGCGTCGTGACGTCACGGAAGTTGATGCCCGGCTTGGGCCAGTCGCGCACGGTGCGGATTTTGGACTTAAGGTAGTCGGCGTGTTCAGGGGTGGGCATGGAGCAAAAAGCATCAGGAGGCCGCCCGGCGACGCAAGCGCTCGGCCCGGGCGTTGATCTGCGCAAAAAGCTCCGTGTGCTCGACCGCCTCGCGGTCGTCCACATGCACCAGACCCGCGCCAAACGGCGGCGTCTCGTCGGCCTCGTCCGCCCAGCGCGCCCACTCGTAGCCGACGACAGACGGATGCGCGCACGCGGCGGCGAGGGCATGGCGACCGTCGCGCAGCATGCGTTCGAGACGCGTGGGGCCGGATTGGATTTTGAAGGGCGCGGTGCGGAACCGTTCGTTCGACAGCCCGAACGCCGTCAACAACAGCGGCATCCCGGCGGCGCTGGCGTAAATCTCGGCGTGCAGCGCGAAATCCGGACCGTGGCAATGCCACGAGACAACGTCCACTTGCGGATAAATACACTCGGCCAGCACCGTCGCCCCCGGCGGCTCCGAGAAGCGACAGCCAAGCACCAGATGATGCGGATCGTGACGGCGCAGAGCCGACGCGGTGGCACTGAAATAGCGGTTGGCGACTTCGCGCGCGAATCGCTCGTGATCGCGCAGGTAGCCCGGCGTCGCGAGCGGCCGCTCCTCAAGCGTGCGTTGGCGGATCACCTCCTTGTTCGGCAGATCTAGACTCCACGAACGGCCGAGCGCATTCAGGTCGCCCGCGTGCGGAGCCAACACGAATTCCCAAGCGGCATGATAGGCCGCCAGACTGGGCTCTAGGCTCAGGCACACCTGAAGCAGCGAAGGCCGGTCGGCACGCGGCGCGCCCCACCCCAGCGCGTCATCGGTGAATGTGCCGATAAAGCCGGCGTGACCAGCCCACGCGGCGGTGACTTTTTGCGCATGAAGATCGCATAAGGCCGGCCAACCGGAATCGAACACATCGGGCAGGCTGACGCCGTTGGCGTGGATAACGGGGCCACCCGCATGACGGAAGTCCGCCAATGCCGTCGTATAAAGCCCCGCTCCGGCCAGCACGGGTTCCGCCCACGGGCCAAGCGTGTTCACCTGCCAGTGCCGCAGCCGCTGCAACGCGACCCGCGCAAACTCGGACGAGTCTTCGTAGCCGTAAAGTTGATCCACCACCGTAGCATAGACGCCACGTTGTGTTGAGGGCGCCCCGGCGCGACCCGCACGGTTCACCGCCGCCACGCTTTTCGCGAAAAACAGGTGATCGCGCGGATCGACGAACCACCACTGGCCTCCCGCCGTCTGGCCGACGCGGAAAAATCCGGCGGTTCCCCGCAGGGTTTCCGGTTTTAACGAACGAAAAGAAAAGGGCTCCGCAGCGCGGGCTTTCGCCATGGGTGAAACGCTAGCGCGAACCGGCGGCGCAAGGGAAGCCCGCAGGCGAGGTTCAGCGGTCGGGGCGCTTGACCGTGAATCGCTCGCGCGTCGTCACGTAGTCGTCGCCGGCGAGACGGCCGATCGTGTCGAGCTTCGTGGCGTCAACGCCGCCATCGGCCCCCAGCACTGATTCGCTCACATGCAGCGCGACGATGCGGCCGAGCACGAGGTTGGCCGCGCCCGCGCCCTCCCCGATCAAAATGATCCGGTCGAGCACGCACTCGAACGCCGCCGGAGCGAGCGCCACGCGCGGCGGGCGCACTTTCGTGCTCGGCGCAGCGGTGATGTTGAACGCGTCAAACTCGCTCTCGCCGTGCGGCAGGAGCGCGGCGCAGGCGTTCATCGGCGCGGCCAGCGAGTGCGGGACCACGTTGACCACAAATTCCGGCACGGCCTCGATATTTCGAATCGTGTCCTTCTTCACGCCGCCGCGGTTGTTGACCGCCGAGAAAAGCAGCGTGGGCGGGTTGGACGTGACGCCGTTGAAAAAAGAAAACGGCGCGAGGTTCGTGCGGCCGTCGGTGGAAATCGTCGAGACCCAGGCGATGGGGCGCGGAGTGATCAGGCCGGACATCCATCCGTAGGCGAGGCGCGGCTCGAGCGTGGTAAAATCAACAAGCATGAAATCACATTGATACGCTGCGGACCCGACCGCCAGCCCTCGCTGAAATCATAAGCGGCGGTCATCGGCCACTTCACACTGGCTAGAGTCCGCCGGCCAACGCAACGTGACCGGCTTTATGTCCACCTCCTCGACCACCGCCGAAGCCCCCTGGCACGCAGGCCTGCGCGGCGCCCGCGCGAACCTGTTGCCCGGGCTGGCGCTTCAGGTCTTCGCGCTCGTGCTGGTGCTGGCCTATTACCACCACGCGCCGACGCGGGAGGCGGTCAACCGCCTGGCGGACCTGCGCACGCACATGGGCGTGACCTTCGGCATCATAAGCACTGGCCTGTGCGGAGGACTACTGCCTTTCATCTACCTCAAAACCGTGCCTTCGACGCGGACCCGCTACACATGGACTCAAGGCGCGGTGATAACCGCGTTCTGGGCCTACAAGGGATTGGAGATCGGCCTTTGGTATCACTTCCTCGCCTGGAGCGTCGGCGAAGGCAACGGACCGGGGACGGTCGTCACCAAGATGATTCTCGACCAGTTTATCTATTGCCCCGTCCTCGCCGTGCCTTTGACGGTGCTTATCTACGACTGGTGCGAACACGGCTTCTCCGGCACGGCCCTCGCCGCTGAGGTGCGCGCCCCCCGCTGGTATGCGCGCCGCGTCCTACCCATGCTCATCTCGAATCTCGGCGTGTGGGTGCCGGCGGTGTGCATCATCTACGCGCTGCCGACGGCGCTCCAACTGCCGCTGCAAAATCTCGTGCTGTGCTTCTTCACGCTGCTAGTAGCGCACATCTCGAAACGAGAGCCATCGAAGGTGCCCCACCAATAGAGACACAAACGCGGCCCGGGCGGTGAGGCCCGGGCCGCTGGTGATGCGAACGGATGGCGGACGGTGCGCTTAAAGCGCGATGTCGCCGGACTCGTCGGTGCGGATGCGGATGGCCTGCTCGACCGGGAGGACGAACACTTTGCCGTC
>JANYJB010000111.1 GCA_025361935.1 Verrucomicrobiota bacterium
TCCTGGGCGGCGCGGGCATCACCGAAGCCGGCATCTGGAATCAAAACACCCTTACTGTCGCCATCCAGCGCAAGATGATCGCCTCCTCGGAACGCACGTTCTTCGCGATGGACAGCTCCAAGTACGGCCGCAAGGCTATGAACCTCACCGCGCCGTTCAACCCGCGCTTCACCATCGTCACCGACAACAAGCCCGCCGTGTCCGTGGCCGCCGCCATCAAAAACGCCGGCGCCACCCTCGCTCTTACCGGCGCATAGCCCCTGTCCGTTCAAACGCCCGGGGGAATCGCGTTGGTTTTGCACCGCACGGTTGCTTTCCCCTAAGCCCTGTTCATCCGTGTGCGCCGTGTCCCGTCCCGCTTCCCTATTTCCTAAAAACCACCCCGAGTGCATCCGCCTGCGCGGTGTTCGCCAGAACAACCTCAAGGGCTTCGACCTCGATCTCCCGCTGGACAAATACGTGGTCGTCACCGGCCTCTCCGGCGCGGGCAAAAGCTCGCTCGTCTTCGACACGCTGCACGCCGAGGGCCAGCGCCGCTACGTCGAGACGTTCTCCGCCTACACGCGCCAGTTCCTCGACCTCCTCGACAAGCCCAAGGTGGAGTCCATCGAAAACATCCGCCCGTCCATCGCCATCGAGCAGACCAACACCGTCAAAACCTCGCGCTCCACCGTCGGCACGATGACGGAGCTCACCGATTTCTTCAAAGTCTGGTTCAGCCAAGTCGCCACCTGTTTTGATCCCGCCACCGGCAAGCCCGTAGAGGACGACACCCCTCAATCCATCTGGGGAAAATCCTGCGCCGCCTCGCCCGCCGCGCAGGTCATCGTCGCCTTCAAGGTCAACAAACCCGCCAACCTCACATGGCCCGAAGTGCTGGCCAACCTCAAAGGCCAGTCCTACGTCCGCGTCCTCGTCCCCTCAGCCGACGCCAAGCCCGCCGTCGCCCGCATCGACGACCTGATCTCCGACCCGTCTCCGCTCGCCCATAGTCCTGCGCCCCACCTTTTCGTCGCCCAAGATCGCCTTGCCCTGGAACCGGCGCAACGCACCCGCTTCCTCGAAGCCGCCGAGACTGCGATGCACTTTGGCCAGGGCCAGCTTCACGTCTTCGCCGCCGACTCGCTCACCCTGATCGGGCATTTTTCACGCGGTCTTCACTCGCCCGAAACCGGCCGCACTTTCCGCGCCGCGTCGCCTGCTCTCTTCTCGTTCAACTCCCCGCTCGGCGCCTGCCCGCATTGCCGGGGCTTCGGCCGCATCATCGAGATCGACTACCGCCTCGCCATCCCCGATCAGTCGCTCTCCATCGCCGACGGCGCCATCAAATGCTGGGAGGGAGAAGTTTACCGCGCGTCGAAGGACGACCTCACGTCCATCGCCAAGAAAAATAAAATCCCGCTCAACGTCCCCTTCGCCTCGCTCACGCCCGACCAGCGTGCCTTCGTGATCGACGGCGAACCCGGCTACGGCGAAATCGGCAAAGAGTGGCCGCACGCCTGGTATGGCGTGAAAGGGTTTTTCTCATGGCTCGAGAAGAACACCTACAAGATGCACGTGCGCGTCTTCCTCTCCCGCTACCGCGCTTACAACCCCTGCCCCACCTGCGGCGGCACGCGCCTCCAACCCGAGGCTCTTTGCTGGAAATGGAACGGCTTCACCCTGCCCGAGCTTTATCAACTGCCCGTCGGCGAACTGCTCGCCAAGGCCGCCGAAGCCCCGCCCGATTCCGCAGACCGCAGCGCCACTCTGGCCTTTGACAGCATCCTCACCCGTCTGCGCTACCTCGAACAGGTCGGCCTCGGTTACCTCACGCTCGACCGCTCTTCGAAGACGCTCTCCGGAGGCGAAGTCCAGCGCGTCAACCTCACGTCCTGCCTCGGCACTTCGCTCGTGGACACGTTGTTCATCCTCGACGAACCCAGCGTCGGCCTGCACCCGCGCGATATCGACCGGTTGATCGCCATCATCCGCACGCTCACCGACACCGGCAACACCGTCGTCGTCGTCGAGCACGACGAGGCTATGATCCGCGCCGCCGATCACGTCATCGAGGTCGGTCCCGAACCCGGTGCCCGCGGCGGCCAAATCGTTTTCCAAGGCAGGCTCAACGGCCTGCTCGCGTCGCCCGCCAGCATCACCGGCGCCTATCTCTCCGGCCGCCGGCAAATCGACCTCCCTGCCCGCCGCCGCTCCGTCAATGAGCGCACGCCGCGTCTCACGTTCACGCGCGCCACCAAGCACAACCTCGATCGCGTCACGCTCCGGCTGCCACTCGGTCGCCTCGTCGGCATCTCCGGCGTCTCCGGCTCCGGCAAGTCCACGCTCCTCGACAACGTCATCCACCAAGGCCTCCTCGCCAAACGCCTTCAGATGACCGACGACCCAGCCGTCATCGAAGACATCAGCGGCGACGAGGCGTTTTCCGAGATCGTCCTCGTTGACCAGTCGCCGCTGTCCCGCACGCCTCGCTCAAACCCCGCGCTCTACACCGAGGCGTGGGACCTCATCCGCGAACTCTACGCCAAGACCGACTTCGCCCGCGAACAGGGCTTCGGCCCTTCGAGCTTCTCCTTCAACAGCGGAGATGGCCGCTGCGATCACTGCCTCGGCCTAGGTTACGAACGCGTTGAGATGCAGTTCCTCTCCGACGTCTTCGTTCCCTGCCCCGTCTGCGAAAGCCGCCGCTTCAAGCCTGAGGTCCTCGCTGTCCGGTGGCACGGCCACTCCGTCTCCGATCTGCTCAACACCAGCGTTGCCGACGCCCTTCCTCTTTTCTCCGACTACGCCTCGATCCGCGCCCGCCTCTCCAGCCTCGAAGCCGTCGGCCTCGGTTATCTTACGCTCGGCCAGCCCCTCAACACCCTCAGCGGCGGCGAATCCCAGCGCCTCAAGCTCGTCAAATACCTCTCCGGCTTCACGACTGCTTCCGACGCCCAGTCCAAGGGAGCGCTGCTGCTACTCGACGAACCGACCACCGGCCTACACCGCCACGACGTCAAACGTCTCATCGAAGTTCTCCAGACTTTGGTTGATCAAGGCCACAGCGTCATCGTCATCGAGCACAACCTCGACGTCCTCAAATCCGCCGACTGGCTCGTCGAAGTCGGCCCCGAAGCCGGTTCCGCCGGCGGTCGCATCATCGCCGAAGGCACACCCGAAGCCGTCGCCCGCGCCACCACGCCAACAAGCTCGTTTCTCCAACAAGCCATGCAAGTTTGTCACTTAATAAGTGACAAACCTGCCTTGCTCGCCGCCGAAGACGGCGCCGCCTACCGCTCGCGGAGCGATGTGTTGACCCTGATCGGCGCTCGGGAAAACAACCTCAAAAACCTCTCGCTCACCATCGCCCATCGCCAGCTCACCGTCGTCACCGGCGTGTCCGGCTCGGGCAAATCCACGCTCGCCTTCGACATCGTGTTCGCCGAGGGCCAGCGCCGGTTCATGGAGTCGATGTCGCCCTACGCGCGCCAGTTCGTCGAGCAGCTCCCCCGTCCCGCGATCGACCGTCTCACCGGCATCCCGCCCACCGTCGCCATTGAGCAGCGCATCACGCGCGGATCCCGCAAATCCACCGTCGCCACCATCACCGAGGTCGCCCAATACCTGCGCCTCCTCTACGCCCGCCTCGGCGTCCAGCATCACCCCGACACCGATAAACCGGTGCAACCACTTTCTCCCGGCCAACTCAAAAAACTGCTCGCGAAGGTCCTCGCCTCGCCCAAGGCGAAAAAAGCCAAACACCTCTACCTCTGCGCCCCGCTCGTTCGCGGACGCAAGGGCCACCACCAGCCCATCGCCACTTGGATCGAGGACCACGGCTACGAGCTCATGCGCGCCGACGGAAGACTCCTCCGCACCGACACGTTTCAAAAACTCGACCGCTATTCCGAGCACGATATCGAAGTGGTCGTCGGCGATCTCAAAAAACCGGAAACCAGCGAACGCAAACCCGACCGCCTCCTCGAACGCGCCCTCCAGCTAGGCAAAGGCTCCTGCTTCATCGCCCTGCCCGACGGCGAGGTGCTTTCATGGTTTTCCACCACGCGCACCGATATCGAAACTGGCGAATCTTTCCCCGAACTCGACCCCAAGCATTTTTCGCACAACTCCCCGCGCGGCTGGTGCCCTTCCTGTCGCGGCCACGGTCGCGTTTTCCCCTGGATGCTCGAACCCGAGGAAGAGAACACCGACGACCCCTCAATTCGCCTGCGCGCCTTCGGCATCGAGTCCGGTGAAGACGTTTCCGACACCGGCACACCCTGCCCGGAGTGCCACGGAGATCGCCTCAACCGTGTCTCCCGCTCCGTCAAACTCCATCTCAACGGCCGTCTCCCTCCGGTTTCCCTGCCCGAACTCCTGCGCTCCACGCCGGCCCAGCTCATCGCCCGCCTGCGCGCCCTCGCCCTCGACGAACGCGGACGCCTCGTCACGCAGGACATCGTCCCGCAGATCGAGGAACGCCTGAAATTCCTCGACCACGTCGGCCTCGGCTATCTCTCGCTCGAGCGCCCCACCGACACGCTCTCCGGCGGCGAAGCCCAGCGCATCCGTCTCGCCGCGCAACTCGGCACCAACCTCGCCGGCGTGCTCTACGTTCTCGACGAACCGTCCATCGGCCTTCACGCCCGCGACAACGACCGCCTCATCGACACGCTCTTCGCCCTCCGCGACAAAGGAAACACGCTCCTCGTCGTCGAGCATGACGACGAGCTCATGGGCCGCGCCGATAGCATCATCGACCTCGGTCCCGCCGCCGGTATCCACGGCGGCGAATTACTCGCCCACGGCACTCCCGCCGAGATCAAGCGCAGCGCCAAGTCCCTCACGGGCCTCTTCCTCGCCAAAGGCATCCAGCATCCCCTGCGCGGCGCCTACCGCGAAATCCCCGACGCCAAGAAGCATCCGTCCGCCTGGCTCACTCTGACCGACGTGCGTTATCGCAACCTGCAAGGATTCGACCTGCGCCTGCCGCTCCGCCGCCTCATCATGGCCGCCGGTCCCAGCGGCGCCGGCAAATCTACGCTCTTCCGCGACGTCCTCCACCCCGCCGTCACCCACGCGATCAAGGCAAAGAAAGCCCGCCTCACCGGCCGCGATTTCGTGAAGGCTGCCCACTTTGCCCCCGACGGTCCCGACGCCCACCCGCCTTTTGGTGAACTTCGCAACGCCCACCCGTTCAAATCCGTCATCGAGGTTGACCAGTCGCCCATCGGCAAAACCCCGCGCTCCACGCCCGCCACTTATCTCGGCATCTTCGATCTCATCCGCCAGTTCTTCGCCTCGCTCCCCGAGGCCAAGATGCGCGGCTACACCGCCGGACGTTTCTCGTTCAACACCGCCGGCGGGCGTTGCGAAACCTGTTCCGGCGGCGGACGCATCAAGCTCGAGATGGCCTTCATGCCCGACACCTATCTTCCGTGCGACGACTGCCGCGGCACGCGCTACGGCCCGGAGCTCGCCGACATCACCTGGAAAGATAAAACCATCGGTCAGGTCCTCCAGCTTACCTTCGAGGAGGCGGTCGCGTTCTTCGATTTTCACTCGCAGCTCTCACAAGTTTGCCAACTCATGGTGGACTGCGGACTCGGCTACCTCACGCTCGGACAATCCTCGCCCACGCTCTCCGGCGGCGAGGCCCAGCGCCTCAAACTCGTGACCGAGCTCGCTCACGGCCTCACGAGCTACAAGGAACGTTCGCGCGGCATCCAACCGCACAACCTCTACCTTCTCGAAGAACCGACCATCGGCCTTCACCTCAGCGACTGCGAAAAACTCATCAAGGTCCTCCACGCGCTCGTGGACCAGGGCCACACCGTGGTCGTGATCGAACACCACCTCGATCTCCTCGCCGAAGCCGACTACATCATCGAACTCGGACCCGACGGCGGACCGGGCGGCGGTCGGTTGCTCTACCAAGGCCCGCTCGCCGGTCTGTTGAAGACGAAGAATAGTCCGACTGCGCCCTACTTGCGCCAAAAGATAAAATCTTGAAACCTACCCCGTCTTAAGCGTCTCACGGATGACCTTGGCCAACTCCGCCGGCCGCACGGGTTTCAGAAGGCACTCCGCCAGATCGGCGATGGAAATACTCCTGGAAAGCAGTTCCGGATTTATGTAGCCCGTAAGAAGAATCCGCTGCGTCTGCGGCCAGCGCGCGCTGCAACGCGCAAGAAACTCCAAGCCCATCTCCCCGGGCATCAGATAATCGCACACCACGACGTCAAACCGGCGCATGGCCATCATCTGATCCGCCTCCTCGGCCGAAGCCAGGGTGATCAGATCAAACTCGTCCGCAAAGGTCTCTTCCAGCATTTCTAGAAAAGGCTGATCATCGTCCACGATCAAAACCGACGGCTTACCCGTGGACGTTGTTTGAGGGATGTCGGTCATGACTCGCCCGCCGCCACCGAAACATCGTGCAATTTGACCGCTTCCTGAACTGTGCCGACAAGTTCCGCCATGGAAACAGGCTTCAGCAAATAGCGGAAAAGCGCCGCCTCGTTCACGCTGCGAAGGAGCATCTCGGGCTTCATGTAGCCCGTCACCAGAATGCGCTGCATGTGCGGAAACTCTTCGCGGGCGCGCACCAGAAAACTCATGCCGTTTCCACCGGGCATCAAATGATCGGTCACAACGACTTTGAACGGCTTTTTGCGTAGGATAAAATCGGCTTCGCGCGCTGAGGTCGCCGTGGTTACGTTGAATTGCGTGGAAAGCGCCTCCGCAAACACGGTGAGCAGCGAGCTCTCGTCGTCCACAACCAGAATTTCATCACGGGAAGCCGCAGGGTTGGCGGCAGGGGATTCCACAACGTCGCTCATAAGTTCGTCGTGAAGGTTGAACGAAGCATTCTTCATGGCAAACCCAAAGCCGCCACGGATAATTTCATTTTTTAGTTTTGCGCCTTTTGTCCGAGAATCGTTGTATCATTCACAGCATGGAAACCGATGCGCTGCTCGCCTCGATACGTGACGGCACCCTCACGCGTGACACCGCGCAGTCCCTGTCACTCGATCAGCTCACTGCGCGCAACGCCTCCGGCACCACGGCCCTTCATGTGGCCGCCAAATATGGACGCCTCCGCGATCTGACCCTCGATCTCGCCAAGACCGACTATTTTCTACTCCGCAACAATTCCGGTTACACGCCCCTTCATCAGGCTGCCTACAGCGGAAACTTGCACCAGTTGCCACCGCACGTGCTATCGCGCGAAAATCTCCTAGCCCGCAGTAATTCCGGCTACACCGTGCTTCATATCGCCTCCTCCTCCGGCAGCCTCGACCAGCTGCCCGAAGGCTTGCTCGATGCGGACCTTCTTCTGCTGCGCACCGACATGGGCAACACCCTCCTCCACGAGGCGGCTGAAAACGGTGCCTTGAACAGGTTGCCCGCTCAATTTCTCACCGAGACTCTTCTGTCATCCCGCAACCTCAGCGGTGAAACTGTCCTGCATGTCGCCGCGCTCAACGGACATCTTGATCAAATCCCAGCTGGCTTGCTCACCGCCGGGAATCTCCTGCTCAAGACCAAGACCGGCGACACCGTTTTACACGCAGCCGCCATCGCCGGCCATCTGGATCAGATTCCTCAAAAACTGCTGGTTCACGAGAATCTCATTATCCCCAGCAAAAACGGCTACACCGTGATTCACGCCGCTGCCGAGACCGGACAGCTCGACAAGATCCCGGCCTCCCAGCTAACGACCGACCTGCTTCTCACCCGCAACGACCACGGCGACACCCCCCTTCACGCCGCCGCCTGCGAAGGCCACCTTAATCAGATACCCCTACCTCTTCTCACCGCAGAACTTCTGGCCGTGCGCAACTATGAGGGCGGCACTCCCATGATGGCCTCACTCGGCTCAGGCCACGAAGAGCAAATTCCCTTGCAATTCCGCCCCAAGCCACCCGGCACGTTCAAACAACTGCTGATCAAGCTGGGGCTCTCCCGCCCCGTATTCTAGAAGGGACAGGAAGGCATCGGCTTCGGGCTCCTTCCCTGGGCTTTGCGCAGCCTTGGGCAACCCCTGTGCAGTGATTCTGCTTCCCACCGGCGCGCCGTTTGCTTCACTGACGATCCCTTTTCCTCATGAGCAATACCACGATCACCGCCATCACCGCTCGCGAAATCATCGATTCGCGCGGCAATCCCACCGTCGAAGTCGACGTCAAACTCGCCTCCGGCGCCTACGGCCGCGCCGCCGTGCCCTCCGGCGCCTCCACCGGCGAACACGAGGCCCACGAGCTTCGCGACAGCGATGTCTCCGCCAAGTCGCTCCCCAAGGACGTCAACGGCAAGACCCGCTACCTCGGCAAAGGCGTCCTCGCCGCCGTCGGTAACGTCAAGAACGTGATCGCCCCCGCCCTCATCGGCTTCGACGCCGTGGACCAGGTCGGCATCGACCACGCCATGATCAAGCTCGACGGCACCAAGACCAAGTCGAAGCTCGGCGCCAACGCCATCCTCGGCGTCTCCCTCGCCACCGCGCACGCCGCCGCCAACGCCCTCGATCAGCCTCTCTACAAATACCTCGGCGGACCGAACGCCAAGGTTCTCCCCGTGCCCCTCATGAACATCATGAACGGCGGCGCGCACTCGGACGCCCCCATCGACTTCCAGGAGTTCATGATCGTCCCCAAGAACTTCGACACCTTCAGCGAAGCCCTCCGCGCCGGCGCCGAGGTTTTCCACGCCCTCAAGAAGGTTCTCAAGGCCAAGGGCCTCGCCACCGCCGTCGGCGACGAAGGCGGTTTCGCCCCCAAGCTCGCCTCCACCACCGACGCCCTCGACGCCATCTCCGAAGCCATCAAGGCCGCCGGCTACAAGCTCGGCAAAGACATCTTCTTCGCCCTCGATGTCGCCGCCTCCGAATTCTACGACAAGAAGAGCAACAAATACGTCTTCAAGAAGTCTTCCGGCCAGCAGTTCACCGGCGACGAATTCGTCTCCTACTACAAGGAGCTCTGCGCCAAATACCCCATCGTTTCCATCGAAGACGGCTGCGCCGAAAACGATTGGACCACCTGGAAGAAGCTCACCGACACCCTTGGCGACAAAGTCCAGCTCGTCGGCGACGATCTCTTCGTCACCAACGTGGACTTCCTCCGCAAGGGCATCGAGACCGGCACCGCCAACTCGATTCTCGTCAAGGTCAACCAGATCGGCTCCCTCACCGAGACTCTCGACGCCGTCGAGCTCGCGCAGAAGAACCGCTACTCCGCCATCATCTCGCACCGCTCGGGCGAGACCGAAGACGTGACCATCGCCGACATCGCCGTCGCCACCAACGCCGGCCAGATCAAGACCGGTTCCGCCAGCCGCACCGACCGCATCGCGAAATACAACCAGCTCCTCCGCATCGAGGAAGAGCTCGGTTCCACCGCGATCTACGGCGGCCGCCTCTAAGCGACCTTCGAACACGTTTCCGAAAAACAAAAAGGCGGACCTTAATCGGTCCGCCTTTTTTGCGTCCGCTATGTTCAGTCCGCCAGAATTTCCTTCAACTCCGTCAAAATCTGCTCGCGCGGCAGATCCTTGCGGATGAAACCATCGGCGCCGGCGTCCACGGCTTCGTTGACCACGCCCGCCTGCACCTCCGTGCTGACCATCACGATCAGCACATCGTCATTCACCGCCCGGAATTCCCGAAGCAGATCCAGTCCGCTGCCGCCGGGCAGATTCACGTCCAATGTCACCAACTCCGGTGAATGCGTGGCAAATTTTTCCCGCGCTTCATCTAGGCGTCCCGCCTCGTAAATCGTGGAGATACCGAGCTTCTCCAGCACGAGTTTCATGAACGCCCGCACATGGGCTTCATCGTCCACGATCAGCACGCTTCCGGGAATTGCCATGGATCGAACAGCTAACTCTCTTTCCGAAGCATTCAAGCCTGCGTCTATTTGCCCGCGGCCAGCAGACCCAGGTTCTCCGCGTGAAACCGCAGCGCGTCCTGGATATGCGTATCCCAGTAATCCCACGTGTGCGCTCCGGGGAATTCGCGGTAAACATGCGGAATTTTGGCTGCGGTGAGGTCGCGTTGGAACTTACGGTTGTCCCCGATTAGGAAATCCTCCGCGCCGCAGTCGAGCAGCAGCTTCGGCAGGGTTCGCGCCTTCTTCGCGCGCTTTGCCAGCGCGAGCACATCGTGGCTGGTTCCCATCGGCGACGCCCCAAAAACATGGCGCATTTCAGCCGTAAACTCATCCGTCCATCCGCGCCGCTTGGCCTCCTCCCAGTAACCCTCATCACCCGTGATGCTACCCCAGCCCACCGCCCCCGAGTGGCTGTTCACCGAGCAAAATCGATCCGCATAACCCAACCCCACGCGCAGCGCACCATAACCACCCATCGACAGACCGCCAATGGCCCGCGCCTCCCGCTCGGCCTTCGCATGAAACGTCTTCTCAACGAACGCCGGCAGTTCCTCGCCAAAATGCCGCGCATAGGCGGGTCCCTGGTCATTGTCGGCGTAAAAGCCTCGGTAGCCGTCCGGCATCACCACGATGAGAGGCAGGTCGCGCACATACCATTCGATGCGCGTGCGTCGAAGCCACGTCGTCGAGTCGTCACTCAGACCGTGAAGCAGGTAGAACGTCGCATAAGGCGCTTTGCCGCATTCGGGCAGCAACACCTGCGTGGTGGTCTGCTTGCCGAGAATGGCGCTTTTCCAGTGGACTGTGCTCCAAGCCATAACCGGAATTTATCTGAAAAGCGGGAAATCAGGAAAGAACAAATCCCGTGATTTTTAAACCCATTTGGATTTTATCCGGTTCCTGATTTCCAGCTTTCCATATACAACCGCTTGAAATCCGCCCTCATTCCACCCGCACGATATATCCGCGAAGATACTCGCTCTCCGGCATGGTCACGAGCACCGGATGATCTGCCGGCTGGTGACAGAACTCCACCACGCGCACCTTGCGCTTCGCATCGGTGGCCGCATCGGCGAGCACGCTGCGCAGCTCCGCATCCTGCATATGATGCGAGCACGTGTAGGTTGCGAGAATGCCGCCCGAAACGAGACTCTGCATCGCGCGCAAATTGATCTCCTTGTAGCCGCGCAACGCGCCTTCGAGCGCGCTCTTCGACTTCGCGAAAGGCGGCGGGTCGAGCACGATCACGTCCCACAACGGCTCGCCGTGACGCACCGGATCGTTGAACCAGTCGAAGACATTGGCCACCGCGAACGAGGCGTTCACGCCGTTGCGCTCAGCGTTTTTCTTCGCCTGCTCAATGGCATCCGCCGCGCTGTCGAGGCCGAGCACTTCCTTCGCGCCCGCCCGCGCCGCGTGCAGGGCGAACGGCCCTTGGTTGCAAAACGCGTCCAGAACCCGCTTGCCCTCGCAATGCTTCGCCAGCACCGCGTGCTGCTCGCGTTGATCGAGATAGAAACCGGTTTTCTGCCCGCTCTGGAGATCGAGCCAGTAGTCGAAGCCGTCGATTTTCTCCCAGCGAGGCGCCCACGCCTGCCCGCTGCGCGTATGCACGCCGAGCGGCAGGCCTTCAAGTTTTCGAATATGCGCATCGTTGCGCACGATGATCTCGGTCGGCGAAAGCAGTTCCGCCAGCAGCTCGACGATCAGGTCGCCCCGCTGATCCATCGCCAGCGATTGAATCTGCAACACCAGCGTGTCGCCAAATTGGTCCACCACCACGCCGGGCAAGTCGTCCGACTCCGACCACACCAACCGGCGGAATTTTTGTTCGTTTGGCGTTTGGAATTTGGCGTTTGGAATTTCACGTCTCGAGATCGCCCGCGTCAACGCACCACGAATATAAGCCTCATCAAGCGTCACGCGCTGCGCGCTCAACCGGCGCCAGATGATCTGCGATTTCGAGTTGTAGATGCCGCTGCCGAGAAAACGTCCCGCACGGTCGCGACACTCGACCACAGCGCCGTCGTTTTCAGCGGGCAGCAGCGCCTCCACCTCGTTGGCAAACACCCACGGGTGTCCGGAAAGAACGCGCGACTTGGCGTTGGCTTTTAGTTTCAGCGAGGGGACGGGCGACGACATCCAGCCATCATCACGCGCCGCCCTGCCAGTAGAAGCTCAAAGTTCCATGTTATCCGTATCCGTCCCGCTGCTTACATGGAAACCTTTGTCGTCCTCAAACCCTTTTGGTGCACGCCAGATTCCACCAACGAGCATCAGAACGACGACGAGATAAACGCCTACAATGATTAAAGCACAAACAAACATGGGAACGGGTGACGCTCACAATGCGTAAAAAACGACTTATTCCCATTCTGGAAATTACATAATTTGGTGAAATTCAGTGGATGTATCACGCGTCCTATCCTTTAGGTTAACCGCAGAGCAAATAAGACTTCCCCTCCCCGCCCGCGCCCTGTTGCCTTTCCCGTTTAGCCATGACGCCCGCCCAGGAAATCGCCCGCCGCCGCACCTTCGCGATCATCTCGCACCCCGACGCCGGCAAGACCACGTTGACCGAGAAGTTTCTTCTCTACGGCAACGCCATCCATCTCGCCGGCACCGTCACCGCCCGCAAGAGCCAGCGCGCCACCACCTCCGACTGGATGGAGCTCGAAAAACAGCGCGGTATCTCCATCTCCTCAACCGTCCTCCAGTTCGATTACCAAGGCTACGCGGTCAACCTCCTCGACACTCCCGGACACAAAGATTTCTCCGAGGACACTTACCGCGTGCTCACCGCCGTGGACGCCGCTCTTATGGTGATCGACGCCGCCAAAGGCATAGAGCCGCAAACCCGCAAACTCTTCGAGGTCTGCAAACGCCGCGGCGTCCCCGTGTTCACCTTCATGAACAAGTGCGACCGCCCCACGCTCAACCCCATCGACCTGCTCGATGAACTGGAACGCGTGCTCGGTCTCGCTCCCTGCGCCGTCACCTGGCCCCTCGGCAACGGCCCCGGCTTTCGCGGCGTTTACGACCGTCGCTCCAAGGAAGTCCACCTCTTCGAACGCACGCCCCACGGCGCCTACCGCGCGCCCGTCAACGTCACCGGCCTCACCGACCCCGTCGTCCGCGACAAGCTCGACGACTACACCTTCGACCAAGTCTCCGAGCAGATCGAAATCCTCGATGGCGCCAGCGCGCCCTTCGACCTCGCCGCCGTCCAAGCCGGCAAGCAAACGCCCGTCTTCTTCGGCTCCGCCGTGAACAACTTCGGCGTCCAGCTCCTCCTCGAAGGCTTCCTCAAGAACTCCATCCCGCCCACCACGCGCAGCTCCGTGAGCGTAACGGTGCCCGGCGCCCCGGCCCCCACGACCGCCCGCGAGATTCCCGTCACCTACGAAAAGTTTTCCGCCTTCGTTTTCAAGATTCAGGCCAACATGGACCCGAAGCACCGCGACCGCATCGCCTTCGTGCGCGTCTGCTCCGGCAAGTTCACCCGCGACATGAACGTCGTCCACCAACGCACCGGCCGCACCGTGCGCCTCTCCTCCTCTCACCGCCTCTTCGGACAAGAACGCGAAACCGTGGACGAAGCTTGGCCCGGTGACGTCATCGGCCTCGTCGGCCACGACTCCTTCGGCATCGGCGACACTCTCACCGAAGATCGCACCATTGCCTACGACGAGATCCCGCGCTTCCCGTCCGAAGTCTTCACTTACATCTCCAATCCAAACTCCGGCGACTCAAAAAAATACCGCGCCGGCCTCGAACAGCTCCTCCAAGAAGGCGTCGTGCAATCCTTCCAGCCGCGCAACGCCCCTCCCGGTGCCACGCTCCTCGCCGCCGTCGGCAACCTCCAGTTCGAGGTCGTGCAGTTCCGCCTCAAATCCGAATACAACGCCGAATCCCGCCTCGAAGCCACCCCGTGGACCCTCCTCCGCTGGCTCGAACCGCACCCGAGCTTGAAAGACCCGCAGTCCCTCATCGTCGCCAGCGGCGTGAGCTTCGGCGTGGACAAGTTCGACCACCCCATCGTCCTCTTCCCCAATGACTGGACGATGCGCTATTTCATCGAGAAAAATCCCGAGTTAAAACTGCACGAACTCCCTCTCGAGCAGACCCGCTGACCCGAACCGGGACAGATGCGTGGGGCAAACTATCCGTCTGGGCCGCACGGCTTCCACTGGACAGGGGCGGATTATTCTACCCTGCTGATCATTCAATTCGCCTGACGCTTCGCCATCGCGGTCATGACTCCCACACGCTTCAACTTTCTCTGGAATAAGCGCGCCAAGGCCCGCACCCGACTCGAAGGTCGGCTGTTCGTCGTTAAAACCGAGGCGCGCTCCAACGCCAAAGGCCAGTCTTTCACCCTTGAGCGCGTCATCTGCATCGACATGCAAAAGGCCCTCCCCCTCGCACTCCTTGCCATCGCGGTGGCCTATGCAGCCGGGGCCGCCACGCTCGATCGTTGGCTGGAGCAACACTCATCCCAAATCGCCGCTTGGACCAACTCTCCGCCCGCCATCCAGCCGCAATCGGCTCACGCAAACCACACCTCGCCAAGCGTCACCGCTCTGGCCGAAAGCGTCGAAGCCTCCACTCGTAAACGCATCGAGCTCGTCGACAACGAAACTGCGTTTTTCAAAAATCTGGACGCACTTCAGAAAGTCGGCGCCAACGACGAAATCCTCTCCAACCTAAGCCTGACCCGACGCCGCTCCCCCCCCTGGTTCCTGCACCGCCAGACAGAGCTTGCCCAACTGGAAGTTTCCATCAACGCCCGCCAGGGCGACCTGCTCGCCCTCCGCGGCGCCGCCAGCGCCTATCTCAACGGCACCATCGAACACGCCGACATCATGACCGCATCGGCGAAACGTCTGATCGCAGAAAAACGCACCGACGCCGCCCTCGCCCTCTTGGAGGAAATCATCCGGAAAGCCCCCGACTATTCCCCCGCCAAAGACCTCCTGAAGGATAACGCACCTCCGACGAAAAACGCCGCCTCGGAATAAGAACGCCCCGTATCTTCATCTCCCGCCATGCATCCACCGCGATCGCAAGGGAAACGCCCCTCTGTTCATTTTCTTTCTCGCCCGCACGCCCCGCGTTCCTCTCTCTTGGCGCGCATGATTTTCGCGCGCTTCTGCCGCCTCTCCCTTTCCCTGCTTATTCTGGTGACGTTCGCCGGGCTCGCCCCTGTTTCCCTCACCGCGAAAACGACCCGGTCCGCCAGCGCCTCCGCTGCCCAGACCGGCGAATGGAAGGGCTTCATCGCCATCGACGCCGCTGACGGCAAAGTCCTCCTTGAGGACAATGCCGACCTTGTCACACCGCCCGCCAGCATGACGAAGCTCATGACCTTCGCCGTCCTCTACGACAAACTACAGAGCCGATCCATCTCCCTCGCCACTCCCGTCAAAATCGACGTCTCCGACGCCAAGATGGGCGGCACCGAAGTATTCCTCGACCCCCGCGAGACCTTTCCCGTCGAAGAACTGATCTACGCCATGATGATCCAGTCGGCCAACGACGCCGCCCATGCCCTCGCCCGCGCATCCGCCGGCTCGGTCGAGGCGTTTGTCGAACTCATGAACGCCAAGGCCCGCGAAATCGGTATGGCGCACACCACCTTTCGCTCTCCCCACGGCCTCCCGCCCGCCAGCCGCCGCATCGCCGACGGCGACCTCACCACGCCCCGCGACTACGCCATTCTCTGCCGTTACCTTCTCACCAAAACCGACGTGCTCAAATACACGTCCACCAAAGAGCGCGACTTCGGCCCCAACCGCCCGAAAGGCCCGCAGCACATGATCAACCACAACAAGCTCCTCGGACGCGTCGAAGGCGTGGACGGGTTAAAAACCGGTTATACCCAGGGCGCAGGCTACTGCCTGAGCGCCACCGCGCTCCGCAACGGCCACCGCGTCATCGTGGTTATCATGGGCGCATTCGGTCCCGGCGGGCAGATAGACAAGGGCGTCTGCCGCGACCGCAAGACCATCGAGATATTCGAACGCAGCTTTGCGACGCTCGCCACCACCGGCGGCCCCGTCTTCACCGGCGCCACCGCCCCCGCTCCTTCCCCCATCAGCGCCGCCCCCACCTCCTCCGAAACTCCGGCCAACACCAGCGGCGACTTGCCGACCGTGAAATTCTCACTGCCCAGAAAGTAAGGTGAAGCCGGTTTAGATCGAGTTGCACTTCAACAGGGATAAACGGGAAAGCCCCCCAACCCATAAAACGGTTGAGCCTCCTCGAACGGGATCGGGGAGGCTCATCATAGTGCGGGTCGAGCCCGCTGGCGCGGCAATGGCGCTTATCTTCGTCGTGGTTTTTGGCGGAGTCTACTGAGTTTTTAACTTTTGGACTACTACCTAACCTTTCGCTGACCTGACATCTGACCTGCTATCCAACTGACCTGTCACTGGCCCTAACTCTGACCTGACCAACCAACCTGTCAGCTATCGAACTTGTCATCTGTCATGTGGCCTCGTGACCACGCTCGGAGGATACACCCGATCATCTGATAATGATAGAGGGACGATTGTAATATATTACAATTCACGCCCACGACGCAGCCTGACGGCCCAAAAAATTCGGCCAAAAAAAAGCCCCCGCTTTTGAGGCGGGGGCGATGAACTGCTTAAAGTAAACCCGAACGGATTACTTGGCCTCGACGGGGGCGGCAGCCTCGGGAGCCGGAGCAGGAGTATCCTTCATGTCGAGCAGCTCGACATCGAAAATCAACGTGGCGGCGGGCGGGATGGTCGGCGGACGACCTTCGTCGCCGTAAGCGAGGTCGGAAGGAACGTAGAGTTTGATCTTACCACCCTTGTTGATCTTTTGCAGACCCTCGGTCCAGCCCTTGATTACACCATTGAGGGGGAACTCGGCGGGTTCACCGCGATCAACGGAGCTGTCGAATTTTTTGCCGTCAACCAGCGTGCCGGTGTAGTGAACTTTCACGGTGTCGCTGGCCTTGGGGAAAGCACCGGAACCTTCCTTCACGATCTCGTAGCAAAGGCCGCTCGGGAGGGCGACGACGCCCTTCTTTGCCTTCACCTCGGCGAAGAATTTTTCGCTCTCAGCCTGGCTCTTTTTCGATACCTTCGCGGTGTATTCGGCCTGCTTCGCCTGCATGAACTTGTCGAGCTGGGGACCGACATCCTCGATCTTAAAGGGGGATTCCTTGCCGGCGGCGGAGCTCTGGATGCCCTTGATGACGGCGGCGGTCTGCTCGGCGGTGAAGCCAAGCTCACTCATGCCGATGCGGCGGCCGACAAACCAGCCGAAGGTTTCGAGAAGCTGGGCCTCGGTAAATTGAGGGGCGGCCGGCACAGTCGGCGCCGGAGCAGCGGGTGTGGTCGCCTCTGCGGCGGAAAGAACGGCGACGGCACCGAGGGAGAGAAGGGCGGCCTTGAACGTGGAGATGAGTTTCATGCGTTGAAGTTAAGGTATGAAACGACACAAAGGAATTTGTGCCGTAAAATAAAAGCGATGCCCTCCGGCTCATTCGTTGGCAATCCCATACTCGTTTCTTGTGTCCTAGGTGCATAGTGCGTTGATTACGGGTCGCCCCACCATGCAACCCGACCCATTTTGGACGAGTCAGGACGGCCAGATCCTCGCGATCAAACAGAAGGACGAACGCAGCCTCTCGCTCACCCTCGCCTTCTGGCCGCGCCACCCGGCGGAACTTGATTTTCTTAAAACGCGCCTCGCCGCGCTGCACTTCACCGAACGCAGCACCCTCGCCCGCATCGGCATCGAGATGATCACCCGCGGCGAACCCCGTCTCGATACTAACCGCCTGCTGATGGAGGCCGACGCCTTCCTTTTCGACGCCAGCTTTCCCAACGCGGCCTACTGGAAAAAAATTCTCCGCATCGGCTCCCCCGTGGGTCGGCTTTTTTACGCGCCCGACGAGGCCAAGCTCTCCACCGAAGAAATCTGGGACGCCGTGCAAAACAATGTGCTGAAGCTCCCCAATACCATCAGCATCGACCGCCTTGGTCATGTTTTCCTGACGCCGCATCGCGTGCGCTACACGCTCAACCCGCGCCTGCAACGCGCCGACTTCGAGCGCCTCGTGAGCGGCGACGCCGGCCGTTCCTACCTGGACAAGGTCCAGATTCGCCACGACACCGACATGCTCACCATCCCGCCGCAGTCGGGCATCCTCACGAGCTGCTCGATGTATCTTAAGGAGCACTTTGTTCTCCTCAATCGCGGCGAGGGCAACTTCGGCATCCACACCAGCGCCGTGCTGCTGGACCCGATCAAGACCTTCGGCACGAACGTCATGCTGGAAATCTACAACTCCGGCGATCAGCCCGTGGTCAACCCCATGGTTTCCGTCGAAATTTTCCGCGCGCCGCAGGCGGACGACCCCCACTTCAAAAATCTCCAGAAACGCCGCACCCGCCTTCTTTCCACCGCGCAGGATCTTTACGCCTGCCTCGACGCCCGCCCGCCCAAAACCGAACCCAAGGCCCGTCCGCGCACCCGCATCAGCGTCCGCGGCCAGAGCGCGCAGATGGAGAACTTCAGCCTTTTCCTCCAGGCGTCGTCGCCCCTCCCCCCCAAGGCCGCCAGCCTCAAGACTTGCGGCTACCGCACCATGGTCGAAGCCCTCCACGCCGCCCCCGCCGACGCCGACACGCTCCTCATCGACTACTTCCCTAATCTGCTCGAACACATCGAGCTTCTCACCCGCCTGCCCGAGCTGAAACTGCGCCGCATCATCTTCCGCAAGCCCTCCCGCAGCCACGGTTTTTTCCTCTCACACAACGCCCACGGCCGCCTCGAAACCTACCACGACATCGGCGTCGAGGTCTATTGGTTCACCGAGGGCATGGGCGACCTCTACCGGCATACCTACAAAAAGAACCACGGCTTTTTTGTGCGCGAGGAACTGGGCCGGAAGTTTCAGGAATCCACCATCCTCGCCTTCTACGGCTCGGCTGTCGGCCTGGAGCAGGCCGACACCGAACGCATCTCCGGCCTCATCGACCGGCTCACCGGCTTCATCGGCCCCAACGTCGGCGTGCTCACCGGCGGCGGCGGCGGCGTCATGCGTCTCGCCACCGACCAGGCGCGGGCCAAGGGCGCGCTCACCGGCGCCTGCTTCCTCGAACTCGAAGCCCAGCCGCCAGAACTCGGGGTGGATTTTTTCAACACCTTCCAGGACACGTCCCGCCACTACCGGCAAAAGTGGTTCGAGGTCGCCGATTTTTGCATCTTCAATGTCGGCGGCGTCGGCACGCTCGAGGAAATCGGCATCGAGCTCTGCAACCTCAAGCTCGGCATCCGCCCCCGCGTGCCCTACGTGTTTTTCAACGCCCGTTACTGGACTCACCTCCGCGAACAGCTCCGCGAAATGGTCGCCACCAAACGCGCCCCCGCCTGGATGCTCGACTACGTCCTCTTCACCGACGACCCCGACGAGGTCGTGGCTTTCTACCGCAAGAAGCTCCAGGTGCTCTGAGAAATCGTTCTCGTTCTCCTTCTCGTTCTCGTTCTCTTTCGTAGCGTGTCTTCCGCGTCAACTTCCTCCCCGCTTCCGCGCAACATCCTCATCGTCGGCTCCGGCGGACGCGAGCACACGCTCGTCAAATCCTGTCTCGCCTCGCCCGCGAAACCCCGCGTCATCGCCGCCCCCGGCAACGCCGGCATCGCCCGCGAAGTCCCCGTTTTCCCCGTCGCCGTGGACAACATCCCCGGCCTCGTCGCCCTCGCCCAGCGCGAGCAAATCGACTTCGTCATCGTCGGCCCCGAGGTGCCGCTTTCCCTCGGCCTCGTGGACGCCCTCACCGCCGCCAACATCCCCGCCTACGGCCCCAAGGCCGACGGCGCCCGCCTCGAAGCCTCCAAGATTTTCACCAAACAGCTCCTCCTCAAATACGGCATCCCCACCGCCGCCTCCGGCGTGTTCACCGAGGTCGCCCCGGCCCTCGCCTATTTGAAAACCCGCCCGATCCCCATCGTTGTCAAAGCCGACGGACTCGCCGCCGGCAAAGGCGTGATCGTCGCCCAGACGCTCGCCGAGGCCGAGGCCGCCGTCCACGACATGCTCGCCGGCAACAAATTCGGTTCCGCCGGCAGCCAGATCCTCGTCGAAGACTGCCTCTACGGCGAAGAGACCTCCATCCTCGTCGTCGTTTCTAGCCGCGACTACGTCATCCTCCCGACTTCGCAGGACCACAAACGCATCGGCGACGGCGACACCGGCCCCAACACCGGCGGCATGGGCACCTACTCCCCGGCCGAAGTCGTCACACCCGCCCTCCTCGCGCAGATCGAAAACGAAATCGTCCTCCCCTCCGTCAACGCCATCGCCGCCGAGGGCATTGATTTCCGTGGCACGCTCTTCATCGGCATCATGCTCACGCCCTCCGGCCCGAGCGTCCTCGAATACAACACTCGCTTCGGCGACCCCGAGACCCAGGTCGTCCTCCCGCGCCTCGACACCGATGTGCTCGCCCTCCTCTGGGCCGCCGCCCGGGGCGACCTCGCCCGTGTCAAACCGCTCGTCAAAATCAAGCCCGACTACGCCATCTGCGTCGTCATCGCCGCGAAGGGCTACCCCGACGCCTACGCCAAGGGCGACGTCATCCGCATCCCCGCCACGTTGCCCGCCAACGTCCAGATCATCCACGCCGGCACCGCCCAAAACGCCGCCGGTGAAATCGTCACCGCCGGCGGACGCGTCCTCGGCGTCACCGCCCTCGCCCCCTCCCTGCGCGCCGCCGCCTACGCCGCCTACGCCACCTGCGAAAAAATCGACTGCGCCAGCAAAATCTACCGCCGCGACATCGGCGCGAAGCAGCTCCACCGCCAATGAAACTCCCCCGCTTCCTCCTCGCGCTCGGCCTGCTTGCCCTGTCCGCCGACCTCCGCGCCGCCACCGCGCCGGCGGGCCGCACCGAGGATCTCGGGCAGGGGCTCACCTACGTCCTCCCCGCCGCCGGCAACGCCGAAAGCCCCGCGCTCCTCAAGGCCGCGACCACCGGCCACGCCGTGCTCGACCTGCGCTATTTCACCCCCGGCGAACGCACGTCCGACTGGCTCGCTGCCATCAAGACCTTCGTCGCCGCCAAACGCGTTTGCCTCGTCCTCGTCTCGCCCGAAACCGATCCCGCCCTGCTCGCCGTCATCACCGTCGGGATGCCCGGCTGCATCACCATCGGCCGATCCTCGCCCGCGCTCAACGTCGCCATCGCCGTGAACACCCCCGCCGACGCCGACCGCAAAGCCTGGGAAGCCATCGGCCACGGAACCGCGCCGGAAAAACTCCTCAACCCCGCCGTGGACAAACCCCGCTACGACGAAGCCGTCCTCGCCAAGGAACACGCCGCCGACCTCAACGGAGACGCCCCGCCCGAAGAAGCCCCCCCTCCGGCCGAGAAACCCAAGAGCGAGAAAAAAACCGCCGCCCTGACCGACGCCGTCCTCGCCCGCGCCGTGCAAATCCACCGCGGACTGCTCGCCCTGCGCCGCCTGTGACCGGCGACTGCTGGCCACTCCACTTCTGCACCCGGCCCGCCGCTCATTCGTCCGCCGGACTGGTGATGCCCAATCCCCCCATGTTCGCGACATGGGTATAGATCATCGTGGTGCTCACGTCACTATGCCCGAGCAACTCCTGCACAGTGCGGATGTCTCGCCCGGCTTGAAGTAGATGTGTGGCAAACGAGTGCCGCAGCGTATGCACCGTAACAGGTTTGGCCAGAGCGGCCCGGGCCGCCGCCGTCTTGATCGCACGCTGGAGCACGACCTCATGCACATGATGCCGCCGCTTCACTCCGGTGACGGGGTCGGTTGATTCGCCTCGGGCGGGAAACACCCAGAACCACGGCCACTCCTCTCCCGCATGCGGATACTTCGTCGCCAAGGCATACGGCAGTTCCACGCCGGCACGTCGCTCGCGACGATCCTCGTCAAATAGCAGGCGCGCGCGTTCCAAATGCGCCCGCAACGGCGCAACCGCCGCGATCGGCAGGAGGGTGAGGCGGTCCTTGCCTCCCTTGCCTGAGCGCACCGTCAGTTGCCGCTGCTCCAAATCCATATCCTTGACCCGCAATTGCAGGCATTCATTGAGCCGCAGACCGCTGCCGTATAACAGCAACGCCATGAGGCGAGGCGTGCCCTCCATTGCACCCAGCAATCGGCGCACTTCCTCGCGCGCGAGCACCGTGGGCACATGCCGCGAACGCCGGGCCCGTTTCAAGTCGGTAAATTCACCCAGTTCCCGCCCCATCACATCGCGATAAAGAAACAACACCGCGCTCAGCGCCTGGTTTTGCGTGCTGGCCGACACCCGCCTTGCCGTCGCCAGATGATTCAGAAAAGCCGTGACTTCCGCCGCTCCCAGGCGCATCGGCGAGCGCCCCCCGTGAAATTCAACAAACTGCCGGCACCACATCACGTAAGCCTCTTCTGTGCGCACGCTGTAGTGGTAGCGCCTCAAGGTTTCGTGCATCCGTTCGGAAAGCGACTGCGGGGCGCTCTTCTCACCTTCCGGCAAAGCTCCCGCCGAATTAGCCAACTTGGAATTAGGCGACATTTTAGTTGCCTATCTCAAACGCTCCTTGCGTTCAAGTTCCACTTAACCGTTGGACTATCTGACGATTACCCTTGCCTCACCTACTGTCACTAAACCAAATTAGCCAACGTGAGCCCTCGAACCTCAAGTTGGTTAAACACAGGTTAGGCGCTTCCTCGCACCACGTAGCACCGAACGATTTATGAACACAGACACACCAAACACCTCGACCAACTTTGAGCTTCACCCACGCTTCGCCGTTTCCGCGGAACGCGTCTTTTCCG